>DATDPS010000289.1:0-2484 GCA_035292625.1 Lysobacterales bacterium | reverse complement strand
TGTTTTCGCATGGACTGGATGGCGGGATGGACCATCCTGCATTGCATCACAGCGTTCGGGCCAGTTCAACAGTGACCAGTTCAATATCAGGAAATCCAGCCCAGCCGACCTCGGTCATTGTCATTCGCTATGAATTGGATTATTAAAATCAATTTCAACTATTCTCTGGGGAGGACTATCCTGATCGCCCTGGATCACTCCCGTTCCACGACAACCGATTGGAGGTACTAATCACCATGGCACTTAAAGGCAGCAAGACCGAGCAGAATCTCAAGGATGCATTTGCCGGCGAATCGCAGGCAAACCGCCGCTATCTTTACTTCGCAGGCCGCGCCGATGTCGAAGGCTATAACGACGTATCGGCCGTGTTTCGCTCCACCGCGGAAGGTGAAACCGGCCATGCCCACGGACACCTGGAATACCTGGAGGAATCAGGCGACCCGGCTACCGGCCTGCCCATCGGCCCGACCGCCAGCAACCTGAAAGCCGCGATTGCCGGCGAAACCCATGAGTACACCGACATGTACCCCGGTATGGCCAAGGTGGCCCGCGCCGAAGGCTTCGACGAAATCGCCGACTGGTTCGAGACCCTGGCCAAGGCCGAGCGCTCACATGCCAACCGCTTCCAGAAGGCGCTTAACGAACTGGTCTGACCAAACCACTTTGCATCCCGGGCTGGGCCCGGGAAGTAAGGCGCATCCCTGGCACAGTTACGGCGCCAGGTGATCCAGCTTGCCTGAACCTTGCACGAGGTCCCGGGACTTGTTTCCCGGGACTTCATGCGGCAGGTGCGCCGTGTTAACTGCTTCACATGATTCGCAGGTGACCGGTTTTTGGCGCCAGTGAAAAGCCGCTGCATATCTTGATGTAAGTACTGATACTCAATCTGAAAATTGGCAGGAGTACAAACCATGCGTGAAGGCAGCCTGGAGGCACCGACCCGCCACCCGCTGGGATGGCGGAATGAGGGGTTCTACGACGGGGAAGCCCTGAACCAGGAGCTGGAACGGGTTTTCAGTATCTGCCACGGGTGCCGCCGCTGTGTTTCGCTGTGCGACGCGTTTCCCACCCTGTTCGACCTGGTCGATGGATCGTCCACCCTGGAAGTGGATGGCGTCGCCAAGGAAGACTACAGCAAGGTGGTCGACCAGTGCTTCATGTGCGATTTGTGCTACCAGACCAAGTGTCCTTACGTCCCGCCGCATGAATGGAACGTGGATTTTCCGCACCTCATGCTGCGTGCCAAGGCGCTGCAGTTCAAAACTGGCGAACGTAAGATCAGCCACAAGTTGATCAGCAACACCGGCCTGCAGGGCAAGGTCGGCAGCCTGCCGGTGGTCGCGGGCGTGATCAATGCAGCCAACCGCAACAAGACGCTGCGCAAGGTGCTGGAGAAAACCCTGGATCTCGACCACCGCGCCCATTTGCCCGAGTTTCATTCCGACACCCTGCGCCGCCGCGATAAGGGCCGCTCGCCGGCGGCCGTGGAGACCCGGGAAGCCGGCCCGACACGCGGCAAAGTCGCCCTGTTCGCCACCTGTTACTGCAACGTCAATACGCCGGACGTGGCCCAGGACCTGATCAAGGTGTTCGAGCACAACGGCATCCCGGTCCGCCTTACCACGAAAGAGCAGTGCTGCGGCATGCCCAAGCTGGAACAGGGCGACCTGGAAGCGGTGGACCGCTATCGCCAGACCAATATCCCCGAGCTGGTTCGCCTGGTCGATGAAGGCTGGGACATCGTGGCGGCCATCCCCTCCTGCGTATTGATGTTCAAGCAGGAACTGCCCTTGATGTACCCGGGCGACGCCGATGTGCAGAAGGTCAAGCAGGCCATATTCGACCCCTTCGAGTACCTGTTGCACCGGCACAAGGCCGGTCTGCTCAATACCGGCTTCAAACAGGAGCTGGGTAAAGTCGCCTGGCACGTGCCCTGCCACCAGCGCGTGCAGAATATCGGACCCAAGACCAGGGACGTGCTGGCGCTGGTTCCGGGCACCGAAATCGAAGTCATCGAACGCTGTTCCGGCCACGACGGCACCTACGGGGTGCGCGCCGGAACCTACGAAAGATCGCAGAAAATCGCCCGGCCAGTGATTGCGCGGGTGAAGAAGGCGGAAGCCGATTATCTGGTTTCGGACTGTCCGATGGCCGCCTCGCAAATTGCTGACGGGCTGGAGTTGAAACACGGCGAGACCAACCCGCTGTCCTTGCTGCGCAAGGCGTATGGAATATAGCCGTAAGAGCGCGCCTTGCGCTCCACAGAAAACAGAGAACATGACCATGAAACCATTAAAACGCATGGACCTCTTCAGCCTGGAGCAGTACGCCGATGAACGCTCAGCACTTCGCACGCGCGTGCTGGAGCACAAGAAAAATCGACGGGTGGATATTGGACCAAACCTCTCGCTCTACTTCGAGGATCGCCTGACCATCCAGTACCAGGTGCAGGAAATGCTGCGCATCGAGAAAATTTTCGAGCCG
>DATDPS010000288.1:0-10400 GCA_035292625.1 Lysobacterales bacterium | reverse complement strand
AACAGGCCCCCGATGCCAAACGCATAGGCCACCAAAGCATAGGTCACGGCCGCACCGTGGTAGAGCAGTCCGCTTGATTCGTGGAGCAACTTGACCATTCCTGACCCTTCCAATAGTCCAGCTTATCCAGAAAACTCTACTCGCACTCATTCTGGAACTCGCCTGCAACTATATCATTAGCCTCTGGTTTTTTTATCCGGAAATCCAGATTGATGCTGAAATTTGCATCTTTCCCGGTTCACGAGCAAAATCAAAAAAATCTTCTATACTTGTTTTTGAAGACCCGAGCAAACGACTACCAGTCGATTGAATGGCTCAGAAACGTTTTTGTTTTTGACATTTTTTGAGTGTGCCGGTGGAAACGGATTTCCCAATTGTTTCGCGTTTTTGTCTGAAAAAACCCGAAACTTTCAGAGTGCCATGGTTCAGGATCCTGCTCAGCCTGGGCATGGCGTCCGGGTTGCATGCGGCCGAAAAGGTTTATGACCACTGGAATCTCTTCAGCTCCGCACAGGATGTGCAGTTAGGCCAGGAACTGAGCGATTGGCTCGAAGCCCGAATCCAGCTAAGCCAGGAACCTTCCACCGCCAGGTTTATCGACAAACTGGGAAACCGGCTGCTCAGCTCGAACCCCGGAACTGAAATCACGTTCACCTTCAAGCTGGTCGCAGACCAGGGCCTGTACAGTTTTGCCTACCCTGGCGGGCCGGTTTTCTTCACCAGCGGCTTGCTGGCTGCCATGGATACCGAGAATCTTTTCGCCGGGCTGGTCACCCACCAGTTGGCCCACATCTCCTTGCGCCACACCACCCGGGCAATTTCGCGGGCCGAACGCTTTCGCGTGCGTGCGGCCATGGTCGTCGCAGATGACACCCATGCTCCCCTGTTGGAGACCCTGGAGAAGGTGGAAATATATCTGTCGCCGGGTGCGCCATTGTCCGGCTTTGATGCCGATGCAGAATCGGAGGCAAACGGCCTGGCTTCCCAATGGCTTTTCAACGCGGGCTACGACCCCGGGGCGGCGCAACAGGCTCTGGATTCGCTGCGCAGTCAATTCCCGGAGCAGGCCGGCCAGTTCCTGCGCCAACACCCACAAATTCCTGAAGTTGCAGTTGCCGCCGGCAAGGATGAGTTCACTGGACATAAGCTGTCAAAGTCCCTGCTCTCGAAGCGCTCGTTCAGGAAACTGCGATCAACCGCCAGTGAAATTCCATCCGGCAATGAGGCTCTCCAGGCGCTCGTTGCCTGGTCTCCCCCGGAACCCGTGGCCACCCCGGCCCGGTCGCGTGAGGTGTTCATTACCCGCAGTTACTCTTTTGCTTACCCGAACAGCTGGCAAGCCGGCAAGCGGGGATTTGACGAGCGCATCCAGGTGGCTCCCAAGGGCGGCATCGCCAACCCGGCGGGAGGGCAGCCCCGGCTGCTGGTCGGCATTATCGCCGGCACGCTTGAGCTGTCGGATACCAGCCAGACTGCGACTGAGGCCCTGCTGGCGAATATCGACCAGATTCGTCCCGGGCTCCAGGCAGCGGTTGACCAGGCTGGCATCGAGCCCATGGCCCACGGCCTGGAGAACATGATGTTGCAGAGCCGGGCTGCTTCAGAATCCCAACCCGAACTTATCTGGGCGGTGGCAAAACGCCTGCCAGAGAGTTTTTTCTACCTGCTCATGATCGCTCCCCAAAGCGAGTTTGCCGGCTATCGGCACGAGTTTGAGGCCATCTTCAAATCGATCGAATTTCTTGGGCATCCACAACCCAGTCGCATGGAGGCCCACGGCCGGGAAGGCTGAATTACGCGACTGAAAGCACCTGCAAGGAGAGAGACGGTGAAAACAGCTACCAGACTGAACAGTATCACTACAGCCAGGGACAGGATCTGGAACAAGACCTTACTTGCCATTGGACTTTTGTTCATTGCGCTGTGTGTCCTCGCGCCAACCGGCCCCGTGCTGGCGCAGGGCAAGGACCACGTAACCCAGAAAGACAAGAAATGGAATCAACGGCGCGAAGAGCGCCTGATTGATTACAAGGACGAAAAAGGCAAAGTCCGGCCGGATCTCTGGGAAAAGGGCGTCGAGCACTACCAGGAGATGGAGTACGCCGCTGGCGTGGCCCGTATTTCAAACGGTGCGCCTGTGGGTGCGCCAGCCGCCGGAGTTGGATTGCAGGGCGTGCAGTGGATACAGGTCGGCCCACAACCGGCCTTTCCCATCGAGGGCGTCAGCTTCCAGGGCGATGGCGCCATGTCCGGCGAGGTTCTCGACATAGCGATCGATCCGAGTAATCTCGCCGATGACGTAATCTACTCGGTCACCAACGACGGCGGCGTGTGGAAGAGTACCGACGGCGGCGTGACGTTCCAACCAAAGACCGACAATATGCCGTCGCTGTCGATGGGGGCCATCGTGCTTGACCCGGTAAACCCTCAAATAGTCTACGCAGGCACCGGCAACCTGTACGACGGCAATGGCGGCACGACGACCCTGGCCGTCAAGGCCGTAGGCATTTACCGCTCCATCGACATGGGCGAAAGCTGGAGTGTTCTGAACCCGGGTGGAATCTTCACCGGCAGGGGCATCTCAAGAATGGCAATGCCGGCCGCGGATGTTCTGCTCGTGGGAACGACGGTTGGCTTGTTCAAGTCGGTCAACGGCGGAGTGACCTTTGGCCAGCCACCCACTTACGATAATGGCTTGCCGGTGTTGGCCGGCTTCGTCGAAGATATCGACAAAGACGCCACCTCTCCATCGACGACGATTTATGCCAGCGTCAATGGCGGGGGAATTTTTGTCTCCACCGATGCCGGCGACACGTTTCCGACCAACCTGTTCACTTCAACCAACGGATCCCCCGACGACACGGCGGGTGTCAACGGCAGGTACGCCATGGTGGCCATGGCGCAAGGTGTTTCCGACCCTGCCCGCCTGTACGCCACGGTGCAGGAAGATGGAAGCAACCCGCCCCCCGTTGATGCCGACGGATACGCGGGTCTGTACCGTTCCGATGACACCGGCGCCACCTGGACGCGCATGGCCGGAGCCGATGCACCGGGGGCAGACAATGGCGGCTGCCAATGCGGTTACGACCAGACCATTGGCGTCGACCCCCGGGACGAAGACCTGGTCTACATCGGCTTCCAGGAACTCTATTACTCCGGTGACGGCGGCGGTTCGTTTGGAATCCCGGCCATCTCCCGCAACAAGATTCACTGGGATCATCATTTCATTGGCTGGAGT
Organism: Lysobacterales bacterium; assembly: GCA_035292625.1. Classification (GTDB taxonomy): domain Bacteria; phylum Pseudomonadota; class Gammaproteobacteria; order Xanthomonadales; family SZUA-36; genus SHZL01. The sequence goes on along the minus strand of DATDPS010000288.1, from coordinate 7,162 downwards.
CCACCCACCCACTGGGGCGGACTCGGTGGCGGTGACTCAACACCCATGTGGGTAGGAACGGACGGCGGCGTTCATTCCAGCGATGACGGTGGAACCACGTTCAATAATTTCCACAACGCCACCATTGCTTCCAACCTGTTCCACCACATGGACATCGGCCGCGGCAGCGCAGCGAATAATGACTGGACCTACGGCGGCACGCAGGATACCGGCACGCTGCACAGCTGCGCTCCTGGCAACTGTGATCCATTAGGGGCACTCGCCACAGGTGGACCGTTCCCTTGGGAGATGGGCACCAACGGCGACGGCAGCGGCATCGCGGTCGACCCGACCAACCCCTTGCGCGCTTACGGGGTCCGTAATGGCGGTTACCGCTTCACGGATGACGGCGGACAAACCTGGCAGGCTCCAGGCGCCCCGGCGCCGACCAGCGCCTGGCGTTACGCGATTGATTCCAATGACACGTCGCGTGTATGGGCAGCAACCGGCGGAACCTTCAGCCCCACCGCCACGCTCTTCCGCAGCGACGACAACACTGGGCTCAACTGGACACAGCTTAATACCTTTGGCACCAATATCCGTGACCTGGCAGTGACGCCAGCGGACTCCAACGTGTTGTGGCTCGGCATGACCGATGGGTCATTGCGCAAGTCCGTCGATGCCACCGCTGCCGTACCGACTTTCGCCACCATCAACGTACCTGGTAATCCGGGCAGTTCGGTGAGTGAAGTGGCCATCAATCCCCTGAACCGCGATGAGGTTGTGGTTACCTACCGCGGAATCTGCGGCGGGCCCTGTTCCAACGCCGACAACCGCATGAAGCGAATCTTCATGACCACGAACGGCGGCACCAACTGGGCTGATATCAGCGGTACGGACGGCAACCCGGTGGGAAACCTGCCTAACCTGCCGACACATGACGTGGTTTTCGACATCGGCACTTCGCCCATAAGCATTGTAGTTTCCAACGACGTGGGCGTGCTGCGTTCATCGAATAACGGGCAGACCTGGGAGAAACTCGGGCTTGGATTGCCAACCGCCGACAGCAAGATGTTGCAGATCGACGATGCCGTCGAACCGCCCCTGTTGCGCCTTGGCACCTACGGACGAAGCATCTGGGAACTGGCCGAAGCACAGGGACCGATCCTGGCCGTCAATGCCGATCTTGGTTTCGATACGGTGTGCACCGGTGAGAGCCAGACTCGCGTGGTCCAATTGTTCAACGTCGGCTCGGATACGCTTATTGTGAATGCGATCTTCCGCGAGTCCGGCAGCACGCAAATAGTCGTCCTGGCCGCTCCTTCGACACCGTTCCAGATTCTGCCGGGTGAGGAAGTGGATTTCACGGTGAAGTTCCTGGCCACTGCGCCGGGTGATCACACTGCCATCATCCAGATCAACAGCAATGATCAGTTTGATCAATCCTTCCAGATTGCCGCCAGCGGCACAGTCAACACCCAGATGATTGCCACGGTGATCGCGGACTCAGGTGATTTCGGGAATGTTTGCAGCACCAATGACTTCCACGATCTGGACCTGATCATTGCCAACCCGGGCTGCGGAGCACTGAGTGTCAGCGGCATCAGCATTCTTGGTGCGGATAACGCAGACTTCCAACTGGCCGGAGTCCTGGACTTCCCGTTGAACGTCGCCGAGGGTAACTCCATTCATGTGCCGGTCCGTTTCAACCCCAGCGGCGCCTGTGGTGATACGCGCACGGCAACTGTTCGAATCGCCAGCGACGACCCGGCTACGCCGAACAAGGATGTGCCCGTTGAAGGCACGGTGCCTTGCCCGGATATCAACGTGGCAATTGCCAACTCGGGTGACTTCGGTAACGTCTGCGCAACGGAGCAGAAGGATCTGAACCTGACCTTGTTCAATCAGGGGCAATGTGACCTGACCATCAGCAGCATCGCCAGCTCGGACACCGACCTGTTCGAACTGCCGGCCGACACGAAGTATCCATTGGTACTAAGCCACGATGCGGACTTCACCCTGCCGGTTCGATTTTCACCGGATGCTTGCACTCTCGAACCGCCGGAAACCGGAACCGTCACGATCAACAGCGATGATCCGGATGATTCCCCGTGGGCAATCGACCTCAGTGGCGCCGTTCCCTGTCCGAACCTGGTGATTGACGCCGCGCCCCTGAGTGGCTTGTACGCTTTCCCGGCCACCGTGGTTGACAGCACCGATACACTGGGCTGTTACTCCGACCGGAGCACCAACTTGCGCAATACGGGTTTGTGCCCACTCACCATTGATGACATCGCTGCCACGGGGGCGGATTTCGAAGTGATTGACCCCACGCAGTTCCCGATCGTGTTGCCTCCGGGTGAGGAAACACTGGGCGTGACGGTGCGATTCACACCCGTGAGTGGCGGTGATCCACTGGCGCCGGATGAAGTTCTTGGTGAGCTTACGGTCACCAGTGACGACCCGGATGCAGCGGGCGAGGCCGAGTTGTGCGGCGAAGGTGTGGTGCAAAGCGGCATTCGCACCCTGGTTACGGACATTTCCTCCGGTATACCGCTGTTGGTGAGCTCGGTGGACAGCATGACGGTGCGGACCAAGGGCAAGAATACCCCCGGTCCGATCAACCTGATGTTCTCCGACCAACCGGTTTCCGGCCCGATATCCGTGTGCGGCAAGGATGTCTCCTGGCATCTCAACCTCGAAACACTCCCCGCCACCCAGACCACGGGTCAAAACGGGGCATCCCAGTACGAGGTCTACGCCAAGGACGGCAACCTGCAGGACACCCGCACCTTTGGCCTGGGGCAGTGTGAATTCGTTGAATTCCAGATGGAGCTCAAGTCTTCAACCGCCGAAGTCTGCCTGCTCGCGCCAAAAGGCGCGTCATGCACCTCCGCCGCCCAATGCTGTTCAGGTAAATGTAGCGGTAAGACAGGTAGCAAGACCTGCAAGTAAGCCAGGCTCCTTCTGGCTAAATGAAAAGGCGGGGGCCATGCCCCCGCCTTTTTTTCTGCTAACTGGCTGCAGTTTATCCGCGTTATGGGCGCAAGCCACTCAGCCGGATGGCCTCCACAATGGTTTGCGGATCCCCTGGCGTCATCAGGTTGGCGCCCGAAATGCCCGGGATCTCCTGCATTTTCTGCAGGGTCTCGGCGCAGATCCTAATGCCTTCCAGTTCGGGATCCTGCGCCTGCTCCAACCGCCGGATGATTTTTTCCGGCACCACCGCGCCGTGCAGGTTGTCCTTCAGCAGGCGCGCGGCGGCGGCATTCGGCAACACGGCCACGCCAGCCATGATGGCGCAGCGCCAGGTCAGCCGCGCCTCCACCAGGCGGGCGAGATAACGGCCAAGGGCTTTCATGTTGAAGCAGATCTGGGTCTGGATGAACCCTGCGCCGGCGTCGACCCGCGCCGTCAGCGCCCTGGGTTGCCAGTTTGCTTTGGGGTTGAACAAGGTGGCGGCGGTTCCGATAAAAAAACTGCCAGCGCCTGGAATGGATTCATCCTCGCCCATCAGGCGCGCCGTGGTCACCAGGTCCTCGCCGCTGAGTTCAAAAACGTGCCGGGCCGCCGGTTTGTAAGTCGGGGGCAATTCTTCACCCCGGGTCAGCAATACGCTGGTAACCCCCAGCACGGCCAGTCCCAGCAGGTCATTTTCCAGCGCGATGCGGTTGCGGTCGCGGCCGGTGACGTGCACCAGCGGGTCAACGCCCTCCCCCAGCAGCAGCACCGCAGCCGCCTGGCCGGACATCTGCAACCGGCCATCATGGCTGTCCGGCACCTGGATGGCGTCGAATACCGACCCCAGCAGCCTGGCCTGTTCCTTGACCTGTGCCGCATCCGTGCCACGCCCCAGGGTCAGGTCGGCGGTGAGGGTGAAAGGCTGCGTGCGAATCGCGTCCCGAAACTGTTTCAAGGTGGCTTCCCGAGGAGGGGTCAGAGGAGGGGTCAGAGTAAAGTGCCAGAGTAAACTGTTGAACGAGGTAAGAAAAGCTGAGTATCACCTTTACTCTGTCACTTTACTCTGACCCCAATTTTCTGTGACCCCAATTTTCTGTTTACTCTGGCACTTTACTCTGACCTCCCATTATGCGGCGCGAACACCAGAAGCAGGAACACACGGCATCCTATTATGCCGCCACCGCAAATGACATAACCCACTACCCGGTGTTGCAGGGCGCACAACAAGCGGATATCTGCATCATCGGCGCCGGTTTCACCGGCATTGCCTCGGCGCTCACCCTGGCCGAGCGCGGCTTTAAAGTTGTGGTGGTGGAAGCCAACCGGGTCGGCTGGGGCGCCTCGGGCCGCAATGGCGGGCAGGTGATCGGAGGCATCAGCGGCGAGAACAAGATCGTCAAACGATTCGGGCAACAGCTCGCCGGCGCGGTGTGGGACATGCGCTGGCGCGGCCATGAAATCATTTTCGACCGGGTGGAAAAATACCGCATTGCCTGCGATCTGAAAATGGGCTATATCGACGTGGCCAGCAAGGCGCGCCAGGTGCGCGATCTGGAAGCAGGCCTTGCAACCCTGCAAAAGCGCAATTTTCCCTGGGAGTACCGTTTGCTTGCACCGGCACAGACCCGGGAAACGCTGGGCACCAGGGCCTATGTGGGTGGCCTGATCAACATGCGCGGCGCGCACCTCCACCCGCTGAACCTGTGCATTGGCGAAGCAAAAGCAGCCAGCACGCTGGGCGTGCGGATATTCGAGCACTCTCCGGTGAGCCGCATCGTACATGGCTGCAAGCCGCGCGTTGAAACCGCCGAGGGCCACGTGGAAGCCAATTCGGTGGTGCTGGCCGGCCATATTTTTCACCGTCTGGAACAACAGCGCCTGTCCGGCACGACCTTCCAGGCTGGCAGTTTCATTATCGGCACCGAACCGCTGGACGAGGCTACCCGCCGCGAGATCAATCCGCTGGACCTGGCGGTATGCGAACTCAACAACATCATCGACTACTACCGCCTGTCAGCCGATGGACGCATGCTCTGGGGCGGGCGGTGCAATTACTCCGGGCGCGTACCGGCCAGCATCAAGGCTTCACTCCTGCCACGCATGCTGAAGGTTTACCCCCGGCTGAAGGACGTGCGCATCGACTATGAATGGGGTGGCAGCATCGGCATTGTAATCCGCCGCATTCCCATGGTCGGGCGCATCGATGACAATATCTACTACGTGCAAGGCTATTCCGGCCATGGCGTCAACGCCACCCATATCATGGGCGAGATCGTGGCCGACGCGGTCGGCGGCACCATGGAGCGTTTCGACCTGTTTGCGAAAATGCCGCAGATCCGTATTCCCGGCGGCAACGCCTTCGGCAACCAGATCATTGCGCTGGGCATGCTGTACTACCGCATCAAGGACATGTTCTAGGAAAATCCAGATGCGCATTGCCTTTGATTGCTTTGCTTTAGCCGTGCTCACTGCCTGCCAACAGGCCGCGGAGCCGGCACCTGCCCCGCCAGTTCCGCCAGCGCCCGCGAGCTGGCTGATCACCAACGTCCAGGTCATCGACGGTTCGGGCGCACCGGGGTTTGCCGCTGCAGTGCGCATTTCCGGTTCCACCATCGAAGCCGTAGGCGAACTCGAACCGCTGCCGGGTGAGACCGTCATCGACGGCGCAGGCCAGTCACTGGCGCCGGGCTTTATCGATACCCACAGCCATGCTGACAGCGAGCTGTTGAACCTGCCGGACGCCCTGCCTGCCATCAGCCAGGGGATTACAACTATCATCGCCGGCCAGGATGGTTCGTCCCCATTTCCGCTGAGTGTCTTCTTCGCGCAACTGGAAGCCAGCCCCACCGCGCTGAACGTAGCGGCCTATGCCGGGCACAACACCCTTCGCGGCGAAGTTCTTGGGACGGATTACCGCCGCACGGCTAATGACGGCGAAGTCGAACGCATGCAAACTCTGCTGCTGCAGGAGCTCGATTCCGGCGCACTGGGACTGGCGGCCGGCCTCGAATACGACCCGGGTATTTACTCCGAGACCAGCGAACTTCTGCAACTGGCCAAACTCACGGCCAGCCAGGGCGGGCGCTACATCAGCCACATCCGCAGCGAGGACCGTTATTTCGAGCAGGCCCTGGCGGAAATCATCGAAATCGGCCGCGTCACCGGCATGCCGGTGCAGATTTCGCATTTCAAACTGGCGATGAAGCGACTGTGGGGACGGGCGCCGGAATTCCTCGCGCAACTGGATGCCGCGCGTGAGGAAGGTATCGACATCACGGCGGACATTTACCCTTACGAGTACTGGCAATCCAACTTGATGGTGCTGCTGCCCGGGCGTGACGTCAATGACCGCGCCCAGGTCGATCTCGCCCTGTCCGAAATGGCCCCGCCGGACGGCATCTGGCTGACCCAGTTCGACCCCCAACCGGAGTACGTGGGCAAAACCCTGACGGAAATTGCGGCGCTGCGGGGCGTCGACACGTCCACGGCGTTCGCACAACTGATTACCGCATCCGAAGCCATGACCGCAGAAACCGGCAAGCCGGCGGATGCCATGATCGGCACCAGCATGCTCGAAGGAGACATCCTGGACCTGCTGACCTGGCCGCACACCAATATCTGCACCGATGGCGGTTTGGTGGATCTGCATCCCCGCGCGCGCGGTTCATTTCCCCGGGTGCTGGGCCGCTATGCGCGTGAACTTGGCCGCCTGAGCCTGGAGGAAGCCGTGCACAAGATGAGCGGCCTCTCCGCCGCGCACATGGGCTTCACCGACCGCGGCCTGATCCAGCCGGGCATGGCTGCTGATCTCGTATTGTTCGACCCGGCAACCATCATCGACCACGCCACGCCGCAGGATTCCCAAGCCCTTTCCACCGGCATCAGCCGGGTGTGGGTCAATGGCGTCACGGTATTTGCAAACGGCACCACCACCGGTCAGCACCCCGGCCGGGTAATCCGGAGGGCAAACTCTTGAAAGCGATCAGCTTCGGCTCACCCTGGCTCATTTTCCTGGGCAAGTCCCACGATCACCTGCATGCCAAGACCGGTTACGGCCTGGTCGACTGGCGGCGCGAGAACTGCCTCGGCCAATTGCGCTACCCCGGCTGCGTCGCCGACCTCGGCATCCCTGACATGACCCCGACCCAGGCGGCAGCCGCTGGCGCCAAATCGCTGGTGATCGGAGTTGCGCCGGTAGGCGGCGCGCTGCAGCCGGAATGGA
>DATDPS010000287.1:0-4640 GCA_035292625.1 Lysobacterales bacterium | reverse complement strand
AGGTGGTTCCGGCCGAGTGGCGCGGCGGACTGCCGATCACCTATCACTTTGGCCCCGGCCCGGCCAGGGCGCGCCTGAAACTCGAATTCAACTGGGAGCGTGCGCCCATCCATAACGTCATTGCCCGCCTGCAGGGCAGCCAGTATCCCGACGAATGGGTCATCCGCGGCAACCACCACGACGGCTGGAATCACGGCGCCGCAGACCCGCTGTCCGGGCTGGTGGCAATGCTGGCTGAAGCCAAGGCCATCGCCGCAGCGTCTCGCGCCGGTCACCCGCCCCTGCGAACGATTATCTATGCAGCCTGGGATGCCGAGGAATACGGCCTGATCGGCTCAACCGAATGGGTCGAGGAGCATGCGGCCGAGCTGCGGCAAAAGGCCGTCGCCTACATCAACACCGATGGCAACAGCCGGGGGTTTCTGGCCGTAGGCGGCAGCCACACGCTGGAACGATTCTTCAACCAGATCATGGATGAAGTCTACGACCCGCACATCGATCTCACGCTCAGGGAACGGCGGCGCGCCTTCGACCTGGTCTATGGCGAGACGGACAAGATCAAGGCCGAAGCCAGGGACCGGGATGATTTACGCATCGAGCCGCTGGGCTCCGGCTCCGACTACACCCCCTTCCTGCAGCACCTCGGCATTGCATCGGGCAATATCTATTTCGAGGGAGAAGGTGAAAACGGCAGTTATCACACCCTCTACGACACCTACGAGCACTTCACCCGCTGGGTCGACCCGGGCCTGGTTTACGGCGCGACACTGGCCAAGGTTTCCGGCCGCGCCACCCTGCGGTTGGCCAATGCCCCGCGCCTGCCTTTCGAGTTCAACGGTTTTGTCGATAACATCCGTTTGTATGTCGACGACCTCGAGGAACTCGCCACCAAGCAACGTGAGGAGACCGAGCGGACCAATCAACTGCTTACCGATGGCACTTATGCCGCCGCCCTCGACCCCAACAAAACCCTGGGTCCGCCGCCGCAACGGGAAGCCGTGCCTTACTTCAATTTTGCGCCGCTGCACAATGCGCTCGAACAATTGCAGCTGGCAGCAAATGATTTCAGCGTGGCCACCGACGCGTACGCCACCAGCACGGTGGAAATCAACCGGCTGCTGTATGGCAGCGAACGGCTGCTGACCCGCGCCGCGGGCCTCGAAGGCAGGCCCTGGTTCAAGCATTTCATTTACGCGCCGGGGTTTTATACAGGTTATGGCGTAAAGACCATTCCGGGGGTGCGCGAAGCCATTGAACAACGCGAGTACGCCAGGGTGAATCCGCAGATCGAAGTTGCCGCGGACATACTGGATAAGCTGACGCAACGCGTTGCCTTGCTGGCCGAGGTAATCAGCAAGCCGCCGGAGCCTGAAACAGAAGAGAATTCACCCAAAACCAAAAAGTAGCCCAGCGGACCCGAGGCAAACGCAATGATCACCCTTCACCACGACGCGCGGGCTTCTTCCTCGGCACGGACGATTTCTGGCGGGATTACAGGAACATGCTGGCAAAGGGTGCCCAGTTCAGGGGTGAGCCAAGAAGCGAGGCGTATGGCCTGGTCGTCGTGTTCGAAGACCTGTACGGGAACCTGTGGGACTTGCTGCAGCTCACGCAGGAAAAATAGGGGATTCTCAAGGCGCAGAAAGTGTAAACTGTTACAAGCTGTTTTTGCTATCGGGCAATTTTGTGTGTTTGGTACTCGATGGCCTTATTTCAATCAACACACAATACTGAGGACAGTTGATGAATATTTACGTGGGCAATCTGCCTTACTCCGTAACCGAAGCGGACCTGAACCAGGCCTTTTCTGCATTTGGCAAGGTAACCAGCGTGACCCTGATCATGGACAAGTTTTCCGGGCAATCCAAGGGCTTCGGCTTCGTCGAGATGGCTAACAACTCGGAAGCAGATGCAGCCATAAAAGGGCTTAACGAAACACCGTTCAAAGGCCGCAACATCACGGTCAACCAAGCCAAGCCAAAAACAGACAAACCGCAGCGCAGCAACCGGCCCAGGTACTGATTCACCCCAGGCAATCATCCGGAAGTCATAATTTGTAACACCCTGCATTTTCTGACTTCCGGATAATTGCCGGAGCCCCGTTCCATCTGTCGCCCTCAATTTCAGTCTTCCAAGGCTGAGATTTCAGTTGCCCGTGCTCGTGACGCTATTGAAGCGGCTTGGTAGTAGCCACCCCGCGACCATTGGGGCTGTCTGCCCCGGCAACCAGATCCTCACATACACTTCGCTTCCTCCCGGCGATGGAGCAGATCGGCTAGCCGTTCGGTCAGAGCTAAGCGCTGGGCGAACAAGTCATAGCCGACTGGATCAGCCTGCGCCGAAGCACGCTCCTTTCAATCTTGAAGCCGTTGGCGCAAGCTTGCATCCGCAATCGAATACGTCATCGGGCACAATGACGCAACGCCAGGCCCTGATTGAGGGGCATCTACATTGCATCGCATCGTCGTCTTTTCCAGCTGGCGCACGGGTGTCCCCGCAGTCCTTCTCGCGGCGCTGCGGAGCGCGCTCGCAGAGCGTGACGATTTCGAGCTTTCGGCCATTTGCCTGCCCTCTGCGCCACCGCGTGCCGGCCCGGCCAGGTTCCTGGTCGATCGCCTGTATGCCTGGCTGAATCGAAAGCGCAGACCGTTCCGGGCGGTGACGCCGACCACGCCCCGGCAGTGGTCGCGGCGACACGGAGTCGCCGTCATCTACCCGGAAAATGGCGATTTCAACGCGCCGGCCTTTGCAGCAAAGCTACAGGCGTCGTTTTCACCCACGACCCTTTTTTCCGTCTATTGCCTGCAGAAGCTTGGGCCCGCCCTCCTCGCCGCTGTTTCGCAGACGGTGAATTACCACAACGGCACGTTGCCCGCCTATCGCGGTCTGCGGGCGACCGGCTGGTCCCTCTACAATGGCGAAGCGCGGTCGGGTTTCGCCTTTCATCGGATGACCGCTGAACTCGATGCTGGCAACATCCTGCTTTCCGGCAGTGTGCCCATCGCTGCGGCGGACTCGGCCCCCGACGTGGAGGCCGCCAAGGCGAAAGCTGCCGCCGACCGGTTGCCGGAATTGCTCGATCTGCTGGCCGCGGGCGCTCTCGGCGCGCCGCAGAATGGCGCCGCCAGCTATTACGCGAAAAGCGATTGTGACCGGATCACCCGCATCACTGAGCCTTCGAGTCTGTATCGTGATGAATTGCTGCTGCGCCTGCGCGCTTTTCGCGCCTTGGATCTGCGGCTGGGCGGCAAGTGGTACAGCGTCGACCTCATGGAGGAAATCGCCTCGAACCGTCAAGGCAACGCGCTGTGCTTCCAAACCGCGGACGGTGCCTGGCTGGCGCCCACCCGCATTCGTTCGCTGCCGATTCCGTTGTATCGCCTGCGATCACTCCTGCTACGCGACTAGCCCGTGTGGCGTCAGGTCCCGGGCACCGCCGCGCTGGCCGGCAGCGGCCGCTTTCCCTATCATGTATTCCCACAAGGGCCTGGCGAATCTCGGTGCGTGCGAAAACAACTGTTGAAGCTTTGGAACACTGCCCAGCCGGCCCTTCGATTGCCGCGGCTGTGGACTGCCTATCTGCTGCGCGCCCTGCTCTGGCGCACGACCTTTATCGCCATTACCGGCAGCAACGGCAAGACCACCGCGACCCGCTGCCTTGCGGCCATTCTCGGCAGCCAGGCGCCAACGCAATCGACGCGTATCAACCGCAATACCATGCCCGGCATCACGGAGACCATCGCGTTCTGCAACCCGTTCCGCACCCGCTACGCAGTGTTGGAGGTCGGGGCTGGCAAACCCGGTGCCATCGGCAAGGCGGCGCGGCTGATTCGCCCGGACATCGCCGTGGTGCTGTCGGTCTTTCTGGAGCATCGCGCCCTGTTCCGGACCCTCGAGGCGGTCGCGCAGGAAAAGGCGCGCCTGCTCACCGGCCTGGTGCCCGGCGGCACGGCCGTGATCAACGCGGACGATCCATGGGTGCGCGCTATGGCGGTGCCGCAAGGCCGCGGGCGCATCTACTTCGGCACATCGGCCGATTGCGAGGTACGCTGCGAGGATGTGGTCTCGGCCTGGCCCCGTTTGCTCAGTTTCACGGTGGTGGTCAGGGACCAGCGTCAGCAGATTCGCACACGCCTGCTGGGCACCCACTGGACCGGGCCGCTGCTGGCCGCCATCGCGGTGGCCGATCATCTCGGCGTGCCGCTGGATCGGATCGCCCATGCTATCGCGGAAATGGTGCCTTACCCGGGCCGCATGCAAGTGTTACGACTACCCGGCGGCGCCGTTGTGATCCGCGATGAATACAAGGGCTCGCTGCATACCGTGGAGGCCGCGTTCGCAGAGCTGCGCAAGGCCCGGGCGGCGCGCAAATTCCTGGTTTTCTGCGACCTGGCGGAGTCTTCCTTGAGCCCGCGAGAACGCCTGGCGAAAGTCGGGCGCGAGGCGGCCGAACTGGCCGATTACGTCATCTTCATCGGGGAAAGCGCTCAGCACGGGGTTGACGGCGCGCGAAAGGCGGGATTCGCTGCGTCGCGGGCCCTGGCGTTCGACGGCTATTCCGAGGCCGCGGAATTCCTCCGGCCGCTGCTCGGGCCGGACGACCTGCTGCTGCTGAAAGCGAGCCGCAACAACCAGCTCAC
>DATDPS010000286.1:0-3530 GCA_035292625.1 Lysobacterales bacterium | reverse complement strand
GATGCCCACGCGCCAGCGTGTCTCGGCCAGCTCCACCAATTTCCTGGCAGCCGCGACCATGTCTTCGGCAAGTTTTATCTGCAACCAGGTCTCGGTGGCGGTAAACCAGCTTCGGGCGACTGCGGCGGCCAGGGACTGCTGGCTGAACCGGTAATCCGCCTGCACCGATGCGTAGGTCGACTGGGCGGCTTCGCGGCCGTAGCGCAAGCGGCCCCAGAGGTCCGGCTCCCAGGAAACGCCCAGTGACGCGCCCTGTATGGCTGAACTGACATCGCCACCACCCATTTTGAGGCCGCCGGTGCCGAGCAGGTTGATCATGGGCCGCAGCATGGCCTTGGCAAGCTCGACATATTGCGCCGCCTGCTCAACCCGTGTGGCGGCTACGCGCAAGTCCGGGTTATTGACTATCGCTTCGGCAACCAGCACATCAAGCTGGGGATCTGTGAAGGTTCCCAGCCAGTTGTCCTCGATGGCGGCGGCAGACACTTCCGCCGCTTTCCACGCGCCGTTCAAATCGGCTTCCGCAAGGGTGGCGGATTGCGCCCGGATTTCGTCCCGGGTCGGCGGCGGTTTGAGGGCGCAACTGGCCAGCACGATCATGCCGAGCAGCGCCGCGGGAATGAGTCCTGGTGTCTGCATGCGGGTCTCAGTGCAGCTTCAGGATCAGCCAATCCAGCTTGGCGCTGACCCGCACCAGGATCTTGCGCAGGATATGGATCGCATGCACGTTGTCGGTATAGACCGCCCCCGCGCCGGCGGCTCCCGCGGCCAGGAAAATGTCCCGGTCCTTGGCGTCAGGCAGCAAGCGGACCGCCAGCGCGTAGGGCGGAATGGGCGCAACGCCACCGCTCGGGTTCATGGAACCGATGGGTAACTGCCCCTGCGCGGTGGCCCACATGATCGAATCCACCTTGCACTTGACGATCCGGCCCGGGTACATCTTGAAGGCCACTTCCGCCTCCTGTCCCGGTTTGATCTTGCGCACTTCGTTCTGTCGGAAAATGGCGAGGATCCATTGCTCGTCCTCGATGAAATTCATCGCGGGCGCCATCGGCAAGGGCACGGCCATCGCGCCCGGCCGCAAGGTGAGAGCCACCACCGTACCGTCCGCGGGCGCATAGTAAGTCGTCTGGCTGAGCTGCCACTCGGCATCGGCCAACTGGGCTTCGGCGCTGGCGATCTGGGCTTTCACCTTGGCGACTTCATCCTGCTCGCCCTCTGGTGTACGGGCGCCCAATGTCTCGCGGGCCTGAGCTTCGGTAGCTACGGTGGAGGCCAACTGGCCTTCCAGCTTGAGCACGTCGGCCTGGGCCTGTTCGTAGTCGAAGCGGTTGCCGGCACCGGATTCGGCCAGTTCCTTGAATTGCTCGAGGCGCATACGGGCCAGGGTCAGTTGCGATTGGATCGCCTCTTTCTGCCCGGTCGTGCTCTTCAGCTGTTCCTGCAGATTGCGCGAGTTTGCCTCGGCCGTGACCAGTTGCGCCTGCAGCTGCACGATCTGCGCGGCGAAATTCTGCACGGAAATCTCGTACGGGGTAGGGTCGATGCGAAACAAAACGTCGCCTTTCTTGATCGGCCGATTTGGTTCCACCGGCACCTCGGTGACCAGCCCGCGCACGGGAGGATTGATCGGCACGACATAATTGACCACCCGCACGTCATGAGACGAGGGCGCCACGATATTCAGCACCAGGATGAGCATCGTTATTCCGATGATCGGCAGCGTGATGGTGATGACCTGCGTGACGATGTTCCACGGCAGCCATTTGTACTTGAAGAAGACCAGCCAGGCGAAAAATGCGTAAATACCAAGAAGAATGAGTTCCACTATGCCGCCCCCGCACCGGATGAGCTGGCCAGCCGGGATTCGAGCTGGCTGATACGCTCGCGCAGTTGCTGGAGTTCCAGCGCGTTGTCTGCGACCTTCACTTCGGGCTGCACCGTTTCGTCCTCACCATGTGCCACGCGGTCGGTACCGTAAGCCAGCTTGTACAGGACTGGCTTGCTGTAGGCCCACAGCCAGGCCACGGGCCACAGCATGCCGCCAAAGACCAGCGACAGCAGGCACAGGGTCTGGATGGCCTTGGCCTGCGGATGCTGCCGCTTCTCAGCAATCTTCTCCGGCAGGATGTGCACCAGCCAGAATAGCGAGATGCCGATGATGGGCGTTATGATCAGCACCACCCAGGACATGACGTTGGCCAGGGTATCGAGCGCCTCGCCCTGGAATATCGAGGCGTGAGCATTTGTTGCCAGTCCGCATGTCAGGGCCAGCACAGCCGCCTTCACGCTGAAATTGCACCAGCGCCGGGCAGGACCGGGAGCTGGTCTGGTAAACACCTTGGTGGGTAATCGTTTCATGGTCAATAACCTGGACTGAGCGGTAAAACGGATTGCGCGGGATGCATCTGATCAAAGGATGACTGCATGGGGTAACCGGCTGATGATAGCCGATCCACCAAACGCCGGCAAAGCAGGAACAAGTCCTGATTGACCGGTATCAGGGCCTCACGCATCCTCCGCCAGCAACGTCTTGCGCACCAAGGCGAGTTCCTTGCGCTTGGCATTGCCGACTTCGGGATAATGTAAACCGAGCGAGGCCATGGCTTCGATAATGGCCGCGGCAACCACCACCCGCGTATACCATTTGTTGTCCGCCGGCACCACGAACCAGGGGCTTTCTGCTGTTGCGGTATGGCCAATGGCGGCTTCGTAGTTTTTCATGTAGTCGTCCCAATAGCCGCGCTCGCGCGCATCGGCCGCCGAAAACTTCCAGTTCTTTTCAGGATTGTCGATGCGCTCGAGGAAGCGCCGTTTCTGTTCATCTCTTGAAAGGTTCAGGAAGAACTTGAGCACCTTGGTGCCATTGGCGTCCAGGTAGCGTTCATAGGCACGGATGTCGCGGTAACGATCTTGCCACAGGTTCTTGCCCCGGCGTTGCTGCGGCAGCTTCTGATTTTCGAGCAGGAAGGGGTGGACACGGAGTACCAGCACTTCCTCGTAGTAAGAACGGTTGAAAATACCGATACGGCCGCGCTCCGGCAGTTTGCGATTGCAGCGCCAGAGGAAATCGTGGTCGAGTTCTTCATTTGAGGGCGCTTTGAAGGAGACCACCTGGCAGCCTTGCGGATTGATACCCGACATCACGTGCTTGATGGCCCCGTCCTTGCCCGCCGCGTCCATGGCCTGAAATACCAGCAGCAGGGACCAGCGGTCTTGCGCATAGAGCATGTCCTGCATTGCGGCCAGGGCCTGAATACCCGTATGCAAGGCTTTCTTGGCGCGCGGCTTGTCCTCTTGATCCAGCTTGCCGGTGTCGGCAGGGTCGAAAGCACTGAGGCGAAACTTTCCCTTGCCTGTTACTCGGTACGGCCGGGAAAGTTTGCGGCTGGCCTTGATGATTTTTTTGAGGTCCATGAGCTTCTCTTGGGCTGGTTTCTGTGGCCTGCTAAAGTGGAGTGAGTCTATACACCGCGATCCGGCCCGGCAAGCTGGTAACATTTGATCCCGGGCTGGCAGCCGGTTGACAA
>DATDPS010000285.1:0-2954 GCA_035292625.1 Lysobacterales bacterium | reverse complement strand
ATGTTCTGGTTTACCTACGATGACGGCGGGGGGCAGGACTGGTACCTGGCCGTCGGAAAAATTCTTGGCAACCGCATCGACTTTCCTGAATTGCTGCACTTTTCAGGCGGCGAGTTCGGCCCCGGCTTCGACCCGGAAAAGATCAGCCGAAACGTGGTGGGCTCGGCGAGCTTCATCTGGTCCGGTTGCGACAGCGGGGCCATGGAGTGGGAACTCGATACCGCGGGCAACTATCAGCACGGCCGCATGCACCTCACGCGCCTCTCCCGCCTGATGGGCCTTGATTGTGGCGATGTGTCGCCCCTGCCGCCAGAAGTGGCCGAAGGGCAATTGAGTGGTTCGTGGTTCGACCCCGCGCACGATGGCGAAGGTTATACCCTGGAAGTGCTGATCGACGCCCGGGCGCTGGTTTACTGGTTCAGTTATGACGGCCAAGGGAAACCGCGCTGGTTCTTTGGCGTGGGTGAAATCGAAGCGGGCAAATTCGTTTTCGCGGACATGCTGAGCTCGCGCGGGGGCAAATTCGGCGCAGCTTTCGACCCGGCCGATGTCGAAATACTTCCCTGGGGCGCACTGGAACTGGCGCTCGATTGCACCAGCGGCACAGCCACCTTCGAGCCCACCGAGCAGGGCTTCCCCGCCGGCAGCCTGAACCTCACGCGCCTGACGGTATTGGACAGCCTGGGCTGCAGATGAAGTGTCCCGCACCGTTGACCTTGGGTTTCATAGACCCCAATTGCTTATAATGTAAGTTTAGGCGTCAATGGAGCCCCGGTCGTGAGCAATGCTGAACAACACAAGTACTGCACCAATCAATTCATCGAGCTGGCCAATAAACTCAAAGATGATAAGATCGACACCAGCCTGATTTCCGGCGCACTGATGACGGCATCCGGCATCTATGCCACCTATGTTGCTGCCGGCAATGACGGCGCATTGAACCCTTCCGGCGTGGACAAGGTGGTCGACTTGTACCGGCGCACGCTGGAACACCACCAGGACGTCAAGCGCGGCTCGCTGAAATCCAGGACGCAAGCCTGAGCGGCTGCTCTGCGGCTGCTTATCCTTGCTCAGGCAAACATGCACCAAGGCGCCAGATAACCGATGAACCTGCAAGTCCCCATAGTCGTACTCGAACCTGGTCAAACCATACGCGACCAGCTATCAAGGCCCTTGCGCGAACTGCGCATTTCGGTCATCGACCGCTGCAATTTCCGTTGCACATACTGCATGCCGGAGGATTCGCTGCAGGGGCGCGGCGTATTCCTGCCCCTGGACAAACTGATGACGGACCATGAAATTGCCGACCTGGTGCGCGCTTTTGTCGGCCTCGGAGTACAAAAAGTCCGCATCACGGGCGGTGAACCCCTGGTGCGTCCCGGCCTGCCCGCGCTGGTGAGCCAGTTGGCCGCCATCGATGGCTTGCGTGACATCGCCCTGACCACCAACGGCGTATTGCTGCCACGCCTGGCTGCTGACCTGGCCGAGGCCGGGCTGGGACGCCTCACCGTCAGCCTGGATTCGCTCGATGAAGCGGTGCTGGGTATCATGAGCGGCGGCAAGGCGAAACTGGCGCACATCCTGGCCGGCATCGAAGCCGCAGAACAGGCCGGCTTCAAGCGCCTGAAAATCAACACCGTGGTGCAGCGCGGAATCAACGATCACACCATCCTGGACTTGCTGGCCTATTTCCGCGGCAGCGGCCACAGCGTGCGCCTGATCGAATTCATGGACGTGGGCAACTGCAATCACTGGAAGCTGGAGCAGGTCGTGCCTTCCGCCGAATGGGTGGAACGCATTGGCAAGGTATGGCCGATCGAAGAGCTCGGCGACAGGCGGACCTCGTCGACCGCGCGGCGTTACCGCTACCTCGACGGCCAGGGAGAAATCGGTCTGATCAGTTCGATTTCCGAACCCTTCTGTGGTGGCTGCACCCGCGCCCGCCTGACCGCGGACGGCATGCTCTACACCTGCCTGTTCGGCAGCAAGGGCACCAACCTGATGCCGCTGCTGCGCCAGTCCGGTCACCCGCAATCCCTGCAACAGCGCATTCGCGCCGCCTGGGAGCGACGCGACGACCGCTACAGCGAACTCCGCAATGAGCAGACTCCGCATAGCGCCAAAGTCGAGATGTACCGGATGGGAGGATGAAACAGCTTACGGTGCACTGGTTTGCCGCCTACCGGGAAGCCACGGGGGTGGCGTCAGAGCCGGTACAAACCGACGCGCACACGGCGGCCGAATTGTTCGACGAGATGCTCTCGAAGCACCCTGCGCTTTCCGCCTATCACCGCGCCCTGGTGGCCATCAATGACGAGATGGCGGATTGGACCAGCCCGCTCCACGATGGCGACCGTGTGCTGTTCTTTCCGCCGGTGGCCGG
This sequence comes from Lysobacterales bacterium, assembly GCA_035292625.1. GTDB lineage: Bacteria > Pseudomonadota > Gammaproteobacteria > Xanthomonadales > SZUA-36 > SHZL01. Next base: position 571 of record DATDPS010000285.1, on the reverse strand, counting down.
CGGATGAATCCGTTCGAAATCTCATCGCGGGCAGTGGACCTCGCGGCATTTCGCCACAGCCTGGCCGATCCGTCCTGCGGCGGGTACGTGGTGTTTGAAGGTTGGGTGCGGGACCACAATGAAGGCCGCGCCGTGCAGCGCCTGGCCTATGAAGTGTATGAACCGCTGGCGATGAAAGAAGGTCTGGCCATCATCCAGGAGGCCCTGGAACGCTTTGACATCAGTCACGCGCGCGCCGTACATCGCGCAGGCGAACTGGACCTGTCCGAGCCTGCCGTGGCGGTGGGCGTGTCCGCGGCGCACCGCGATGCCGCCTTCCGGGCCTGCCGCTACATCATCGATGAAATCAAGCACCGCCTGCCGATCTGGAAAAAAGAATACTACGCGGATGGAACGGCCGAATGGGTGAATTGCCGGCAGTGCGCCACCAGCCACGCGGAACACGATTCCGCGGCCTGATCAAACAATCCGCTTGCAAATGAATTCAGTGGTTGAATTGTTTTTCCGCATACTGTACTGTCCGTACAGTTCAACCAAACCACGCCAGGAACTAAGACATGCCACGAATTCC
>DATDPS010000284.1:0-7112 GCA_035292625.1 Lysobacterales bacterium | reverse complement strand
GGAACGAAGCAAGGCATCGTTGCAGCGAGCGCTGGAGATACTCCGCGAAGAAGGCCCGCGCAGCCTCTGGTTCAAATTCCTGGGTGAAACCGTATACCGGCGGGGGGACCTGATCGAGCGGGAAATCAGCCAGTCCCCCGCTTCAGCCGGCCCCGGGGGAAATCTGCAAATGAGCTTGCTCATTCCTGCGGGGGTCGATGAGTTCCTGGATTTCCGGGACTACGCCGACCGCGAAACCGTCCTGCAGCGGCTGGCGCGGGGGCAGCGCTGTTTCCTGGTCCGCGAGCAGGGCGCCCTCGTCCACTGCTGCTGGACCGCCACTGCGCGCACCAGGATCGACTACCTGGGCTGCGAGGTTCGCTTGGCCAGCGGCGTGGTCTACGTCTACGAGGCCTACACCGCGCCCGGCTACCGGGGCCGGTCGGTGTCCTCGCTGCGCTCTGCCGTGATGCAGGACTACTTTTTCGAACGCGGGCACCGCCGTCTGCTGGCGGTGGTCTGGCCGGAAAACCCGCCGGTCTACCGCAGCGTGGAAAAAGCCGGCTACACCGTGGCCGGTCGGATGGGCTACCTGGGAAACGGACGCTTCAAGCGATACTTCCTGCGCTACGCCAGGAGCGAACCGCCGCTGCAGCTCCTTAAAGCGCCAGGTGCCAGGTCACCGGGCTATGGCGATGGCTACTGGGACTCAGTGCTCGGGAACCTCGAGGGGCACCGGCATTACCTCGACCCATTCCTGGCGGAACTGAAGCGACGGGAAAACCTCAGGCTGGTCCGTGATTGGGGCGGGTTGAAGCCCGACGGCCGCCTGCTCAAGACTGACATTTTCGAGGAAGCCATGGGTGCGGATGCCTTCCTGGGTGACCTGCAGGAGGAAGCCGGAGAGCTCATTGGCATGGACGTTTCCTTCACGATCGTGAAGCGGGCAGCCGGGCGTTTTTCCGGGAACAGGCTGCACTTCCTGGCGGCCGATGTGCGGCGGCTGCCTTTCGATGACGCCTGTTTCTCGACTGTGGTGTCGACTTCAACCCTGGACCATTTCCCGGATCCGGCCGACCTCGGGGTCAGCCTGCGGGAGCTGTTCCGCGTGCTCGAACCCGGCGGCCGCCTGGTGATCACACTCGACAACCGCAGCAACGTGTTCGACCCGATCCTGCGGCTGGTGCACTGGCTGGGCATGGTGCCGTATTTCATCGGCCGCTCCTACACCGTGGCCGAATTGCGCCACGAGCTCGACGCGGTCGGCTTCCGCGTGCAGGAAACGACGGCCATCCTGCACAATCCACGTCTGGTGGCGGTGGGCGCGATGCGCCTGGTGCGGTGGCTGCGCTGGCGGCCCGTGATCCGGGCCACGCAAAAACTGATGTTGGCCGCACAGGGCCTGGAAAAAACCCGCCTGTGTTATTACACGGGCAGTTTCGTGGCCGCGCTGGCCATTCGCCCGCCGGCGGAAGGCCATCAGCGGGCAGGCCCCGGAGAGCAGTCGTGAGCGCCATCCTCGCTCGCAGCTACTGGAGCGCATCCACCTTTCTCAAGGCGCGTGGAGAGCGCAAGCTGCCTTACCGCCCGCTCACCGAAATACTGGCCGGCCAGAGCCGGCGCGTGCAGACCATGGTGGCGCATGCCCATGCGACCGTGCCTCATTACCGCGACGCCATGCGGGAACGTGGGCTGCGCCCCGCCGACTTGCGCACCGCCGACAGCCTGGCCGCGTTGCCACTGATCAGCGGCCGGGAACTGGCCGAGGCGCCACAACGGTTCTATTCCAGTCGCTATGACGAAGCCACCACTCTGACCCTGCATTCGAGCGGCACCAACGGCCGGGCCAAGGCAGTACGTTACGACCCGGCGGCGCTGTTCGAGGCGCTCGCGCACGGGCAGCGCCAGCGCGCCGTACTGACGCATTTTACCGGCAAACTCACCGCTTACCGCGAGATGAGCGTGATTCGGGCCGAATCCGTTTCGACGCAGATGCGCCGCTTTTACGAGACCCACGCCTGGGTGCCGCGATCGCTGGATGTGCAACGCCGCGTCTTGCCGCTGGAGCTGCCGTTCGACGAAATGGTTCGCAGGATCAATGACTTCAGGCCCGATCTGCTGGCCGGCTACGGCTCGCACCTGGGCGCGCTGTTGCGCTGGGCCTGGGAAAACGGCTGCGAACTCCATCGCCCCTGTGCCGTCTGGTACGGGGCGGACGCCATGCCACAGGCTGATCGTGAGCTGATTGAAATGCAGCTGGGGGTGCCGGTTATTTCGACCTACCAGGCTGACGAAGCCCTGCGAATCGGGTTCCAGTGCGAACTGCGCCTTGGTTTCCATCTCAGCCTGGATGACGTCGCCGTGCGGGTCGTGAAACCCGACGGAAGCCCCGCCGGCCCGGGCGAGCAAGGGGAAATCGTGATCTCGAACCTGAGCAATCGCGCCACGGTGTTGCTCAATTACCGGCTCGGGGACGTGGTGACGATGCCGACAGCCCCCTGCGCCTGCGGCCGAACCCTGCCGACCATCGAGCGCATCGCCGGGCGCGCCGACGACATGGTGTTGCTGCCCGATGGCCAGTCGCGGCATTCGCTGCTGTTCATGGCCCCGATGCACGCCGTACCCGGCGTGGTGCAGGTGCAGCTGGTGCAGGAAAGCCTGGCCACCTTGTCAGTGCTGGTGGTCTGTGATCCAGGGGGCGACTGGCCGTCAATCAAGAACTTGGTCGAGCAGGTGGCGCGGCGGCTGCTGGGCGAGGGCCTGGCCGTCAGGGCGAGCAGGGTCGCTGAAATCCCCCGCGAGACCAGCGGGAAGACCCGCGCTGTCATATCTTATTGCAGGCAGGCGCATGATTGACGAACACCTCGAAGTGCTCCGGTTGCTGCGGGGGCGCCTGCCCTCGGCCGACGAGATTGAGGCCATACGCGTGCGCAAGCTGAAGACCCTGCTTGAATACGCCTACCGGCACGTGCCCTATTACCGTACGCTGTTTGAATCGGCCGAATTGGTTCCCGAGGATATCCGCAGCGTCGGCGACCTGCGCCGCTTGCCGGCTACCGATCGCGACCGGCTGAGGGCGGCCGGCCCGGGCCGGACCAGTCGCCTGGTCGACCCCGCCAGATGCAAAGTCATGTACAGCAGCGGTTCCAGTGGCAAGCCGTGGCCGGTCTATCGCACCGCAGTCGAGAACCGCCTGCGCCGGGCCGTGGAGTTGCGCTCGATGATCGCCGCCGGTATCCGCCCGCGTGACCGGGTCGTGACGCTGGGCCCGGTGGTCCGGGCTGGCGTGAGGCAGACACTCGGACGCTTTGGCCTTTTCCCCACTTGTTACGTGTCGCCTCTGCTGCCCGTCGAGCAGCAGGCCGAGCAATTGCGCGCTTTGCGGCCGGACGTGTTCTGGGTGTATCCGACCGCCCTGTGCGCGCTGCTGCAATGCGTGGGTGCGCTGAGCAGGATCATCGAACCGAGAATGATCGTCACCTCGGCCGAACCGCTGGACGAAATCCTCCGACAGAAACTGTTCCTCGACCGGCCAGTCGGGATGCGCAACTTCTATGGAACGGTTGAAGTCGGCCGCGTCGCCTGGGAATGCGCCGCGGGCGAGGGCCTGCACATCAACACCGACTGCAGCATTCTGGAACTTGAAGACGAGGGCGGTGTGCCCGGGGCCGGCAAGTCGGTGGTCATCACCAACCTGAATTCGCGTGCCAGTCCCTATATCCGTTTCCGCCTTGGCGACCTCTGCGAGTTTATCGAGCGGCCCTGTTCCTGCGGTTCGCCCTTGCCGCTGATGAAACCGCCCGCGGGGCGTGAATGGGATGTGATCCGGCTGCCCAGCGGCAGGCTGATGGCGCCCTGGGCCCTCAACTCGATCCTCCGCAAGGTGGAAAACCTGCTGCAATTCCGCCTGGTCCAGAAGCGCGTAGATCTGCTGGTGCTGCAGCTCCAGTTCCCGGCAGAGCCGCCCGCCGGCCTGCTGGACGCACTGAGCGAACGCCTCAGACAGCAAATCGGTGAGCCGTTGACTCTACGGATCGAGACCGTTCACCAGTTCATCGACGAAGCGCTGAAATTCCGCGCCTTTATCTCCGAAGTTGAAGGGCGATGAAACGAGTGGCGGTACAAGGCGAGGTGGAATCGGTAAACTGGCGGCAGCCAGCCAGAGTATCATTCGGCCATGGAATATCGCCGTCTCGGAAAATCAGGCCTGAAGCTCAGCGCTTTATCGCTGGGTTCTTGGGTGACCTTTGCCCGGCAGGTGGATGCCGCTGCGGCGCGAAACATGATGGCGCTGGCCTACGAACGGGGCGTTAATTTTTTCGACAACGCCGAAGTGTACGAGAAAGGTCAGTCCGAAATACTGATGGGCGAGGCGCTGCAGCAGCTGGCTTGGCCGCGCGACACGTTCTGCGTCTCCAGCAAGGTGTACTGGGGTGGTGACAAGCCCACGCAAAAGGGCCTCAGCCGCAAACATGTCGTCGAGGCCTGCCACGCAGCGCTGCGCCGCCTGCAGGTGGATTACCTCGATCTCTACTTCTGCCACCGGCCCGATATCGAAACACCCATCGAGGAAACGGTCAGGGCGATGCATGACCTCATCACCCAGGGCAAGGTGCTGTACTGGGGTACTTCAGAATGGAACGCCCAACAGATCACTGAAGCCTGCGCGGTGGCCCGCGCCTGTTGCCTCACGCCGCCGACCATGGAACAGGCGATGTACCACCTGTTTCACCGCGAAAAGTTTGAAAAGGACCTGTTGCCCCTGTTCAGGGACCACGGACTGGGAAGCACCACTTTCTGCCCGCTGGCCATGGGCGTCCTGACCGGCAAATACCACGCAGGCATTCCGGAAGACAGCCGTTTCAGCCTTTCCGGTTATGAGTGGCTGCGGGCCAGGCTCTTGAGTGCAGAAGGCCAATTACAAATTGAAAAAACCCGACAACTGCAGGGGCTGGCGGAGGAAGCAGGCCTGAAGGTTCATCACCTTGCCCTGCTCTGGTGCCTGCAAAATCCGCACGTGTCCAGCGTGATCCTGGGAGCATCCCGCATCGATCAGCTGCGGGATAACCTGGAGGCCCTGCAGCATGCAGAAAAGCTGACCGCCGGTTTGCTGGAAAAAATCGAGACCATCGTGGATAACCGGCCGGTTCCCTTTAGCCAGTTTTGAACTGACAACACGCTGGAATACCAGCAGGGAGTGAGTGGACAGCAACGGGACTTTCCAGGTTGAAGCTGCATTGCCGGAGCAAGCCTGGAGGTCGCCCTCCTCACCATCCGGAGAAATACTGCAGCTTGTCCTTGTAGTTGCGCGAAAGCTTGATAGTGTGACCGTTTTTCAGGGTTAGGAAATACTCGCCGTTGATGTGTGACCGCATTTCCTTGACCTGCTTCACGTTGACGATGGTTGAACGGTGGATGCGCACCAGCAACTCCGGATCGAGTTCCTGCTCCAGTTCCTTCATGGTTTTACGCATGATGTGCGTTACGCCGGCGGCGTGCACGCACATGTAATCGCCCGCTGCTTCGATCCACTCGATGTCCGGCTGCTCCAACCAGGTGGTTTTACCGCCGTCCTTGATGGCCAGGCGGGCAGGCTGCTTTTTCAGCCGGCCAATGCCCTTGTCGTTGATCTCTTCCACGCTGCCGATCGGCTCACCGGCGATTTCGCTGACCAGCTTGAGCAAGGACTGGCGATCTTTCCTTGCGCGGCGCGCGCTCTGCCGCTCGCGCACCCGTTGCAAAGCTTCCTGCAAGCGCTCGTTTTCAATCGGCTTGAGGATGTAATCGACGGCATTCGCCTCGAAGGCCTTGACGGCGAACTCATCGAAGGCCGTGACGAAGACGATCGAGGGCAGTTCCTGCGGGTCGAGTTCACGCACGACGTCAAAACCGTTGATGCCGGGCATCTGGATGTCGAGAAAGACCAGGTCCGGGTGGCGCTCGCGGATCAATGCAAGCGCTTCGCGGCCATTCCTTGCTTCGCCGATGATGTGAATGTCCTTTACCGGCACCAGCCGGTGCCTCAACCCACGCCGGGCCAGGGCCTCGTCATCGACGATCAGCGTGTTCAGGATGGGGGTTGATTGGCCGTTCATAATCCAAGCCAAAGGATATCATCCCTCGGTCTGTGCGCAACACTGAACTGCGCGGCAGAACCCCAAATTATTGACGAAGCGTTTGCCCGGGCGTAGTTTGGCGGCAACAGCCGGGTGGAAATTCCTGGTTCCCCCCCAACTTTCCCCACCAGGCTGCGGGAGTCACTTATGTACAAACTACACCAACATTCAGGCAGCGCGGTTTTCCTGGCAGTGTCGCTGGCGTTGACGTTTGCTGCTCAAGCTGCCGAAACGGACGCAGCGCCCAGCGACGAGCAATTGATTGCCAGCGCGATATCCGCGGCGCCATCCGCAGTTGGCAGCAGTGCGAGCATCGTAGTGATGCAACCGGACGGTTCCATGCGCAGCCTGCGCGCAGGCACCAGTCCATTTACCTGCATGCCCGACAACCCGGCAACTCCGGGGCCTGACCCCATGTGCATGGACGGTAATGCCATGGCTTGGGTGCACGCCTGGGTGGCCCATGAAATTCCCCCGGCCGGCAAGGTGGGATTCATGTACATGCTGAAGGGCGGGACCGATGCCAGCAATACCGATCCGCACGCAACCGCACCTTCCGGCGACAATCACTGGATCGAAACGGGGCCTCATGTGATGGTCGTGGGCGGCGACGCCAGCTTTTACGCCATGTATCCGGCCAGCGAAGATCCGGACACTTCGAGCCCCTACGTCATGTGGGCCAATACACCCTACCAACACCTGATGGCGCCGGTGCCTTAAACCTATATTAACTACCTGCCGATGGAACCAGGCTGGGTCCATCGGCAGTGATGCGCAGCGCTTGACGTTTCACGGCGCGCTCCACGTGCGGGAGCAACATGTCATTCATCACTGAACTCAAGCGCCGCAATGTGATCCGCACCGGTATTGCCTACCTGGCGCTGGCCTGGCTGTCGATCGAAGTCAGCAACACCATCCTGCCAATGTTTGACTTCGGGCCCAACGTGCCGCGTCTGATCGTGCTGGTATTCGCCATTGGCTTTGTGCCGGTGCTGCTTTTTACCTGGGCCTTTGAAT
>DATDPS010000283.1:0-7759 GCA_035292625.1 Lysobacterales bacterium | reverse complement strand
GTAATTTCTTCTTCATTACTCACTCTTCATTCCCCAGAATATCTTTCCATGGGTCGTCGGCGATGGTGGCTTCTTCTCTTTTTTTGTTGCGGTTGTAACCGCCGTCACTACTCATCACCGCTTTAACGGCCGCGAGCTTTTCCTGCGGGATCAGCACGAGTTCACTTTTCAGTCCCTTGGCAATGAGTTCGAGCGTATCGAGACGAGGGTTGCCTTTGGACTCCAAGCGCTGATATTGCTGTCGCGATACGCCCACGCGAAGCATCATGTCATTTTGCTTCAGGCCAAGTTCTTTTCTGCGCTTTTTTAGTTGTTCCAGTAATGTGTTCATGATAGAAGCTCATATGTTTCTTTTGTTCGTTAAGAAACATATTAGTTTCTTTTGATAGATAAGGCAACAAATATGTTTCTTTTGGGTATTGTGATAAGTACTAAGGTATAAACAATTTATGGAAACTGATTTATTCAGAGTTTCCGCGGTACAAGGATGTGCCGCCATTTTCGATGATTGCAAATCATTGAAAATGAAGCAAATATGACATTTTTTGTTTTGCGTGCTCTGATGATTCAGGGGCGAATTAATCAGCTTCCTTAAATTAGTAGAAATTATCAGGTCAGCGCTTTAACCCGGACAGTCTATGTGCTCGCACAGCACAACCATCATTCTTGCCAAATTTTGCCAAACCAACTAATCTTGAGCCATGAGCACAATGAACATATCCTTGCCCGATACGCTCAAGTCCTTCGTGGATGAGCAGGTCAGTCAAGGTTGCTACGGCACGAGCAGCGAGTACGTGCGTGAGCTAATTCGCAAGGATCAGGATCGCCTGCAACTGCGCGGTCTTCTGCTCGCGGGCGCGGCGTCTGCACCTGCAGCCCCAGCCGATCCGGCCCACTTTGAGGGGCTACGTGATCGGGTGCGCAAGGCGGCCAAGGTTGGCGTTCGCGGGTGACGGCCAAGCCAGTCGTTCCGCGTGAGCTGGCCAACCGGGACATTGATGAGGCCATTGCCTACTATCTTGGCGAAGGTGCTGAACAAGCCGCGCTCGGCTTCATTGACGCCTTGGAGCAGGCTTATGCGAACATCGGTCGCCATCCGGCTAGCGGATCGCCGCGCTACGCCCACGAATTGAACCTGCCCGGTCTGCGTTTCTGGCCGCTGGCTCGCCATCCCCACCTTGTGTTCTACGTCGATCGTCCGGAGCACATTGATGTGTGGCGCGTGCTGCACGGCCAGCGCGATATCCCGGTGTGGATGCAGGAGCCCGAATCCATCTGAGTCCCGCCCAGGCGAAAGGGGCCCTTCCCGGCGAGGTTCCAATACGGGAGGCGACAGCACGGCAGCGGTCGCGGCGTCTGGTTGGTGCTACTGAAAAAGGGGGGACGTCGAGGTCAGAGCTGCACCTTATTCCGGGGACATGGGTAACACTTATAGCCACCCCTGGCCGTAGTGGGTGTAAATGGGCGTCTTAATGGGCAGCTCTCGAAAAATGGGTGTAAATGGGTGTACTATGGGTTCATGCTGCGAACCGATACCCTCCAGATCACCCCGGAGATCCTGAACCTCATCACCAGGATCGACGAGTTCAAAGGCGCCTGGCGGGCCCTGGGCACGCTTGCACCCGACCGTCTGTCCGCCCTGCGGCGGGTAGCCACGATCGAGAGCATTGGTTCCTCCACTCGCATTGAAGGGAGCAAGTTGTCCGATCGCGAAGTGGAGCGGCTGCTGTCGAACCTCGAGATCAAGTCCTTCGCGACCCGAGACGAGCAGGAGGTGGCAGGCTACGCCGAGCTGATGGATCTGGTGTTCTCGTCCTGGCAGGACATCCCGCTTACTGAGAACCAGATCAAGCAGCTGCACCAGATCCTGTTGCGCTACAGCGAGAAGGACGCCTGGCATCGCGGCAACTACAAGACCAACCCGAACAGCGTCGCGGCCTTCGATGAGCACGGCGTGCAGATCGGTATCGTGTTCCAGACGGCATCACCCTTCGACACGCCCCGTCTGATGACGGAGCTGGTGGCATGGGTGAACCTGGAGCGCGAAACGGCCCGTCTCCATCCGCTGCTCATCATCGCGCTGTGCATCGTGGTGTTTCTGGAGATCCATCCCTTCCAGGACGGCAATGGTCGCCTGAGTCGCGTGCTGACAACGCTCCTGCTCCTGCAGGCAGGCTACGGCTATGTACCGTATAGCTCGCTGGAAAGCGTGGTTGAGCAGAGCAAGGAAGCCTACTATCTGGCCCTAAGGCAGTCGCAGGACACGATCCGCAAGGAGTCGCCGAACTGGCAGCCCTGGCTGATGTTCTTCCTGCGCTCCCTGGCCGAGCAAGTGCGCCGGCTGGAGAAGAAAGTCGAGCGCGAGAAGATCGTGTTGGCATCCATGCCCGGGCTTTCCCTGCAGATTGTCGAGTTCGCCCGGGAGCACGGCCGCGTCACTATCGGCGCGGCCATCAAGCTCACTGGCGCCAGTCGCAACACGCTCAAGCAGCATTTCCGCGCCCTCGTCGAGCGCGGCGCCCTGAACCAGCATGGCAGCGGTCGCGGCGTGTGGTACGACCTGCGCTGATCAGGTATCGGATGCGGATTCGATTCCGCGTTCAGGAGTTGAATTGGAGATGCCTGTTCATTTTTTTTTGGTCCAGTCAATCTGCATCTCTTGCGCAATAAATTCGGTGAATGGCGCGATGTCCTGATTCACTGAAGCCTTTTCCAGAGCGTTGACGTAAGCGTCCCGTTGAGCCAATCGAATCACCGTCCAGGGGTAGCCACCCGAAGCCAGCATCAGATTCATCAGGAACCGGCCGATGCGGCCATTGCCATCCGGGTAGGGATGAATAAAGACAAAGACGAAGTGCCCCAGCACCGCCCGAACAGCCGCCGATTGCTCTTTTTCCAAAATGCCAAAGTAGGTTTCCATACAATCCATCAGCGCTTCGTGCGGTGGCGGTACGTGATGGGAACCACGAATGTAGACGGGCCGGTTGCGAAAACCCGCCAGATCAACCGCATCCAGGATACCGGCCTGCACACTGGCGCCGAACAGCGCCCGGTACCAGTCTTGCAAATACTTTTCAGCGCTGGCTCTGGGGCTGGCGCCATGCAGCACTTCCCGTACGGCGTCCTTGACGAGTTTGAACGCATCGAAGTAGCCTTTTGCGGCCATGGCCGCTACGTGTTCGCGATCTCCTTCCCGTTCAGGGTTCCAGTCGCCGTTACGGACCCTTTCGATGATTTGGGGTGTCACCCGATAACCTTCGATCGACAAGGAGTTGTAGGCATCGTGCTGATAGATATCCTCCATACTGGTCAACCAGGTTTCAGCGTCGATCAGTCGTTCGATTCGCGGGAAACGATCGACAATCACTGGCCGCATATTTGCCCACATGGCCTGCAGTCGACCGGTCTGCGGGGATCTTAGTCGGGGCTGGTTACCCAGCAACGGCTTCTCGGTATCGAACGGGTTGGTGGGCGAAATGCGACTGACGCTGACGCGCATGTCCTGCTTGATGCGGTTTACTCGTTCTTCATTACCGATGAATCTGTAGGCGCCCATCAACCGGCTGGCAGCCCGGGTGTTTCGACCGGCGATCAAGACCCGTGAGAGATCACCTTCGTTGACCAGATTGAGGGCGATCTCGGCATTGACGGGGTTGGCTCGAAAGTACTGGGGCGTCACGCGGCACAATGCTGTGGGCAAAGGCATCACGCGAATGCCGTTGTGCGTCGCGATCTGGTTCGGCAAATTGGCGGGATCGGGGTAAATCTGCATGGATGTGCCATGCGGCAGTTGTACCGTATGTGCCCCGCCATGCTGAGTCATGACAATAAGCTGCCTGGGTACCGTAGTCGAACCGACATGAAGGTCCAGAGATGCCTCAGCGTTCAGGCAATAGCCTTCGCCATAACGCTCGCCCAGATAGCGTTGAACAAATTGCCAGAAATGGCTGAACCACAGCACGGTACCGCCGGGCTGTGCCGAGGCTTCTGAGCCGACCATGTACCAGCCCTTGATGACAGGATGCAGCCAACCCGCCGCCTGGGCACGTTCACGATCGGTCCGGCTCATATCGCTCGAGCGAATCAAGCCTTCTTTAGCTGATGACCGGATGCGCTCGAGTGCCTCAGCGAGAACCTGGCGTTGTGGTGTCATTGACTATGGCCTGTTGCGCATCAATCACTATGCTTTGATGCGAATCATCCGCTATACTCTTGTGCGAGTCAATGACTATTATTTAATGCCTTCAACGGATTTCTACTCGCTTCTTGTTGTTATTGGCTTCCGTCAGGACGTCTTGCAGTGTCTCACCCCAGCCAGGTGCTGAGTCCAATGCCGATGAAGTTGGCAATCGCATAGCCCAGCACACCCAGCAGAATGGCCGGCGCAACCAGGTCCCGCCGATCCTTGCCGGCCGCCAGGGCAGCGGCGCTGGCGGGGCCCCCGGCGCAAGCGTTGGATGCAATCACCACTTCCATCAGCTCGAGCCTGAACAGCCTGCTGCCAACAAAGGTGACCGCGGCGTGACACAGCAGAATCATGGCAGCATAGGCGGCAATCACGATGGCCTTGTCCAGCATGGTAAGGACATCAGCGCCAATGCCAATCGCGGCAAAGAATAGATACATGAAAAACAGGCCCATCTCGTACTCACCCTTCAGGGACTTGAGCCGTCCGGGAAAAAGATTGGCAACCGCCAGGGTCAGGGCCGTGATGAACATGATGCTGTAGCCCGCAATGCCGCAGAGTTCGGCCAGTACCTTGCCCAGGGCACAGATGGAAAAAGACAATCCCAAAGCAAAAGCGATATGCCTGAGATCAATGCTGGCCTGGTCCTGCCCGGTTTCCCGGGATGCGGTTTGTGCTGGAGGTATCGCAAGCGATGGAGTGGAGTTTCGAAACCACCGGCGGAACAGTGCCAGCGAAGGTACCAGGGCCAGGAAGGTCAGGTACAACACGCCTACCACGTTGTCCGCTGCCACGCTGGCGGCCGCCAGGGAGGAATCCAGTTGAAGTGCCTGGGAAACGGCCACCATGTTCATGGAACCGCCGATGTAGGTTGCGCTGAATACGCCGGCCAGCTTGGGCCCTTCCACCCCCAAAGGCAGGAACGCGTGGCCCAGCAAGACTCCAAGGAGAGTGCCAAGGGCGCCCAAAGCGAACGCCACCAGCATGTACCTCGTTTCGGAGATCACCCGCCGCAGGTCCGCCTTCAGCAGCAGTAAGGGGATCGCCAAAGGCACCAGCCAGGCCCAGACCACGTTGTAGACTTCGGCACTTTTGGGCAGCACGCCAAAATTGGACAACGCCATGGAAACGAGCAGGATCACCGCCGCGCCGGATACATTGCGCCCAATCCTTGTTCGTTCCGCCCAGAAGCCGAGAGCCGCCAGGAACATCAAGGCGGCCCAGAGCGCAAAAGCCCAATCTGTATGGATCAGCGGCAAGCTCAACATTTTGCCTTCGATACCGTGTCCTTGATTCGCCTATTCGACATGCTTGAGATCGAGGTCGTGGAAGTCGTAGGAAAAATCCGTGGTGGGCGAGACTGCCTTCATGCGGATCCGCTCGATCCTTCCTTCAGGACTCAGTGAAAAGGACACGTACGCATCGGCCAGCAGTCTGCGGTCGGTCCAGCGGGCGATGAAGGTATCGAACTGAAAATGCTCCAGCGGCCCTTGCAGGGGTTCATTCCGTTCCGAGCGGAACCACAACTGGCCATCCTCCGCCAGTTCGATGTGGATGTCACCGTACCAGGCATCCCGGTAAGTTCCGGCGTAAGCTTCCAGCGGCAGGCTTGGCTGGCTGGTTCCAGCCCGTGCTGCCGCAGCCTGCGCGACCGTTGCAGCGCCAGCAGCCTGCTGGCTGCGATACAGCTCGCCGATGATGTTGATCCAATCCTTGCCTGTTCCCGGCACCAGATCGGCGAGGAACTGGTCGGCCAGGTCATTGACGATGGCCCGCGGCGCGGGGGACATCAGGTTGTTGCTGGCGAAGATCGCCAGGCCCTGCTGGGGCAGTGCCATGACAAAAGTCGTCATGCCCCATACGCCGCCGGAGTGCGCGACCATGGGCTGTCCGTAAAAAGTCGAAACACTCCAGCCCAGCGCATAGGCGTTGAGGTGGGAACCGGCATGTTCGGCCAGGTAGGCCGGTCCGGGCACCAGTGTGACCGGACCCAGCAGCTGGTCGAATTGTGCCGTACTGATCAGTTGCTCGCCGCTGGCGGTGACTCCCTTCTTCAGCACGAACAGCATCCAGCTCGCCATGTTGCGAGCACTGCAATTGATTCCGCCGGCGGCCGCCGCGACAGGGGTTATGCGCGAGGTGGTGATCTGCAGCTCACCGTCGGTCAGAACATGTGGAGTTGCCTTTGCTGCTGTTGGCGCGGCGCGTTCCAGGGTCGCGGCGCAATCCTGCATGCCCAGCGGGGCCAGCAGACGCTGCTCGAGAAAATCCTCGAAATTCATGCCGGAGACCCGCCCCACGACCTCGCCGGCAATGACGTACAACAAGTTGTCGTAGTCGAATTTCGCGCGAAAGCTGCTGCTGGGTTGAAGGAAACGCATGGCATGGACGATTTCTTCGCGGCTGCTCTTCCCGTCCGGAAACATCAGCAGGTCGCCGGCCCCAAGGGGCAGGCCGCTGCGGTGGGTGAGCAGGTCGCGAAGGGTGAATTCACGCGTGACCCAGGGGTCGTACATGCGAAATTCGGGCAGATGATCGATCACCCGGTCATCCCAGTTCAATTTGCCTTCGTCGGCCAGCAGCGCCATTGCAGCCGCGGTAAACGCCTTGGATACCGAACCGATCTGGAACAGGGTGGTGTCATCGACCGCCTGTTCCGCGCCCATCTCGAGGACACCGTGCCCGGCGGAATAATAAATGCCGCCGTCGTAAACCACGGAAATGGCCATGCCGGGTACCTGGAACTCATCCATGGCACGCTGGATGGAGCGTTCAATCGCATCTTTCGAAGGCGCCGCCATGGCCATTCCGGGGAATGCCATATGGGCAAGGATGGCAATGATGAGCCAGGCCAGGCACAGTGAAATTCGAGACATGAGAGTTCCCGAGAAAAGGGTGGTTAAGCGGAATTGTGCGGTGTTCATGGTCCCGGAGCCGGGGCCTTCACGCGGACCCCGGTCCGGCACAGAGCGCGACTAGAAGAAATTCCATCTCACGACGGCGCCAATGGTCCGGGGACGGGTTGGCGTGCCGAGACCGGGAGAAACTGAAGTGGATGTGAAACTCGCATAAGCCCATTCATCCATTAGATTGGTGACATACAAGGAAATATCGAAGCTGCCCGCGGTTACACCAGCCCGCAGGTCAACCAGGCTGTAACCATCCAGGATCAGGTTTGGCGCCGAAGGCGGCCAGTACACACCAGCGCCGTCGGTAAAGCCATCAAAGCTAACCGGCATGGAGCCTTTGTAACGCCAATCCGCGCCAAGGTAGGCTGGCATGCTGCCCAGGTTGAAGTTGTACTGCGCATCCAGCACCGTTTGCCAATGGGGGGTGTTGGGCAACTGATCGCCATCCGCGCCGCCCAGGTCCGGCTCGTCGGCCCCGAGTTTGGCGTTGATGTAGGAGAAAGAACCAGTGAAGGTCAGCGCCTCGGTCGCGGCAAAACTCAGGGACGCTTCAGCGCCCTTGCTGGTGGCCTTCTCGGCGTTTCCGGCAACCTGGAGACCGCCGCGGACTATGCCGATCTGGTAATCCTGCCAGTCGATGTAAAACGCGGCAACGTCATAGCCG
>DATDPS010000282.1:0-7884 GCA_035292625.1 Lysobacterales bacterium | reverse complement strand
TGCCACTGCCCCCCTGGATCCGAATTGCCCGAATTGCCCGAAGTCGAAACCACCCTGCGTGGCATACAACCCGTGTTGCAGGGCCACGTGATCGAAGAGGTCCGCGTGCGCAATGCGTCCTTGCGCTGGCCGGTGCCCAGGACCGTTCAAAAAGCCACAGGCCAGCATGTGCTGGGCCTTACGCGGCGCGGCAAGTACCTGCTGATCGAATGCAGCAACGGCGGGCTGATGTGCCATCTTGGCATGTCCGGCTCATTGCGGATCTGCGCGGACGGGGATCCGCCGCGGCGGCACGACCACTTTGACCTGGTCATGGATACCGGCCAGGTGGTGCGCTTCCACGACCCACGGCGATTTGGCGCGCTGCTGTGGTGGGATCCGCCCTGGCAATCCCACGAACTGCTGCGCGAACTCGGACCGGAACCACTGTCCGGCGCTTTCGATGGTCATCACCTGTGGCGGCGCGCTCGTGGACTGCACGGCGCGGTAAAAAATTTCATCATGAACGGTAAAATAGTTGTGGGGGTGGGCAACATTTATGCCTCCGAAGCGCTGTTCATGGCGGGCATCCATCCTGCGCGGAGCGCGGGCCGGATTTCAGCCGACCGCTACCAAGGCCTGGCCATTGCCATCAAGAACGTATTGGATCGGGCCATCCGGCGTGGTGGCACCACCCTGCGCGATTTTCACGACAGCTCCGGCGAGCCCGGCTATTTTGCCCAGGAGTTGCTGGTTTACGATCGCGAAGGCAATGCCTGCTTCCAGTGCCAGGCGCCCATTCACCGCAAGGTGATCGGGCAGCGTTCGAGTTATTATTGCCCCCGTTGCCAGCGATGAGAAAGCCAGCCGGCAAAATCGCCACCTTCACCCAGGGAGCCCGCAATTGAAAAAAGCCAGCAAGGCCGTGCATGCCGGTGGCCGCAGAGAACTCAACTTCGGCGGGATCAACACCCCGGTTTTCACTTCCAGCGCCATCGAATATCTGGACGATACCGAAGTGCGCTATCCGCGCTACTTCAATACCCTGAACAACCTGGTCGTGGCGGAAAAGATAGCGGCGCTGGAGAACGCGCAAGCCGCACTGGTGATGAGCTCCGGCATGTCCGCCATCAGCACGGTGGTGCTGGGCCTGCTACGCCCGGATGACCATGCCATCATGCTGGAGGGCTTGTACGGCGGCACGCATGCGATGGTCATGAACGAGTTTCGCCGTTTCGGAATTCACTGCAGCTTCGTGCCAGCCGACCCGGCCGCGTTCGAGGCGGCCGTCACCGACAACACCCGCATGCTGTTCATCGAGTCACCCACCAACCCCTTGCTGACCGTGCTGGACCTGGATGGCGTGGCGGCCGTTGCCAAGCGGCACGGCCTCTGGTCGGTGATCGACGGCACCTTCGCCACGCCCATCCTGCAGAACCCGATCGATCACGGTTTCGATCTCGTTGTTCACAGCGGCACCAAGTACCTGGGCGGGCACAGCGACCTCTGTTGCGGCGCCATTGCCGGCTCAGCCGATTTGATTGAACGGCTGCGTCAGCACGCCCTGATGCACGGCGGCAGTCTAAATGCCCAGGACTGTTACCTGCTGGAACGAAGCCTGAAAACCCTCGACTTGCGGGTAAGGCAACAAAGCCACAACGCGCTGGCGGTGGCAAGGGCACTGGAGCAACAGCCGCAGGTCAGCCGGGTCTGGTATCCCGGCCTGCCGGGGCATCCGCAACACAGCATTGCGGCACGGCAAATGCAGGACTTTGGCGGCATGTTGAGTTTCGAACTCGACCATGCCCTGGACCCGGTCACTTACCTGCGTTCACTGCGCATGATCCGCTGTGCCGTGAGCCTGGGCGGCGTTGAAACCACCATCTGCCAGCCGGTGGCGACTTCGCACCAGAAGATGGAAGCCGCCGAGCGCGAGCACCTTGGGATCACCCCGGCCCTGTTGCGCCTGTCGGTTGGAATCGAGGATCCGGAAGACATCATCGCCGACCTCGCGCAGGCGCTGGGGTAAACGGGGGCTTCAGTCCGAAGCCCGCCGGCGATCAGCCGTCATCGCCACCCTCTTGCTCGTCCATTTTTGCGCGGTGTTCATCGAGACCCTGCTTGTAGCCTTCCAGCTGGAAGTTCTCCGCCTTGCGCAGCGGCTTGATCTGGTCGCCCATGAATGTTTCTTCAATCGGCGGTACCGGTTGCTCCGGCCACAAGGCGTAGGCCAGTAATAAAACGACGATGATGAGTATGAGGTAGCGCACGGCATTTTCTCCCCGAACTCGTTGTTGATCAGTCTAGCAAATCCGCCTGTGGGTCATCGGTCCCCGCGGCCGGCGCGCGTTCCAGCGGATCGACCAGGCGCACCCGTTGACCGCCGTAAAACACATCCTTGAAGGCCTTGCGGCTGACCGATACGTAGCGCTCATTACCACCGATTTCGACCTGCGATCCTTCCTTCAATGCATATCCGGCCTCATCCAGCCGCACCACCATGGTGGCCTTGCGGCCGGTGTGACAAATGGTCTTGATTTCTTCCAGCTGGTCGGCCCAGGCCAGCAGGTAGCGGCTGCCCTCGAACAGCTCACCCTGGAAGTCGGTACGCAATCCGAAACACAGGACCGGGATCTCCAGGCGGTCCACCACCTCGCCGAGCTGGAACACCTGGTCGCGGCTGAGAAACTGCGCCTCGTCGACCAGCACGCAGTGAATATTCTTCTGCCCCAATTCCTGCCGCACGCGGCTGAACAAGTCCTGGTCTCTTTCGAAAATCAGTGCTTCCGCTTCAAGACCGATGCGCGAGCGGATTACGCCCGTGCCGTGGCGGTCATCCAGGGCAGGCGTGAACAGCATGGGGTTCATGCCGCGTTCACGGTAGTTGTGCGCCGATTGCAACAGCACCGTCGTTTTGCCGGCATTCATGGCGGAGTAATAAAAATACAGTTTGGCCATCGCTGGGCTGGTGCCTCGGTTTGTTGGGTTCAGCTTACCGTATTGCTTCCTGGCAGCGGCATGGGTGAGTTCCGGAACAACTGATCGGCAGCATGCCACAGGCGCCACTGGGCGCTGTCCTGTTCGAGGTGCCGGGACATCAGGACCGCAAACCTTTGCATGAGCTGTTCCACCGAACCTGGCTCGAACAGCTCGCTGCAACGCAACACCCTGGCACCTGAATGATCCATACCCAGCGAGTATAAAACGCACCGCCATTTTCCAGCGACGAGCAGTTCGGGACCATCGCGGTTGAATTCCGCTTCGAGATTCCCGACCATCACTTTTATCGACCGGCCCTCCTGGGTGGTAGGCGCATCCAGCAGGATCACCGGGCTGCCCGGCTCACCCCGCGCTTCCTGCAGTTCTCGCCTGGCCCCGGGCACCGTGATATCGCGGCCAGTGCAAATGCGACGGATGTGGGCAACCATCAGGCGCGTATAGAAATAGTGAAAGGGGGTTGAGCGCCAGGTCTCCGGCCGCGCTTTTCGGTAAACGAATCTTGGCGCATGACCGGCGTCGCGAAACAACTGCAGTACCAGCATACTTGGCCCCCAGTGCATGCCTATGAGCACCAGTCCGTTCCCAGTTTCCGGCATTCCCACCTGCCGCACCGACCGAGCCAGCACCTTGCCACGCCCCAGTGTCGAGAACCAAAGGTCCCGGGCTTCAAGTAACTCAGTCAGGCGCCAACGTGCTCTCCAACCGTCTTCATCATCCACGATCACATAGCGCCGTGCCAGGGCAAGCGCCGCAGTTGAACGCGCGTTAAGCAAGCACCCCAGGCGCGCGATTTTCCGTATCATCGAGTCGCCCAGCTCGTAAGGCAGGAATACGCAGCACAGCGGTAACAGGATATAGGTCAGAAAATCACCAGCCTGCCGGCCCATCGAGGGGATCAGTTTCACGCTGCCAATTATCCACTAATCGATCTGCAAAGTCCGGCGCGGGCATATTGGCTCGCCCATGCCGGCCCGACATCGAAAAGCGTGCGGTCAACTGGCGGTGCCATGCAAACGCACCCAGCCGTCCTGTGCCATAACATCCAGCTCGCCACAGCGGCCCCGATAGGCCTGGGCCACGTCGTGCGCCTGTTCTTCCAGGATTCCGGACAGAACCAGCTGGCCTCCCGCGCGCAGGCTGGCCTGCAGCACCGGGGCCAGTTCAATCAGTGGTCCGGCGAGAACGTTGGCCAACACCACGTCAACCTCGTCTTCATGGTAAGTATCCGGAGCCTGGCAGACAATCCGTTGCGCCACGCCATTGCGAGTCGCGTTATCAGCCGTTGCTTCCAGCGCTTGCGGATCATGGTCCACGCACACAGCGCGCCGGGCGCCTTTCAGGGCGGCGGCGATGCCAAGCACACCCGAGCCGCAGCCGTAGTCGACCACGGTCTGGCCTTCAAACGCATACCCGTCCATCCATTGCAGGCACAGGGCGGTGGTCGGATGGGTGCCCGTGCCGAAAGCCAGGCCCGGGTCGAGGTGCAAAATGACGGCCGCCGCATCCGCGGGGGCCTGCATGCCGGAGGGGACAATCCACAGCCGTTCGCCAAACTGCATCGGCTGGAAGCGATCCATCCAGGCGCGTGCCCAATCCTGGTCAGCGATCTCCCGCCAGGCCAGGTCGTCCGGCCGCGTGATTCCCGGCAAGCGCAGCAGAACGGCGGACACTTCGCCACGGTTCACATCGTTTTGAAAGAGCCCCCGCACCCGCACCACCGGCCACAACGGCGCCGTTCCCGGTGCTGGCTCCAGCACGGGATCATCGGCATTGTCCTGCAGCGTAATCGCCAGCGCACCCTGCGCTTCCAGCGCGGTCTCCGCCCTGTCGACCAGTTCGCGCGGTATGCTGAGGCTGACTTCCGCCCAAGCCATCAACCGTTCAGGCAGCGCTGGCTCTTTCCGCCAGGCGTTTTTCCAGGTAGTGGATATTGAAACCACCCTTCAGGAAACCGGGATCCCATAACAGCCACTTGTGCAAGGGCACATTGGTCTTGATTCCGTTGATGACGATTTCATCCAGCGCCACGCGCATGCGGGCAATGGACATGTCCCGGTCCTGGCCATGGGAAATGACCTTGGCGATCATCGAGTCGTAATTGGGCGGCACACGGTAGCCGTCATAAACATGCGAATCAACCCGGATGCCCGGCCCCCCGGGGGCATGGAAACCCTGGATCAGCCCCGGGCAGGGCATAAAGCTCTCCGGGTCTTCCGCATTGATGCGGCATTCCATGGCGTGACCGCGAATCTGGATATCCTTCTGCTTGTAGGAAAGTTTCTCACCTGCGGCCACCAGGATCTGCTCCCGCACCAGGTCGGCGCCGGTGATGCGCTCGGTGACCGGGTGCTCCACCTGTATGCGGGTGTTCATTTCAATGAAATAGAACCTTCCCGCGTCGTACAGGAATTCGAAGGTGCCAGCCCCGCGGTAGGCAATCCGCTTGCAGGCGTCCACGCAGGTCTGGCCAATCTTGGTCCGTTGCTCCGGCGTGATGCCCGGGGCAGGGGCTTCCTCGATGACTTTCTGGTGCCGGCGCTGGGTGGAACAGTCACGCTCGCCAAAATGCACCGCGTTACCGTGCTGGTCGGCCATCACCTGGATCTCGATATGCCGTGGATTCTCGAGGTATTTTTCCAGGTAGACGGTGGCGTCTCCGAAGGAGCTTTGAGCTTCCTGGCGGGTCAGCTGCAATGCATTGGCGAGGTGCGCCTCGGTGTGCACCACGCGCATGCCGCGGCCGCCGCCGCCCGCCGCGGCCTTGATGATGACGGGGTAACCCACCCTGCGGGCAATTTCCACGCATTCTTTTGCTTCTGGCGGCAGTGGGCCGTCCGAGCCCGGCACGCAGGGCACGCCGGCTTCTTTCATGGCCTTGATGGCCGAAACCTTGTCGCCCATCAGGCGGATGGTCTCCGCCCGCGGGCCAATGAAAATAAAGCCGCTTTGTTCCACGCGTTCAGCAAAATCCGCATTTTCGGCCAAAAAACCGTAACCCGGGTGAACGGCCACCGCATCGGTCACCTCGGTGGCGGCGATGATGGCGGGTATGTTCAGGTAACTTTCCCGCGATGGCGCCGGTCCGATGCACACGGATTCATCAGCCATCGCCACGTGCTTGAGGTTGCGGTCCACGGTGGAATGCACGGCTACCGTCTTGATGCCCATGGACTGGCAAGCTCGCAGGATACGCAGCGCGATTTCGCCACGATTGGCAATGACGATTTTTTCCAGTGCGGCCATCGTTTTAGGGCCTAGTCTCAGCGGATGACAAACAGGGGCTGGTCAAACTCCACCGGCTGTCCGGTCTCCGCCAGGATAGCCACCACCGTGCCCGACACTTCCGCTTCGATCTGGTTGAACATTTTCATGGCTTCGATGATGCACAGAGTTTCACCTTCAGTGACTTTCTGGCCCAGCGTCACGAAAGGGTCTGCTTCCGGGCTCGGTGATGAATAGAACGTGCCGACCATGGGCGAGCGCAGCACTTCGCCCTCGGGTACGGACTCCTTGGCTGCCACCGGTTCTGAACTGGCCGGGGCAGGCGCTGGGGGAGGCGGCCCGGCCGCGGGCGCGGCTACGGGAGGCGCCTGCATGAACACCTGCTGTGCCGGGGCGGGCGCTGTGACGGCGGCGGCCCGGCTCAAGCGCACGGACTCCTCCCCCTCAACGATTTCCAGTTCGGTGAGGTTGGACTCTTCCAGCATCTCAATAAGTTTTTTTACTTTTCTGATATCCATGAGCATTCTGCTCCTGCCTCGCGGCAGCGGAAAACTGCCGAGTGATTTTCAGGGTTCGATACGGTTGATGATGGCCTGCAGGGCCAGCATGTAGCTTTCGCCTTTGAACCCGCTGATGACACCCAAAGCGATGTCGGAGAAAAAGGATTTTTGCCGGAAGAGCTCGCGTCCATGCACCAGTGAAAGATGCACTTCGACGAACGGGATCCCAACCGCCAGCAGGGCATCCCGCAACACCACGCTGGTGTGGGTGTACCCGCCAGGGTTGATGATGATGTAGTCCACCTTGTCGGCCGCGGCCTGGTGCACGACATCGACCAGGGCGCCTTCACTGTTACGCTGCTCGTGGCGCAGCTCGTGCCCGCAAGCCCCGGCGAACCGGTCCAGATCCTCCATGATTTCCTGCAAGGTGCGGTAACCATACTGTTCCGGTTCCCGGCTACCCAGCAGATTCAGGTTTGGCCCATTGATGACTAGGATGCTGGCCACGGCTGCTCTCGCAATTCGGGGTAGGGAAGTCTGCGCGCAAATAGACGCTTTGTCTACAGTTCGCCGCCGTATTGCAGTAGATCGCAGCATGTTACGGACCAATTGCCAGATTTGCCCGGTCCGTGCCGGCGCTCAGGTAAAGCGCTGAGCCCCCGTGAAAATCATTCGCCTTTGAAGTATATTCCAATCCGCCATGATCGATCGATCCCAGACCATCCCGCCCCACCTCGCCCCCCAGCGCGGCGAGCTGGTCATGTTCCCCAACAACCGCTTGCTGGAGCGCCTGAGCCGTATCAGCCCGCGCACGGTGCTGGCCGTCTTCGTGCCCGCTGCGGCGATTTCATTTTACCTCGGCATCGATACCGGCACGGGGGTTCTGGCTTCAGCCGGCCTGTTCCTGGCGGGCCTGGTGTTCTGGAGCCTGTTCGAGTATTTTTTTCATCGCTTCGTTTTTCATTTTTACCCTGAAGGCGCTTTCCAGACCCGGCTGCAATTTACCATGCACGGCGTCCATCACCAGTATCCCAACGACAAGGACCGGCTGGTCATGCCGGTCACGGTCAGCATTCCCCTCTCCATCCTGCTATTGCTGCTGTTTCGCTGGATTCTCGGCGATTGGGTGTGGGGGTTTTTCAGCGGATTCATCGCCGGCTACCTGGTCTACGACATGATGCAT
>DATDPS010000281.1:0-2469 GCA_035292625.1 Lysobacterales bacterium | reverse complement strand
GGAAAATGATCTGAAGCCCAACTCCGGCATTGTGTTTCAATTTGGAAACGAGCCAGCCCTGTTGGTTCGTACGGAAGCGGGAGAGTTACGGGCCTTTGCGGCCATCTGCACCCATCTGGGATGCACGGTGACCTACGATCCTGGCTCCAAGGTGATTTGGTGTCCCTGCCACAACGGCATGTTTGATCTGCACGGGCGCAACATCGCGGGACCTCCGCCGCGGCCGCTCTCCGAGTACAAGGTGAACCTGCGCAATGGAAAAATCGTCGTCGCCAAAGGAGCCTGAACCCGGCACCGCTCTCGGGCGGTTCTCGCCGCTCGGCTGGCTGGAAGAGCGCGTGGACCTGGCCCCGCTGAAAGAGTTTGTCCGTCACAAAGCGGTGCCGGTTCACAAGCACTCCCATTGGTATTACTTGGGCGGCATGACGTTATTCTTATTCCTTGTTCAGGTGATTACGGGTATCCTGCTACTGCTTTACTATCAGCCGTCGGAATCGAACGCCTTTGAAAGTGTCCGCTTCATCATGACGCAGGTGCACTTCGGATGGCTGATCCGCTCCATCCACGGATGGTGCGCGAACCTGGTTATGGCGCTGGCCTTCAGCCACATGTTCAGCACCTTCTTTCTGAAATCCTACCGCAAGCCCAGAGAGCTGACCTGGGTCAGCGGGATGCTGCTGCTGGGCCTGATGCTGGGCTTTGGATTCAGCGGCTACCTGCTGCCGTGGAATACGCTTTCTTATTTCGCCACCATGGTCGGCACGAACATCGCTGGCGCGTTGCCGGGCTTGGGGCCGTTCGTGTTGCGGTTCCTGCGCGGAGGCGACAGTATCACCGGGGCGACGCTGACGCGGTTTTTCGGTTTCCACGTGGCCATCCTGCCGGCCATCACCGCGCCGGTTCTGATGCTGCACCTGTGGCTGATTCAGAAGCAGGGCATGAGCCTGCCGGTCTCGGTTGAGGAAAAGCACCGCGCCGAAGGCAGCAAGCCTCCCGAGCTTCGTTTCTTCCCCGATTTTCTGATCCGGGAGCTGATGGGCTGGTACATCGCTCTGGCGGTGCTGGCGGGGCTGGCCGCGCTCTTCCCTTGGGAGCTGGGTGTCAAAGCGGACCCGTTTGCCTCGGCGCCTCCCGGCATCCAGCCGGAGTGGTATTTCCTGTTCATGTTCCAGACGCTGAAATACATTCCAGCCAAAATCCTGAGCCTGGACGGCGAAGTGCTCGGCATTCTCGCGTTCGGGCTGGGTGGAGTGCTGTGGCTGCTGGTTCCGTTCATTGATCGCGGACCCGCCACCGGCAACTGGAGCCGCAGAGTTCGCCAGGCCGGTGTCTTTGTGGTTATTTACATTATCGTCATGACGGCTGTCGCCTATGTCCTTAAAGAATCGAGATAAGTTTTCACGAGCGGCGCGATGCGCGGCATTGGTATTGTTTCTTACGGCGGCTGGGGGTGGCTTGCCTGCACCGGGGCAGGAGTCCGCGCCGGTTGCTGCCGCCCCTGCTGCGCAGGCGCCTGGAACGCAGGCTCCAGAGAACTTGACCGGGGACCAGAAACCGGAGGAGAAACAAGCCACCTGTATCATCTGCCATCAAAACCAGGGCGGCAGGCTTTCGGCTCCCACGGCCCCGTTTCCCACCGACATCCACGCCGAACGGGGACTGACCTGCGCCTCCTGCCACGGGGGCGATCCCACCAGCATGGATCCGAAAGTGGCCATGAGTGCAGCCAAGGGATTCCGCGGCAAACCCTCCCGCGAACAGGTTCCGGAATTCTGCGGGCGCTGCCATTCCGATACTGCTTACATGCATCGCTACAACCCCAGCGTTCAAACCGATCAGTTGCGGCTGTACTACACCAGCCAGCATGGGAAACTCCTGAGGCAGGGCGACCGCCGCGTGGCCACCTGCATCAACTGCCACAGCGTTCACGATATCAAGCTGGTCTCCGACCCCGGCTCGCCGGTCTACCCGCTGAATATCCCCGGCACTTGCGGGAAATGCCATAGCGACGAAAATTATATGCAAGGCTACGCCGACCTGCCGGGACTGACCCAGGTTGCCGACTATGAAAAGAGCGTCCATTACGCGTCATTGAAAGAGCAGGGCAATCTTTCCGCGCCGACTTGTGTCACGTGCCATAGCAGTCACGGCGCCGTGCCACCCGGCGCCCGCTCCATCGCCGATGTCTGCGGGACCTGCCATGCCAACAACCGGCAGTATTTTGAGAAGAGCGCCCATGCCGCCGCCTTCGCCGAGATGGATGTTCGCGGCTGCGTGCAGTGCCATAGCAACCACGACGTCCAACACGCCGATGAGCGCCTGCTCGCCGGTCCCGACAGCGTTTGCATGACGTGCCACCAGGAAGGCGACACCGGCGCCCAGCGGGCGCAGGCGATGGCGGCAACAATCCGCCGGCTGGAGGCCGCTATCATTCAAGCCAAGACAACCCTCGATGAAGCGGACCGCGCT
>DATDPS010000280.1:0-4380 GCA_035292625.1 Lysobacterales bacterium | reverse complement strand
GGGGGAGCATTGCCCTGGTGGGCGCAGGTACCGGGCTGGGTCACTGCGTGCTGTATCCGCCGGATGCAAACACGGCCCCGCATTGCTGGCGGGTGGCCGGCTCGGAAGCCGGGCATTGCAGTTTTGCCTTCCAGGGTGAGCGTGAACGGGAGATCGAGCACGCCTAGCTGCAAGGCAGCGGCCGGGGCTGGTTGAGCAATGACGAGGTGGTCAGCGGCGCAGGCGTGGTGGCTTTGCATGCCGCATTGACGGGCCAGACCGTTTCCCCGGCCCGAGCACTGGAGCACGAGGAAACCGCCGCCTGGTTCAGCCGCTTCTGCGGCCGCGCCTGCCGCAATTACTGTCTCAGCGTATTTCCCGTGGACTGCCTGGTCTTGACTGGAGGCATCGCCGCGCGCAATCCCTGGCTGGTGAGATCGAGCGAATTCGGCGAATCATTCAACGACGGCAAGGAATACCGCGAATTGCTGGCACGCATTCCCATCCGGCTGAATACCGATCCGCATATCGGCATCCGCGGCGCCGCGGTCCATGCGGCGCAAGAAATGCACCGGTCGCGCTGAATGGCAAAAGAGCCGCTTCAGGCTGCGTGCTGCCCGGTGCTTGAACGCGCCCAGCGCACGATGTCAGCGGCCCGCATGGCGCCCGATTGCCGGGCGATTTCCCGCCCGTTCCAGAACATCACCATGGTCGGAATGCTGCGGATGCCATACTGGCCACCGATGTCGGGTTCGTCCTCGGTATTGAGCTTGGCCAACCTGAAGGCAGGCTCGAGCTGGCCGGCTGCTTCCTCGAATGCGGGGGCCATCATGCGGCAGGGACCACACCAGGGCGCCCAGAAATCGACCAGCACCGGGATGTCATTGCTTTCGATATGCCGCTGAAAACTCGACTGATTCAGCTCCAGCGGATGGGCGCTGAATAGGGGCTTTTTGCATTTGCCGCACAGCGGCCCATCCGCCAGGCGGCTGGCCGGGATCGAATTGATTGTATTGCAACTGGGGCAAACCACTTGATGATTTGGGTTCATGTCTCACCTGATTTTGAGAGCAGGCCGCTCGGGCCCGCGATTGGCCTTAATCTATGGGCTGTGTAAACGGGAATAAAGGGCTGCGTGGGGTTCCGCGCATGGACTATAGTCCCAGACACCCAGTAGCAACCCCGGAACCGCCAACATGCCGCCACGCCGCCTGTTTCCTGTACTGCTGATCACCCTCGGCGCCGGCTATGCCATGCCGGGCATGACCCGGTCCGCGGATGGGCCGGACCCCGGCCCGGGCGGCTTCGTCTGCGGCCAGCAGGCCACTTTGATCAGCACGGTCCAGGGGCATGCCGAAACGAGTCCCCTGGACGGCCGGGTGGCGGACATCGAAGCCATCGTGATCGGCGCATTCCAGCAGCAAGACGGGCTGGCAGGCTTGTTCGTGCAGCAGTCAGAGCCGCAGCAGGATACGGACCCACAAACCTCCGAAGGCCTGTTCGTGCACACCGACCTGACAGCCCAGCCGGGCGACCGGATTCGCGTGCGCGGTACGGTAGCCGAACTCAAAGGCTTGACCGAACTGAATCCCGTCACGTCTTTGGCCGTTTGTTCGAGTGGCAATGCATTGCCCGCTCCATCTGTCCTGCACCTGCCGCTGGCCTCTCTGGCGGCGCTCGAAGCGCTGGAAAACATGCGCGTGGTCCTGCCCCAGGCGCTGACCATCACCGACACCTGGGCCCTGGGGGAATTTGGCGAGCTGGTGGTGTCCAGCCGGCGCCTGGCCCAGGCCACGCAGTTGCATGCTCCGGGCCCGCAAGCGGCACTGCTCTCGCACGCCAACACCTTGGACCGGCTGCTCGTCGATGACGGGCGCAACAGCCACAATGCGCCCGTGTCCTGGCGCGGCCAGGATGATGCCGCTGCCTTCAGCGCCCTCAACCCGATTCGCAGTGGCCAGCGTATTTCCGGCTTGCAAGGCGTGATGCACCACGCCTTCGGCCGTTACCGCCTGCAGCCCACCGCGGCCTTCACCATCGATGAAACCGGCAATCCACGCAGCGCCCGTCCAGTTTCGGTGGGCAGGCAGTCGTCCGGCGGCCAGTTGAAGGTGGCAAGTTTCAATGTGCTCAACTACTTCTCCACCCTGGCTGGCCCACAGCCCGCTTGCGGACCGCAGCGCGATGAGACCTGCCGCGGAGCAGACACAACCGGCGAACAAGCGCGCCAACGGGATAAACTGGTGGCCGCCATCGGCGCCATCGACGCCGCCATTGTCGGGCTGCTGGAGCTGGAAAATAACCCGGAGCAGTCCCTGCTGGACCTGGTAGACGGATTGAACCAGGCCGCGGGCAGGCAACTCTACGCGTATGTCGCCTCGGGCACCCTGGGCGGGGATGTGATCAAGGTCGGCCTGATCTTCAAGCCCGAAGCAGTAACGCCCCTCGGTGAATTCGCCGTGCTCGACAGCTCTGTTGATCCCCGCTTCGATGACCGCTTGAGCCGCCCGGCGCTGGCCCAGTCTTTCCGTGGTAACCAGGGCGGTGACATGCTGACCGTGGTGGTCACTCACCTGAAATCAAAAAGCTGCAGCGGCGCCTCTGGCGCAAACGCCGATCAGGGTGACGGACAAGGGTGTTTCAACCGCGCCCGCACCTTGGCGGCAAGTGCTCTCGCCGATTGGGTGCTGGCGGATTCCACCGGCACGGGAGCAAGCGCTGTGCTGGTGGTGGGTGATTTCAACAGCTATCGCATGGAGGACCCGGTCCGGGCCATGCAGGATCGCGGCCTGGTCGACCTGCTGGCCCAATTCAGCGGGGGTGGGCAGGACGAGGACTATACCTATATCTACGAGGGTCTTGCGGGCACGCTGGACTATACCTTCGGCAGTCCGGGGCTGATTCCCCGCGTCACTGGCGCCACGGTATGGCACATCAATGCAGATGAAGCAACGGTTCTGGATTACAACGACCTACCCGGCAAGCCGGAGGAATACCATGACTCCGGCCCGTTCCGTTCTTCCGACCATGACCCGGTGATCGTGGGGTTGATGCCGGACCGGGCACTTTTTGCCGTGATGGAGCAAGCCGTTCCCGCAGCGCGCCAATCCACCCTGTCGCGCCTGATCTTATGGGGTGTGCTGGCGCTGGCTTTGGGTCTGGTCTATGCCGGGTGGCGCTTGCGGCATTCCCGCTGAAACCATCCCGCAACGATCCGCGTTTCAGTCTTCGCTGGCAGCCAGCAGGGCCGCCCGGAACTCGCGCAACTTCGCTTTCACCCGCGCGGCGTTGCTGTTACCCAGGCGAAGCAGGATCTTCTGGCCTGCCGGCAAGGCCTCCAGCTGCGGATCGACATACTTGTAGTAGGCCTCGGGCTTGACCAGGCGCAGCGGTTCGTCTGGCGCGGGAGCCGCCAGTACCAGGTCGATGATTTCGAGCAGGCGGGCAGTGAAATCGCCGTTGGGGAAACCCTGCTGGACGTAGGCTTCCTGGAACAAGGTCTGCTGGCGCATATAGGCAGCCGCCAACTGGTTCATGTCCATGGACTCGATCAATTCAATGTAGTGTGTATAGCGGGCATCATTCGCCGGGTCCAGCAGGTACTGGTTCAGCGGATCGCCCTCGGGCGTGGTCAGCTCGGCTTCCGGCGCCGGATCCACGCTGGCCGCGAAGGGGCTCTCCAGCGGGTTGACTGGCAGCAGGTTGGCTGAAACCTGGCGTCCACTGAGCGCGTCGATGGTGGCCACCAGCCGGGAGATCAGGTTGTCCGGCACCAGGTACTGGCGCACGGCAGCTTCACCGGCGATTGCTTGCAGTGAGTCCAGCACCATGGGATCGCTTTGCGCCAGGGCTGGCAAGGGTGCTGGCTCCAGGTCCGTTTCAGCCTGGGCATCGAGAGGTTCATCTCCGCCGGTTTCAGACAGAGACTCATTGGCGGCGTCGTCCTGGCCATCCCTCTGGGCCGGTTCAGGCTGCTCGGACAGCACCGGCGGCAGGGCTTCACGCTCCGCTGCGGGCTCCTGCATGAACCAAAAGTACCAGGCGGCAGCGCCCAGGAACAATACAAACAAAACGATCACAGCTTTTTTCATGGTCTGACTCTACACAATGGACAGAACGCGATTGCAGCCAACCCGTCACTGCGGCGAAATCAAACAATAGCGTACCCGGATACCCGCATAATTGACACCAAGGATCAATGCAGGATTTTTCCCTCGGTCTCCGGCAGAAACAGCGTGGTGAAAAACGTCATGGCCAGGAGGCTTCATCGTGATCCGGCCTTCAGCTCACGCAGACCGATGGTGGGAACTGCAATCCCGTTTTGCAGCAAATCGGAGCCTTCGGCCCGGTTGAAAATGGCCTCAACAACATCACGGCCAACCGTCACTTCACCGAATGCAG
>DATDPS010000279.1:0-6411 GCA_035292625.1 Lysobacterales bacterium | reverse complement strand
CGCTTACAAGGATTTCATTGGCGCCCAATTCGATCCTTCGGTGAACTGGAAGGACATTGCCTGGCTGCGTTCCCTGTGGCCCGGTCGGCTACTTATCAAGGGTGTGATGGACGCTGAGGATGCCCGGGCCGCAGCCGGCGTGGGCGCGGAGGGCGTGATCGTGTCCAACCACGGCGGCCGGCAACTCGACAGCGTTTCATCGACCCTGTTGAAGCTGCCGGAAATCGTCACCGCAGTCGGGGAAACCATTGAAGTCTACCTGGACGGGGGCGTGCGCAGCGGAATAGACGTGGTCAAGGCAGTGGCCCTGGGGGCGCGCGGGGTGTTCATTGGCCGGCCCTGGATCTGGGCCATCGCGGCCCGGGGCGAATCCGGCCTGAAGGATCTGCTGTCCGTATTCCAGAAAGAAGTGGCCACCGCCATGGCGCTGATGGGTGTCAACCGCGTCAGCGAAATCACTGCCGAGGTGCTTGAACCGGGTCGGTCCTGAACGTGTGCCAAACAGTCTCCTGGCCGCGTTTTTAACAAGAAATTTATTTTGTTAAATTCTCGTTTTGAGTTATGCTCAGAGCGTTAATGCTAACTACTTCAATAAAACGTTTAAACAACCGGCACCGGAGATAGTTTATGAACGTTTCACATGGTTTCATCGGGCGAAAAATAACCTCGTCCGTTCTATTGATTTTACTGGGAATAATCATGTTACCCCCGGTGTTTGCCCAAACGGCGGACGAAGACGGGGACACAATCGAGGAAGTTGCAATCACCGGTTCGCGCATCCGCCAGGATCCCCTGGATAAGCGCCTGCCGGTACTGACACTCAGCGAAGAGGATTACGAAGCCAGCGGCGCCAGTTCGCTGGCAGAGTACATTCAACGCCTGCCCATTTCGGGGTCGGCCATCAACGCCACCAATAACTCGTCCGGTAACCTGGGCTTCCCACCGGACGGTGGCGGTATCGGGGCGGGCGCGGCGGAAGTTGACCTGCGTTACCTGCAATCCAAGCGCGTGCTGGTGCTGGTCGATGGGCGGCGCTGGATCAAGGGTTCATCCGGCTCCGGCGTATCCGGCGCGGTGGACCTCAATTCCATCCCGGTCAATGCCATCAAGTCGATCGAAATCCTGCAGGATGGCGCCTCGGCGATCTATGGCAGCGATGCCATCGGTGGCGTGCTGAACATCATCACACAGGACGATTATGAATCGCTGAAGGCCTCGGCCCAGTATGGCCAGTATGCCGAGGGTGATGGCGAGACTGCGGAATACGATGTGCGCTTCGGCGCCAGCGGTGATCGCGGCCGGGCCCTGATCGATATCAGCTACACCGACCAGAAGTCCGTCAACACCGCAGACCGGGATGAATCCGTGTATCCCTTGCCGGGCTTCCCCTATGGCGTCAGTTCCGGCACGCCGGCCGGTCGTTTCGTCTTTTTCGACCCAAGCGTGGGTGATGTCGTCAGCGTGGCGCCCGATGCCGGGGTGGCCAACCCGGTGTGGGACCCGACCAATCCGGCTGGCGACAATTTCCATCCATTCGCCCTGGCCGATCGGTTCAACTATCAGCCATTCAACCACCTGGTGACCCCCAACGAGCGCCTGAACCTGTTTGCCAAGGGAGAGTACGACCTGACGGACTCCATCCAGTTCAGCATTCTGGCCAGTTTCAACAACCGCAAATCCCAGGGCCAGGCAGCCCCGGTACCCCTGTTCTGGGGCCCGGACAGCGGCTCAACTCCGTACATGGTGAACGCGACCTGGGACAAGGATCAGATCTATAACCCCTTCGGCATCGACCTGGGACCTGACAATCTCGTGTTCATGTCGCACCGTCCGGTGGAGCAGGGCCCGCGAATTTTCAATCAGGATGTCGATACCTGGTATCTCTCCAGCGGAGTCGATGGCGAATTCACGGCCGGGGGCAACGACTGGTACTGGGACGTCAACGCGGTCTGGTCAGAAAACAGCGCCAAGCAGACCAAGCTCAACCAGTTCAATGCACGCAGTCTTTCCGTTGCGCTGGGTGATCCCGCCGTTTGTGCGGCTACCCCGGGTTGTGTGCCCGTGAATATCGTCGGCGAAGGCTCGCTGACCCCGGAAATGCTCGATTTCGTCACCTACACCGGTATCGATACCAGCAAACAGGAGATGTTCGATTTCACCGCCAACATCGCGGGCGAAGCTTTCGAACTTCCGGCCGGCTTCATAGGATGGGCCATCGGCTATGAATACCGGGATGAAGAGGGTACGTTCACCCCGGACCCGGTCGTGGCCGCCGGGGAGACGGCGGATGTTCCGACCACGCCCACCGTGGGTAGTTTTGACGTGAACGAGCTTTACGGCGAAGTCGTCGTGCCGCTGCTGGCAGATCAGCCGGGCGCGGAAACGCTGGGCCTGAGCGCTGCAGTGCGCTATTCCGATTACAGCCTGTTCGAAAGCGACACGGTATACCAGTTTTCCATCAACTGGGCGCCCGTTGAAAGCATTATGTTGCGCGCCAGCTATGCGGAAGGGTTCCGCGCACCCAATATCGGCGAACTGTTCAATCAGGGCTCGCGTTTTGATTCAGGCATCAGCGACAAGTGCTCCAATGCAACGCCTGAATTCGCCGCCAACTGCGCCGCTCTTGGCGTTCCAGCGGATTACGAGCAGCTCAATCCGCAAATTTCGGTGGATACTGGCGGGAATATCAACCTTACGCCGGAAACGGCTAATACCTTTACCGCCGGATTCACCTGGGATATCCCGGTCGACTCCATGGGTGGACTGGAAGGGTTCGTGGCTGAGTTCAATTACTACGACATCGAGGTGGAGGATGCCATCCAGGCGCCGCGCGCCCAGGATGTCCTGGACGGCTGTATCGAAACCCTGGAAGACATTTTCTGTGACCAGGTCAATCGCAATGCCAGCGGCACCATTACCAGTATCCAGGGCGTGCTGCTGAACATTGGCGGCATCGAAACTTCGGGCATCGACTTCAACCTCAACCTGACGACCAGCGAAGGCGATTACGGATACTTCCAGTTCCAGTGGTTGAATACCTTCCTGCTGAGTTACGACGAACTGATCGCCAATTCCGCGGGAGGTTTCGACAAGATTGCACGCGAGGGAACCGAGCTGGGTTCACCGACACGCGGCTATCCGGAGACCAAATCCAGCCTGAACACTACCTGGTTCATGAATGACTGGTTCGTGCGTCTCGGATTCCGTTACCAGAGTTCGCTGACGGAGGGGTGCGTCGGCCTGGTGGATGCGAATAACTTCGATCAGACACAGCTTTGCTCAGACCCTCCAGACTTCAACGAGCTGGACAGCGTGATCTACACCGACATGCAGGTCAGCTGGAAACCATCGAGCTTCAACGATGGCCGCTGGACCTTCACGGCCGGAGTCAACAACCTGTTCGACGAAAAGCCTCCGGTCTGTTTCTCCTGTGATCTCAACAGCATGGACGGCACGCTGTACTCGATTGCCAGCCCGTACTGGTACCTGAGGGCCGTTTTCGAGATGTAAGTCTGCGCTCTGGCCAGTGTTCCAAAAAAGCCAGGCCCCGGTAACGGGGCCTGGCTTTTTAAGGCGTCCAAAACTGTACGGCGCCGCTGATCATCCAGGCATCTGCTGCACCACCATGGCCTCGATCAGGCGCGGTCCTTTCGTGCTCATGGCTGCGGCGAATTGCGCATGGAATTCTTCAGCCGTGGTGGCCCGGGTTGCCGGCACGCCCATGCCCAGGGAGATGTCGACCCAATTGAGATCCGGGTGTGCCAGGCTCAGCATGGAAAGAGTTTTCGGCGTTGGCCGTTCTGCACCGACCCGCGCCAGCTCGATGTTCAGGATGGCATAGCTGCGGTTATTCAGGATGACCACGGTGACGTCGGCCTGTTCGCGCGCCATGGTCCACAGTGCCTGCAGGGTGTACATGGCGCTGCCGTCGGCCTGCAGCGCGATCACCTTGCGTTGCGGGCAGGCGATGGCGGCGCCCAGCGCGAGCGGCAAACCCTGGCCGATGGCGCCGCCGGTCAGGGTCAACCAGTCGTGCGGCTGCGCATGCTCCGTGAGCGGAAACAAAACCGGGCCGCAGGT
Source organism: Lysobacterales bacterium (assembly GCA_035292625.1). GTDB lineage: Bacteria > Pseudomonadota > Gammaproteobacteria > Xanthomonadales > SZUA-36 > SHZL01. The sequence continues at coordinate 2,331 of DATDPS010000279.1, read as the reverse complement.
GTTGGATTCATCCGAGACGATGACATTTTCCGGCATCAGGGCCGACAGGCTCTGACCCATGGCGAGCGGGGTCAAAACGCCGCTCGGTATCGCTCCCACAGGCGCCCGAGGTGTCAGCGCTGGTGACTTTGCCGCGCCCAGGATTCGTGCCACGCTTTCCAGCGCAGCATGCAGGTCCTGGTCAACCATGGCCAGTGAGTGAACTGCACAGGTTTCGGGTGTCAGCCAGCTGGGCTTGCCGGGATAGGCGAAAAAGGACACCGGCGCTTTGGCGCCCACCAGGATCAACTGTTCGAGTCCCCGCAGGCTCTCGGCGACTTGTTCCGCGAAATACGGCAGGCGTTCGACTTTTACCCGGCCAGCCCCACGTTGCAGGCGGGCAGGGAAAGTCTCGCACAGAATGCGCGCCCCTGTTTTCGCCACGATTCGACCAGCTTCCAGCAGGCTGTCCTCACGCAAGGCACGCCCGCCCAGGCACAAGGCCGTGGTTTTGCCATTGGCGAGCAAGCCGCAAATAGCCTCCAGGGCCTGCTGCGTAACCTTAGCGGGTTCCGGGCGGGGCAGAGGCGGCTGGATGGCGCTGGCCTTTTCCCAGGCATGGTTGGCAGGCGCAATCAGGGTCGCAATCTGGCCGGCACCCTGCAGGGAGGCCTGCACCGCCAGCGCACCGGCGGCAGCCAGGTCATCCGCGGATTCGGATACCCGCACCCAGCCCGATGAAATCCGGGCGTGTGCGGCAACATCCGAGGTCAGCGGGGAGTCGTATTGCAGGTGCCAGGTGGCGTGATCACCGACCAGGTTTACCAGCGGCACGTGCGCACGCATGGCGTTGTGCTGGTTGGCCATGCTGTTGGCAAAACCGGAACCGACATGCAGCAAGGTGAGCGCGGGCTTGTCGCTCATGCGGCCATAGCCATCAGCCGCGCCCGCAGCCACGCCTTCGAACAGGCACAGGATGGCGCGCATGTCCTGGCAGTTGCCAATGGCGGATACCAGTTGCATTTCCGACGTGCCGGGATTGGTGAAACAGACATCCACGCCACTGGCCACCAGAGTATTCAGCAGGTTCCCGGCGCCGTTCATGGCGTGCTTCCCGGGCCAGTCGCAAATATCTTGCCGGGGTTGAGAATGCCTTTTGGGTCCAGGGCCTGTTTCAGGCTGCGCATCAGCTTGATCTCATTTTCCTTGCGCGACAGCGGCAGGAAACTGCGCTTGTGCAGGCCGATTCCATGCTCTGCCGAGATAACTCCGTTGAAGGATTGCAGCGTGCCGTAAACGAGCGTGTCCACGGCATGCAGCACTTCGGGAGCGGTGCTGCCAACAGTGAGCACCAGGTGGATATTGCCATCCCCTATATGGCCGAAGGCCACCATCCTGCATTCCGGCCAGCGTTGCAGGAGATTTTCCCGCACTGCCGTCACATAGGTGTCCATATGCGGAATTCCGAGGCTGATATCGAAGGTAATTGCCGGATGCAGGCTGCTCATCATGTTCTCGATATCGTCCCTGATGGCCCACAGCCCGGCCCGTTGTTGCTGGTTCTGGGCGATCACCGCATCGACGATCAACTCTTCCTCAAAGGCTTCCTCAAGGGCGCGTTCGAAACGGGCCCGGTCGATGTCGTCATGACTGCCGGTAGCTTCGATCAACACATAAAAATCATGCGAAGCAGGCAGAGGTAAGCCCAACCTTGAGCCATCGCCGACAATCATCTGGTAGAAGTCATTCCACAGCACCTCGAAAGCGCTGAGCGTGCCGCCCAGTCCGGTATCCATGACCTGCAGCAGCCGGCACACGCCAGCGAAACCGTCGATCGAGACCAGCGCGGTGTTACGACTGCGCGGCAGGGGCCGCAAACGCAACACGGCGCGGGTGACGATTCCCAGCGTGCCTTCCGAGCCGATGAACAACTGCTTGAGGTCATAACCGGTATTGTTCTTGATCACCGTGTTCAGCGAGGAAACGATCGTGCCGTCGGCCATCACCGCCTCGATGCCAAGAACCTGCTCGCGCATCATGCCGTAGCGGATGACACTGTTGCCGCCCGCATTGGTCGAAATGTTGCCGCCGATGGTGCAGCTGCCCCGCGCGCCGAGGTCCAGGGGGAACATAAGGCCGGCCCGCTCGGCTGCCTCGTGCAGGGTTTGCAGGACCACGCCTGCTTCGACCGTCACGGTGCGATTGACCACATCAACCGGTTCCAGCCTGCGCATCCGTTCGAGCGAGATGACGATGTCTTCGCTGCCCGCGCGGGCGCCCCCAACCAGTCCGGTCAGGCCGCCGTGTGTCACTACCGCCTGGCCGCGCTCGTGGCAGAGCCGCAGAACCGCC
>DATDPS010000278.1:0-4891 GCA_035292625.1 Lysobacterales bacterium | reverse complement strand
TCGAAAATAACATCGGTGGTGGCCGAATACCGCAGGCCCAGGTGGTTGATGTCGACAATCGAAATGCCGGCCGCTGTCCTGGGGACCAGCACGAAGGACAGGTTGCGGTGTTTCTCCTCGGCCGGCCCGCTGCGCACCAGCGTGTAAATGTAATCGGCCTTGCGCACTCCGGTGCACCAGCGCTTGGTGCCATTGATCACCACCTCATCGCCTTCGATGCGGGCGGTCACGGCCGCCGAAGCCAGGTCGCCGCCGACGTCGGGCTCGCTGAGCCCGTAGGCGAACAACAATTGGCCGGCGGCGAGCTTCGGCAGGAAGCGCTGCTTCTGCTCCTCGTTGCCATTCTCCAGCATGTTCATGCCGCCGTAAAAAGCGCAGTGGATGAAGGGCCCGCACAGGCTGCTGCCGCGGCGCGCGAGCTCTTCGATGGTGATCACCGCGGCGAGGATATCCACGCCGAGGCCGCCGTATTTTTCCGGCACGGTCAACCCGGTAACGCCCAGTTCACACAGGCGGGCGAAACGTTCTTCGGAAAAATCACATGCGCGGTCCAGCCGGCGCGCTTCCGACCGCGGCAGTTCCTTTTCGATGAAGCGCCGCAGCGTGTCGCGCAGCATGGTGATGTGTTCGGCTTCTTGAAAATTCATTATTTTCACTCCAGCGGCCGCCCGGGACGGCCGGGTTCAGGCCCCCTGGGATATCGACATGCCGCCGTCAGCAATGATGGTCTCACCGGTAATGAAAGCGCCGCCCCGGGTGGCGAGGAAAGTGGCGAGCAGGCCGATGTCGTCCGGCTCCCCAATACGTCCCAATGGAGTCATGTTTTCCAGGTGTTTGAGCATTTCCGGGTTTTCCCACAGCGCGCGGGCGAAATCCGTCTTGACCAGCCCCGGTGCGATGCAGTTGACGCGGATGTTCTTTTTGCCCCACTCGACGGCAAGGTTCCGGACCAGCGCCATGTCGGCTGCCTTGGTGATGCCGTAAGCGCCCAGCACGGAATTGCCACGCAACCCGCCGACGCTGGAAATGATCAGGATGGTGCCGTCGTTTCGTTCAGCCATCTCCGGCAGGACCAACCGGCAAAGAAAAAGGTTGTCGCGCACGTTGCAGTGCATCATCTTGTCGAACAACTCGTTGCTCACGCCTGTGAGCGGCCCGTAATAGGGATTGACGGCCGCGTTGCAGACCAGGATGTCGACCCGGCCCCAGGCTTCGCGCGTCTTGTCGATAAGCGCTTGCAGCTGGTCCTGGTGTCCCAGGCTGGCGGCGATGGCAAGCGCCGTGCCACCCTCGGACCGAATGGCTTCCGCCACCCGGTCGCAGGCTTCCTGCTTGCGGCTGCTGACCACCACCCGGGCCCCGGCATGGGCCATATTCTCGGCGATCGACCGGCCAATTCCGCGACTCGATCCGGTAATGACCGCTACTTTTCCCTGCAAATCGAGCATCTCGCATTCTCCCATGGCGCGGGGAATATTCTGGTAAGGAACCACTGCTCAGTTATTCGCGGAGCATTCCACAAAGATTCGTCGCGCCCATGCATAATTGACCAGACGTTCCTGAATCGTTTACGGCACCTGAAAGTGCTAGTATACGTAAGTATTGTTATGCAAGTACAGTGGGGTAAGCCGTGCACACTTTGACCAGGCCTTGGGAGCCTCTTGATGACAACCCATGACATTTCCGCCCGGATGACTGGCACAGGCACCGCTCATGAGCCGATCGGAGATTTGATTCAGGGCTGCCAGGTTGCCCAGGCGCTCAAGCAAATAGGCGACCGCTGGTCACTCCTCATTGTGCGTGACCTTTTCCTGGGCCGGCACCGCTTCGAGGACCTCCGCCGCCACACGGATGCCGCACGCTCCACATTGACCAACCGATTGAACGCGCTGCAGCAGTCGGGCATTGTCAGGAAAATCCCTTATCAGTCATCACCCAGGCGTTATGAATACCACCTGACCGAAAAAGGCACCAGCCTCTACCCGCTGGCCCTGATGGCCTGGCGTTGGGAACATGACTGGTCCAACGCCGAGAACAGCGGCGTGCCGGAGCGACTGGTGCATCGTGGTTGCGGCCAAGCCATGCTGCCAGAATTGCGCTGCCGGCACTGCCGCGAGCTGATTGCCATCCGGGATGTCAGCTACGCGCCTACCCCGGGCATGACCCGCGCCAAACCAGCGCATCCGCTTTTCCAGCGCCGCTCCCAAACCAAGTCATCCTATGCCGAGAGCGTCGACACGCGGTTTTTTCACCTTGCCGATGTGATCGGGGATCGCTGGACCGGGCTGGTGCTGGCGGCGCTGTTTTTCGGCCTGCGCCGTTATGATGAGTTCAATTCGGCGCTCGGCATTGCTACCAACATCCTCGCGCACCGGCTGAAATTACTGTGCGCCACCGGCATCGCCAACCGTGTGGCGATTCGGCAGCGCCCCACCCGATACCAATACCTCCTGACCGCCACGGGCCGGGATCTCTACGGACCGACGCTGCTGATGCATCAATGGGCAGATCGCTGGATCGCGAACCCCGGCCAGCGACTGCTGCAGCTCACACACCAAAATTGCGGGCGGCCGCTACATGGCATCGTGGTTTGCAGTAGCTGCGAGAAACAGCTCAAGCCAGGTCACGTGCAGTTGCAGGATGCAAGCAGCGACTCTGCCGGCCGGTAAATTATGATGTCTCGTTTTCCGGCAATGTCGATCCCCTGGCTTTGCCCGGCGCGAAACTGGCACCGTGCATGGCCGGGTTTTTATCCACGGTAACGGGCGTGTACACCACGAAGCTGTCACCCGGAGTTGTTCTACAACAATCGCTACCCACAGCTTACACGCTCAATACCACCCGTAGATCAGTTCGGGCGCTCAAAGACGACTTTTCCATCGAATACGGTCATTTTTACCCGAGTTTCGCCGATACGTTCAGGCTGTCCGCTATCAGCCAGTTCAACGATGTTCTGATCCAGCACGATGATATCGGCGATTTTACCCGCCTCGATGCTGGCCACCTGCTGCTCATGGCCGAACAGTTTCGCGCCGTTGATCGTGAATGCCGCGATGGCTGAGTGGATATCGATGCTTTCCTTTGGATTCAATGCGACGCCGTCGTTACCACGTGTGATCGCGTGCTGCAGGCTCACCAGCGGCATGGGATTACGGCTGCCTACCGGCGCATCACTGCCGTTGACAATGACTCCGCCAAAATCCTGCATGCTCTTTGCCGGATAGACATTCCGCATGTAGTAGTGATCCGGGTTGTAAAGGTCCTCCACGCTGTCCAGCTGGTCAATGAATGGCGCCACCATCATTTCGTATTCCATCCCACTCGCTGTCCATACAAAGGTGAACACCGCCGAAATGCCGAGTTCGCCGATGCGTTTCTGGTCATCCGGGTGGACCAGCTGGACGTGCGCCAGGCTTTGGGTGAGGCCGGACTGGTCTGCGAGGTCCTTCACCTTGGCAAATTCATCAACCACTACTCGCACGGCCTGGTCTGCCAGGGCATGAACGTGGACATGAAAGCCTGCTTCAGTCGCCTTTTGGATATACGCCCGGATGAACTCTTCCGGGTGGGCCAGGATGCCGGTTTGTGGCATGCATTGCTGCGGAAAGAATCCGTGTTCCGCGGCAAATTTCCTGATGGTTTCAGTATCTTCATACGCCTGCGGGTCGGCCTGCACCGCCTGGCATAATTCCTGGCTCATGTCGACATAGCCCGCGATGTTGAAACTGCCATCTTCGACGCTGCCGCCAAATATCGGCTGTTTGTAACCGTTAAGCACAGCAGCAACGGGCAAGGTGGGAGGTGAAGTGAGAGGATTTCCTTCGAGGACTCCGTCGGCAAACAACTTGACGGTATTGGCTTTTATCAGTGGTGAGTTTTCAAACTGGCTGCGCAGTGTCTTCAGGGCCTCAAAATGCGCGTCGATATCGTCCACGCGCCCGCTTGCAGGTTCCGCCAGGGCGGCACGCATGCGGAACGTCATCTGGCCACTTTGTTCCAGCCACCCATACATGGCCAGGATCTCCGGTGTAACCCATGCGTCCTGTATCGAGGTAATTCCGTTTTCCGCCAATTTGGCAGCCACTCCCGGCATTACATCCTCTGCCGCGGCATTCGCGCCGAGCATGTCGCCAAGCAAATCGGGTCGGAGTAAATTTCGTGCCTCTTCATTGATTCCACCCGTTGGCTCTCCGTTCTGATCCAGGCCCAGCATGGGCCGGAAAGGCGCAAATTCAGTCCCCAGCGTTGCGGCGTTGAGTCCGACAATTTCGCCTTGTGCATTTTTGGCCAATGCCAGCGCGGCGCTGTTGGCGGCGCCATGATGGCCATCATCACCCAGCAGGATAATGGGGTGCTCCAGGGACACGGCATCCAGGGCCGCGCGAATGTTCGGCAGTTGTTTACTCGGTTCGTTGCCCTGAGAAAATCCCCACTGCAACACGATCAGCCATTCTCCGGGCACAATTTGATATTTTGTGATGCACTCCTGCAACACGGGAACCAGCTGCTCCAGTGTGTGCGGCCTGGATGCCAGGTCACACTGATCAGGCTCGATGACTCCAAGAGCGTGAATATGCATGTCATGGATTCCCGGCATGACCATTGCGCCTCCCAGGTCGCGCACATCGGTACCGTCCCCCACATAATCTGCAACAGCCTCGTTGCTTCCAACGAAGACAATCCTGTTGCCCTTGATTGCTATTGCCTGCGAGACGCTGCGTGATCCGTCAACGGTGTAGACATAACCGTTGGTAAATACCAGGTCCGCAGGTTCCGTTACCACTGCTGGTTGGCAGGCCGCAAGCAGGATAAAAATGGCGACGAAGGAGATGATGATTTTGGATGGCATTGTTAAGGCCCTCATGTGTCAAATCGCCGCGCACGGCGGCTC
>DATDPS010000277.1:0-5395 GCA_035292625.1 Lysobacterales bacterium | reverse complement strand
CAGGCGCAAAGCGGCCATGACCGCCTCGGTGCCTGAATTCGAGAACCGCACCATCTCCGCTGCCGGAACCATGCCGGAAATGCGCCTGGCCACCTCGTACTCGAGCTCAGTTGAAAGCGCAAAAACGCCGCCCACCTCGATACCCTTGCGCGCGGCTTCGTCCACCCGCGGATCGGCATAGCCGAGGATGTTGGGACCGTAGGCCAGACGATAATCGATGTACTCGTTGCCGTCGAGATCCCACAAACGTGCGCCGCGGCCATGATCGACGTAAAGTGTTTCTTTTTCACCCCAAAAACGGAAGTTGGATGACACCCCCATGGGCAGCCGGGTGGATGCTTTGCGGTACTGGGCATTGGAACGTTCGAGCGAGCGGCGCATAAAAACCTCAGTTGCTTGGACGGCCTAGGGTGACACAGGTATTCAGGTCGTGTCAAAAAAAATGAATGATCGTTCATTCATTGCAATGCCGGCGGGTTGTGCTTATAGTGTTTCCGCACAAGGGATTGACCGGCTTGGCTTGCGGCCCTGATGCGGATATCCTGACGCGTGCTTTGAAGTTTTTAGCCACCGTTCCGGCCGGTGCCAAGGAAAAATCCCCATGAACTCTCGCGCAAAATTCATCGGCCTGGCGGGTGCAAGGTGAGGGGAATGGCCTCGCCCGCGGTTCCTGCCACGCGCACGGCCTCCAAGGAAGCACGGCGCCTGCAGCTGATCCAGGCCACCATCCGTTCCATTGCCAAACACGGCCTGTCCGAAACGACGATTGCCACGGTGTCGCGCGAAGCCCGGCTCAGCCAGGGCATCATCAACTTGCATTTCCAATCCAAGGAGCGCTTGCTGGTCGAGACCCTGCAGTACGTTACCGATGAGTACCGGGACACCTGGGAACGCGCGCTGCAGCAGGCCGGCCCGGGCACGGCAGAGCGCCTTGAAGCCCTGCTCAAGGTGGATTACCACAAGTCCGTTTTCGATCGCGACAAGATCGCGGTCTGGTTCGCCTACTGGAGCGAGACCAAGTCGCGGCCGACCTACCGCAAGCTGTGCGCCGAGCGTGACCGTGGCTATGACACGATACTGACTGAACTGGTGGATACGCTCATCCGCGAAGGTGCTTATGGCCCGCTCGATGCGGCGATTGTCGCCAATGGCCTGGCGGCCATGACCGAAGGGCTCTGGCTGGACTTGCTGGTCAACCCCAAGGACATGAACCGCGACAAGGCATGCAGGATCCTGCTGACCTACCTGGCGTGCCTGTTTCCCAGGCACTTCAGCGCGGAATAATTCCGGAGAAAAATCAATTGGACATCATGCTGGATGAAACAGCGGCCGAGTGGCAGCGGAAAGCGCGCCGTTTCGCCGAAGAAGAACTGATTCCCTTCGAAGTCGAGGCGGAAATGAACGGTGGCGAGTTGCCCGAAAAAATCCGCAAGCAGCACAAGCGGCGGGCAGTGGAACTGGGCTTCAGCTCCATGGACGCGCCGCGCCACTATGGCGGCCTGCAATTGCGCAACGTCGACCAGGTGGCGGTATGGGAACAGCTTGGCCGGGTGACCAACGCGCTGTGCTGGTGTTTTTCCGAGCCGCACCAGTGGATGTTCGAGGCCTGCAACGAAGACCAGTTGCAGCGCTATGTGCTGCCGCTGATGGACGGCAGCCGCAAGGAATGCTATGCCATCACCGAAAGCGAATCGGGTTCGGACGTGCGCATCGACACGACCGCGACGCGCACCAGGGGCGGCTACCTGATCGAGGGTGAGAAATGGTATGTAACCAGCGCCAATCATGCCGACTACCTTTTCCTGCAGGCCAAGCTGGTGGATGGACCGCATGCCGGCCACGACGCGATGTTCCTGCTGGACAAGACCAGCGCCGGCATCAGGGAAGTGAGAACCCCGCGTTTCAGCCACACTTTCGATCACCACCACCCCATCCTGCGCTTCAGCCAGGTATTCGTGCCCGAAGAAAACCGCCTGGGGCCGGAAGGCGATGGCATGAGTTACAGCCACAGCTGGTTTCGCCGTGAACGGCTGATGATCGCGGCGCGCTGCTGTGGCGCGATGGCGCGCATGATCGCGGAAGCCACTGCCTTTGCCCGCGGCCGCATGGTCGGCGGTGAGCCTTTGATCGAAAAACAAATGGTGCAGGCCATGCTGGCGGACAGCGTCACCGATCTGTGGGCTTCGCGGCTGATCACCTTTGAAACCGCGCAGGCCCATGATCGCGGGGCGGAGGTCAAATCGCTGCATGCCCGTTGTTCCATCGCCAAGCTGTTCGCCTCGGAAGCGGCGGGCCGCGTGGCCGACCGCGCCGTGCAGATTTTCGGCGGACGCGGCTACATGCGTGAGAACTGCGCTGAGCGGTTCACCCGCGAGTTGCGCATCGACCGCATCTGGGAAGGCGCCAGTGAAGTGCAGCGCCTGATCATCGCCCGCGCCCTCAACAAGCGTGGTCTGGAAGGAATGTAGCCATTGGGCGCCAGGCTCATGACCGGTCTGCTGCTGGTTTTGCTGTTGCCGGGCATGGCGTTCGCTGGCGAAGAAAAAGTACTCAATATCTATAACTGGGCGGATTACATTGCGCCTGATACGATCGCCAATTTTGAGCGGGAATACGGCATTGAGGTCAACTACGACCTGTATGACTCGACCGAAGTGGTCGAGGCCAAACTGCTCGCCGGCAGCACCGGTTACGACATCGTCATGCATGCCGTGCGTTACTCGGCACGCCTCATCCCCATTGGGGTTTACCAGCCGCTGCAGCGCAGCCGTTTGCCGCTGTGGGGCAACCTCGACCCCTGGGTGCTGGGTGTCATGGACGGCTATGATCCGGGCAATCGTTATGGCATGCCGTACATGTGGGGCAGCACGGGTTATGCCATCAATGTGGAGATGGTGAAAAAGCGCATGCCGGATGCGCCGCTGGGCAGCGCCGCCATGCTGTTTGACCCCGCGGTGGTGTCCCGTTTCGCCGATTGCGGCGTGTCGTTCCTCGACGAGCCGACTGACGTGATTCCCATGGTGCTGCAATACCTGGGGCACGATCCGAACAGCCTGACGCCTGAAGACATCGCCGCAGCCGAGGCCCAGCTCAAGGCGGTGCGACCCTATGTCCGCTACTTCAGCTCGACGCGCATGATCAACGACCTGCCCAACCACGAAGTGTGCATCGCCATGAGCTGGTCCGGCGACTATGCGCAGGCCATGAGCCGGGCGACGGAAGTGGGCGCGGCAGTCCAGTTGGCGTATTACGTGCCGCGCGAAGGCACCGTCTACTGGTTCGATGGCGTGTTCATACCCGCGGATGCGCCGCACCCCGGTAATGCGCACCTGTTCCTGAATTACCTGCTGCGCCCGGAAGTCATGGCCGCAATCAGCAATGAAACCCGCTACGCCAACGCCAACCTGGCTTCGATTCCGTTCATCAACCCGGAAGTCGCCCGTGACCCGGCCACCTACCCCTCGCAGCAGGAAAGGGACCAGGCGGCCATTGGCTATATTTTTGGGCCGAAAGACGAACGCCGGCGCACCCGTGCCTGGTCGCGGGTGAAAACCGGCTTGTAAAGTCATCCATGGAGAACATGCCCGCGTGAACGAAACCCGCAACGCCGACAGGCCGAATGCCGCCACGCCCCAGCCGTGGCTGGATTCCACCGCCCGCCCGATCGTGGAAATGCGTGGCCTGAGCAAGCATTTTGGTGATGTTGTGGCCGTGGATGGCATTGATCTGGAGATCCACCGCGGTGAACTGTTTTCCATCCTGGGCGGTTCGGGTTCGGGCAAGACCACTCTGTTGCGCATGCTGGCCGGATTCGAGCAACCGACCGCGGGTTCCATACTCATCGATGGCGTCGACATGACCAATACTCCGCCCTACGAGCGACCAGTAAACATCATGTTCCAGTCCTACGCGCTGTTTCCCCACATGAGCGTGGAACAGAACATCGCTTACGGCCTGAAGAAAGAGCGCACCGCGCCGGCCGAGCTCCGCGAGCGGGTGCAAAGCCTCCTGACACTGGTCAAGCTGGAGCGCATGGCGCAACGCAAGCCCCACCAGTTGTCTGGCGGCGAACGGCAACGGGTAGCCCTGGCGCGCGCGCTGATCAAGCGCCCCAAGCTGTTGCTGCTGGATGAACCCCTGGCGGCGCTGGACAAGAAATTGCGCGAGCACACGCAGTTCGAGTTGATGGGCCTGCAATACGAGCTCGGCATTACCTTCGTGGTCGTCACGCATGACCAGGAGGAGGCCATGACCCTGTCCACGCGCATCGCGGTGATGAACCAGGGTCGCCTGGCTCAGGTGGGCACGCCAGAGGAAGTCTATGAATACCCCAACAGCCGCTTCGTGGCGGACTTCGTGGGCAACATCAATTTCTTCGCGGCGGAGGTCACCGCCTGCGAAGGCCAGCGGGTGCGCCTGCACTGTGAAGCCGTGGGGGGAGAGCTCGCGGCACTTTGTTCCGTAGCACCGGCTGTGGGCAGCCGGCAGTGGCTTGCAGTTCGCCCGGAAAAGATCTTCATCAGCAAGGAGGCGCCGGCGGGCGGCGATCTCACGATGCTCAAAGGCGTGGTTCACGACCTTGGCTACTTCGGCAAGCTGTCGTTGTACCAGGTAAAGCTGGACAGCGGTGTGATGTTGCAGGTCAGCGGCCAGAACCGGCGTCGCAGCGCGACCAAGACGGTGGAATGGGATGACGAGGTCTACCTCTCCTGGGATATCTCCAGCGCCATCCTGCTGGCTGAATAGGGTAACGCCATGGCACGGACGAATAACCTGATCGAAGCCCGCCGCCGGTGGTTGCGCTGGGCATTGATCACACCCTATGCATGGTTGTTGCTGTTTTTCCTGGCGCCGTTTTTCATCATCCTGAAGATCAGCCTGGCGGACCCGATCGTGGCCATGCCGCCGTTCACCCCGCTGATCGACTGGACTGCATCCGGTTGGGCGCGCATCCAGGCCACGCTGGGCAATTATGCCTTCCTGTTCCAGGATCCCTACTACGCCACGATTTACCTCAGCTCGCTCAGGACTGCCGCCATCAGCACGCTGCTCTGCCTGCTGCTGGGTTATCCCATGGCCTACTTCATCGCGCACCAGCCGCCGCGCCGCCGCAACCTGCTGTTGCTGGCCGTCATCCTGCCATTCTGGATTTCCTTCCTGTTGCGGGTTTATGCCTGGATCGGCCTGCTCAATACCCATGGCGTGATCAACAAGCTGCTGCTGGGCATGGGCCTGATCGACCAGCCCCTGTCACTGATTTACAACGATTTCGCCGTGTACCTCGGCATCGTCTATTCCTACCTGCCGTTCATGATCCTGCCGCTCTACGCCAACCTGGAAAAAATGGACCTGGATTTACAGGATGCCGCGGCCGATCTCGGTGCTCGCCGCTGGC
>DATDPS010000276.1:0-4033 GCA_035292625.1 Lysobacterales bacterium | reverse complement strand
GACGGCTATGCCGCCTTCGGCTCATTGACGGCCATCATGGCGGTGCAGCAAGAAAAGCTGCCTCATGCCCGCTGCGTGGTCATCATCGAGGCCTGCGAGGAATCCGGCAGTTATGACCTGCCGTTTTACATCGCGCACCTGTCAGAGCGCATTGGCACACCCTCCCTGGTCATCTGCCTGGATTCGGGCGCCGGCAATTACGAGCAACTCTGGCTGACGGTTTCACTGCGCGGACTGGCGGCCGGCACCTTGCGTGCTGAGGTGTTGCGGGAGGGAGTGCATTCCGGTTACGCCTCCGGCATCGTGCCTTCCAGCTTCCGCGTGCTGCGCCAGTTGTTAAGCCGCCTGGAGGATGAGGAAACCGGGCGGGTACTGCCCGCCTATCTGCACGCTGAAATTCCACCGCAGCGCCTGGAACAGACGCGGCAAATGGCCGAAACCCTGGATGAAAAGGTTTTTGAAATCTATCCCTTCGCTGGCGAGACACAGCCAATGTCGGACGACAAGGTTGAGCGCGTGCTCAACCGCACCTGGCGTCCGGCCCTGTCGGTGACCGGGGCGGATGGCCTGCCCGGACTGGCATCGGCTGGCAATGTATTGCGGCCCCATACATCACTCAAGCTGTCGATGCGCTTGCCGCCAACGGTCAATGGCGAGGATGCCACGCGGCAGATGAAACAAACCCTCGAAACCAACCCGCCCCAGGGGGCAACGGTGGATTTTTCCGCCGACCAGGCCGCGACTGGCTGGAACGCGCCGGCGGTCGCGCCATGGCTCCACGCAGCGCTGGAAAAGGCTTCGCTGGCCGCCTATGGCCGCAGTGTGATGTACATGGGCGAAGGCGGCACCATTCCGTTCATGGCCATGCTGGGTGAGGCCTACCCGGAGGCGCAGTTCATGATTACCGGCGTGCTGGGGCCCAACTCAAACGCCCACGGCCCCAACGAGTTCCTGCATATTCCATTTGCCCGCAAGCTGACCGGCTGCGTAGCCCAGGTCATCAGCGATCACCATCGGCGCCATTCCAGCAACACGTGAACCTGCCATCGGGAGCCAGATCATGAACCTGAGATTTCTTGCAGTGTTGGTCTTTTTCACAATTCCCGCGCCCGGCCAGGCCGAGGTGCTGTCGTCCTCTGCCAGCGGCTTTGCCGTAAGCCATACGGTCAGCACCGCGGCTACACCGGAACAGAGCTGGAAGGCCATGGTGCAGGGGATCAGTCAATGGTGGCACCCCGAACACAGCTGGAGCGGGGATGCCGCAAACCTCTATATCAAGCCGGAAGCCGGCGGTTGTTTCTGTGAGCGCCTGCCGGAGGGAGGGGTCGAGCACCTGCGCATCATCTATTTCAATCCCATGCGGGAAATCCGCTTTGATGGTTCCCTGGGGCCCTTGCAAACCATGGCCGTGCAGGGCCGCATGGTGTGGAGGGTCGATGCCATTGAAACGGGCAGCAGCATCACATTCACCTACCAGGTGCATGGATTCGCCGATGGCGGGCTGGGTGGCATCGCGCCTGCGGTTGATGGCGTGATCAAACTGCAATTGGAGCGCCTGGCGCAAACACTGCTACACGACTGAGTGGCCGGGCCGGAGAGCCTTCCGGTCCCGACGTGGGGATCACCGCGGAGGTGAATGTTCCGCCCGGTCCTGTTGATCATCCTGCAGCACTTTTTCAAGTTGTTTCAATTCCTGCCGGATGCGCAGACCGTAGGCCAGGTCATCGCCCCAGAGCTCATACATTTTTTCCAGGCCGGTTTCGTCATGCTCCTTGAACAGCTTCATGACGCGGTGCGCACGGTCTTCGCTGCTGCCCAGTAATTTCAGGGCTTCCTCACCAGTCAGCAAGGCGGACCCGAAGGTTTCGCGGATGACCGAGTGCGCGCCTGCGGCCTTCAGTTCGTAGGCATGGGCGCGGTCATATGCCCGGGCCAGGATCTTTAAATGAGGGAAGTGGCTTCTTACCGTTTTAACCAGCTCAACGGTCCGCTCGCGGTTGCCGAAAGCGACAATCAAAAGCCGCGCTTTGCCGGCTCCTGCCGCCCTGAGCAACTCCACCCGGCGGGCGTCCCCGTAAAATACCTTGTAACCGAAACGTCCCGTCAGTTCGATCTGGCTGGCGTCATGATCCAGCAAAGTCATCTCCACGCCATCTGCCATCAGCATGCGCGAAACCACCTGGCCGAAACGTCCATAGCCGGCGACGATGACCGGACCCTGCTGCGGCTCCATCAATTCGTTTTCCGCTACTGTTGCCCTGGCGGAAAAGCGCGGCCGCACCCAGCGCTCGTAGACGATGACCATCAAGGGCGTGAGCACCATGGAGAGTGCGATGACCACGATCATCTGGTTGGCCAGCGCATGATCCATGACCCGCGTTTGGGTGGCGTACGAAAACAGCAAAAAGGCAAACTCGCCCCCCTGCGCCAGGATGAAGGCAAACATGAGGTTGTCTGCCAGTTTCAGGCCGAACAGCCGTCCCAACAACAGCAGCAGTGGGAATTTAATGCCAATCAGCAACAGCACCAGGCCAAAAATGAGCCCGGGTGATTGCATCACCAGGTCGAAGTCGATGCTGGCGCCCACCGAGATGAAGAAGAGGCCGAGGAACAGCCCTTTGAAGGGTTGTATGTTGGCTTCCAGTTCGTGGCGGTACTCATTCTCCGCCAGCACCACGCCGGCCAGGAAAGTGCCCAGTGCCGGAGAAAGGTTCACATACTCCATCGCAAGCGTTATGCCAATCACCAGTGACAGGGCGGTGGCTATGAGAACTTCACTGCTGCGCGACAAGGCAATCCAGCGAAACACCGGCCGGACCAGGAAACGCCCGCCCACGATGATGCCAGCCACCACGCCAACCACCAGCAAGGCTTCGAGCCAACCGCTCAATCCAGTACCTTCGCCCTGGAGTTGTTGCACGTCGACATTACCGGCCGGGGCCAGCAAGGGCAGCAGGGCCAGGATGGGGATGACTGCGATGTCCTGGAAGAGCAGGACCGAAAAGCCACCGGATCCCGCCTGGGTTTTCATCCAGCCCTTCTCCTCCAGTGTCTGCAGGACCATCGCCGTTGACGATAATGACAGGATCAGGCCTATGGCCGTGGCCGTTTGCAGGCTGGCGCCGAGCAGGAAAGCAGCGCTGCCGATGACCAGGGCGGTGAGCACGACCTGCGACCCACCCAGCCCAAGTATGGGAACGCGCATGCGCCATAGTTTGCCGGGGTTGAGCTCGAGGCCGATGAGAAACAACATCAGGATCACGCCGAACTCGGCCAGGCGCATCACCCCCTGGCCTTCCGCGCCAACCAGGCCGAAAACAAATGGGCCGATGACCACTCCCGCCAGCAGGTAGCCCAAAGCCGAGCCCAGCCCCAGGCGGCGCGCCAGGGGAACCGCGAGAACCGCGGCGATCAGGTAGATGAACGCTTGGGAAAAAATACTGTTGAAGATGCGCTCCGGGCCCTAATCTGCGCAGTGCACGGATTGTTGGCAAACCACGCTGCTGTCCAGCCTCTCGATCTGGATGGTCGCGTGATGAATGCCGAACTGCGTTTCCAGCTGCTGCGACACCTCTTGCAAGAACTCGTCAGTGTCAGGCGTCGGCTCCATCACCAGGTGCGCGGTCAAGGCCGTATCGGTTGTGCTCATGGGCCAGATATGCAGGTCATGCAATTGCTGCACACCTGGCAGTCCCGCCAGGAAACCGCGTACATCCTGTGGGTTGACACCGCGCGGCACGGCGTCTACCGCCAGGTTCAATGAATCGCGTAACATGCCCCAGGTCGACAAGAAGATGACCACCGCAATCAACAGGCTGATCACCGGATCCACCCAGTTCCAGCCATACAACCAGATCACCAGGCCCGACAGCACCACACCCAGTGATACGGCGGCATCCGCCGACATGTGCAGGAAAGCGCCGCGAATGTTCAGGTCTGTGTTCTTGCCGGCGAAGAAAAACAGGGCCGTCACCGAGTTGATCACCACCCCGATGGCGGCCACGATCATAATGGTCTTGCCTGCTGGAGCCGC
>DATDPS010000275.1:0-4467 GCA_035292625.1 Lysobacterales bacterium | reverse complement strand
GGTGGCGAGCGCAAGCCTGTGGTTGGCCACCCGCCGCAACACGAGGTCGGTGTGCAGGAACGCATCCGGGTCATTGATGGCGCGCATCGCGACATACTGCGCCGTCCACTCGCCTATACCTTTGATGCGCATGAGCTGAGTCACCAGTGTCGCGGAATCCTGCGTCGCGAGGTCCACTTCTCCCGTGGCTACTGCGCGCGCAACTTCCGCGATGGCCACTGCGCGGGAACGGGGCATCGGCAGACGTTCAGGCGTCAGCCTTGCCAACGATTCTGGGCCGGGAAACAACAGCACGCCATCGGCAGTCTCCCCGAACTCGTGCAGGATTTTCCCCATCACAGTGGTAGCGCCTTTTACCGAGATCTGCTGGCCGACAATGGCGCGCACCAGCACTTCGAATGCATCCCAGGCACCTGGAATGCGCAGGCCCGGGTTGGCCGCCACCAGCGGCGCCAGGTCGGCGTCGCGCGACAGGCAGGCACCGATTTCCAGGGGGTCGGCGTTCAGATCGAACATCCGGCGCACTTTTTCCACCACGCCCATCAACAGTTTCGACGAGCCGATGCGAATTTCGCACAAAAGTGCACGTTGCTGCGGTTCATGCGTCACAATGAGTCGCCCGGTTTCTGCACCTGGTTCTCCACTGGGCTCTTCACCTGCGTGGCCACCGACCCGAATATTGCGCTCGTAGCACCCCGGGCTGACCACTTCGATGCCCGGGGTCGCGCGCCGCGCCAGGAAGCCCAAGACACCTTCGAAGTCATAAGGAGGTCGGTAGGGCAACTTCAACTGGAACGAAGAGACTTCGCGGTTGGGCGCACGATTGCGCAGCATCGAAGGCGTTCGCCCGTAAACGTTCATTACGTGGTCGTTGAAGCGCCGCACACTGCCGTAACCCGCCGAAAGCGCGATTTCGGTCATGGGCAAGTCGGTTTCATCGAGCAGCTTTTTGGCGAAATGCAGGCGGCGGGTCTGCGCGATGGCTTTGGGTGAGGCGCCGAGATGCTGAAGAAACAGACGACTCAGATGCCGTGGGGTCACGCCCAGCCGGTCACTGAGCGCTTCCACGCTGCCCTGGTCGAGTGCGCCGTCACTGATCAGGCGCAGTCCGCGTGTAACGGTGGCCGAAGTACCGGCCCAGGCAGGGGTTCCGGGTGACGATTCGGGCCGACAGCGCAAGCAGGGGCGGAATCCGGCTTCCGCAGCCGCAGCCGCCGTATCGAAAAAAACCACGTTGCGTGACTTCGGTGGTTTGACCGGGCATACCGGGCGGCAGTAGATGCCGGTGGTTTTCACCGCGATGAAAAACTTGCCGTCGAAACGAGCGTCTTTGGCCTGTCGCGCCTGTTCCCAGGCTGCATGGCTCACTTCGTTCACTTTTTTCACTGCTTTGGCAACACTGTTCATGGCCACCATCTTAAGGGACGCCAGAACAGGCCGCTAGCCAGAATCGGACATGGTATTTCGGAGGCGGACCTGCGTGGAGAAAGCCTTGGTCTTGCCAGCCAGGAGGAGCCGATTTCTTTTCGCGGCCAAGGCCGCTCCTACACTTACGATTTGGCAGATGATGCGGCTGTAGGTGCCTCCTCGGCCGTTTCCATATGCAGCTGGAAACCCCTGCCGGTTACGGGTAAATTGAACCTGACCCCATTCAGAACCCCGGCCCGGAGTATGAGCCCATGTGTGACCAGGACCACTTCACAGACGACCTTGAAAAATACCTGACACGCGGCGCGATCACCCGCCGGCAGTTCGGCCTGTTGACGGCGGGAGCCGGCGCGATGATGTTCCTGCCACGTGCTGCAGACGCGCTGGAAATCACGGAATCGGATGTTGAAATCACCACACCGGACGGTGTCGCAGATGCCTTTTTTGTTCATCCGGCGAGCGGCGCGCATGCCGGTGTGCTGATTTGGCCGGACATTCTCGGTCTGCGGCCGGCCTTCCGGCAGATGGGGCGGCGGCTGGCGGAGTCGGGCTACGCGGTGCTGGTAGTGAACCCGTTCTACCGCAAGCAACGCTCACCGGTGGTGCCTGAAGGTGCGAGTTTCGCCGACCAGGCCACACGAGACATCGTCATCCCGCTCGCGCAGTCGCTGAGCCCGGAAACGCATGTCACCGATGCCAAGGCTTTAGTCGCCTGGCTGGACGCCCAGCCGGCAGTGGACCAGGGTCGGAAAATCGGCACCACGGGTTATTGTATGGGTGGACCGATCGTCATGCGGACCGCCGCTGCCGTGCCCGACCGCATCGGCGCCGGGGCGACTTTCCATGGCGGTGGTCTGGTTACAGACCAACCGGATAGCCCACACCTCCTGATACCGCAGATGACCGCTCACTTCCTCATTGCGATCGCCGAGAACGACGACGAGAAGGAACCGGAAGCCAAGCACACACTCCGAAAAGCCTTCGATGAGGCTGGCTTGCCAGCAGAAATCGAGGTTTACACCGGCGCCGCGCACGGTTGGTGTCCGCCGGACTCGGCGGTCTATAACGAGGAACAAGCCGAGCGGGCCTGGGCACGAATGCTGGTGCTGTTCGAGAACGCGCTGGCCTGATCAGGTAGATCACAAGTCCAACGGCGAACGCGCACCCAAGGCTCCTCTTTGCACCACATGGGTGTAGATCATGGTGGTATTCACATTGCTGTGGCCCAGCAAGGCCTGGATGGTGCGAATGTCCGTGCCCGACTCCAGCAAGTGAGTGGCAAAGGAATGGCGCAGGGTGTGGCAGGTAACCCGCTTCACAATTCCGGATTTTGATGCCGCAGCGGATACCGCTTTTTGCACCGCACTTGGATGAACATGGTGACGATACAAAGTCCCCGGATTGCGCGGATCTTCTAATAGTTCCGAAGAAGGAAAAACAAACTGCCAGAAAAAGCGGCGACTGCTGGAACCCAACTTTCTTTGGAGTGCCATCGGCAGCACCGCTTTGCCGTAACCTTTCGCCAGATCAACCTCGTGAATATTCTTTACCCAGGCCAACTGGGTTTTCATGCGGGCATCCAGTGAATCCGGAAATACCGTAATGCGGTCCTTCCCGCCCTTGCCCGCGTGTATGCGCACGGTACGCCTGGCAAAATCAAAATCGCCCACCCGCAACCGCACGCATTCCATCAAGCGCAAACCCCCTCCGTACATCAAGCTCAGGATCAAACTGTGATTTGCACTGCTCGCCTGGAGCAAAGAATGCACTTCAGCCTTGCTCAGAACCACAGGCACCCGCTTTCTGGTTTTGGCCCTCACCACGTCGTCCAGCCAGGGCAGCTCAACAGACAGGACTTTCGCGTACAGGAACAGGATGGCAGCCAAAGCAACGTTCTGGCTGGAAGCACTGACCCCCCGCTCGACAGCCAGATAAGTGAGAAACGCCTCAACTTCCTTCTTGCTCATGCCGGCGGGATGGCGTTTGCCATGAAACAGGATAAAGCGGCGCACCCACTGCAGGTAAACCCGTTCTGTGGCTATACTGTATTGGTGCAGGCGCAAAACATTGCGCATCTGGTCCAGCAAGCGCGGCTCTTTGGGGGTTTCTGTCATGCAGACACACTAATCCCAGAGCAGCGATTGCAATGTAGGAATTAAGCGTAAGGTTTTGTACGTTATGCGCTATTTAACAAGAAACAGCAATGTTAACGAAGGCTGCAATTTCAATCTAAATTCATAATTCATAAGAGGAAGTTGTAAATGAACCAGCAGAAACGGGGCGTTAAAGGCCTTATCCACACGGTTTCCAGAAAATTGTAGTTGGACCTCATTAATGGGAAAGGGCCATGACCGTTGACTGGATGATAGCCGCCACCATTGCGGCTCCGGTCGTGGCGCTCTTTGTGGGCGTGTGGGTGAATCGCCGCTTCGAAAGTCGACCCTTGCTAATTTCCTACTTTGGCCACGTGTCGAGTTTTCGGCATACCCCACCTGGGGGACAGCTCATTCACGTGCATACGCATTCGGTCGTGTTGCGGAATGCTGGCAGGGTTAGCGCAACAAATGTCCGCCTCAGGCACGGCACCCTGCCGAGCTTTCAGATTTGGCCGGAAGTGGTCCACCGCGTCGAAGACCTTCCAGCCGGAGCGCTCGAAATAGTGATCCCAACACTGGTCCCGGGGGAACAGGTCACAATTTCGTATCTATATTTCCCGCCGCTGACATTCGACCAGGTAAACGCAGGAATCAAAAGCGATCATGGCTTTGCGCAAGCAATCCCTGTGCTGCTTCAGCGGCAGTACCCGTGCTGGGCTATCCGGCTGGCAGCGTTTCTTATTGTGCTGGGCGTGATCACAGTGTTGTATGTGGCCTACGAATTTCTTCGTCACTTCCTTGCGTAGACAAATGAGGTCCAACAAGCGGTTCCACGCGACGGTCCTCGCCCTGCGGGCTCGGCCCGCCGCTGAACCACGGCGTTGAGGCTGTAGAAAAACCCCCTTCGGAATAAATGGCCCGCGCCGCGAGGGAAACGGCTTCG
>DATDPS010000274.1:0-14695 GCA_035292625.1 Lysobacterales bacterium | reverse complement strand
CCGCCGACCGAAAGCCAGCACCCCGCCAGAGTCACACTTCCGGCCTGCGCAGGCAGGCAAAAAAGCCGCTAGAATCGCCTGCACATTTTCCCTGTTTCCACGAGGTATCCCATGCTGCTGCGGCTGAGCCCGTTAACGTTTCTATCCCTGTCCCTGCTGGTTGCCTGTGACCGTCCAGTGGAGATTCCTGCCGGCGCCCCCGCGCAGCTTGCGCTGCCGGCCGGCTTAACCCTGGTGGAGCGGTATGATGGGAGAAGCGATGATTTTTCCGTGCCATATGCAAAATACCGGCTGGACAACGGCCTGACCGTCATCCTGCACGAGGACCACTCCGATCCGCTGGCCCACGTCGATGTGTCCTACCACGTCGGCTCCAGCCGTGAACAACCCGGCCGTTCGGGCTTTGCCCATTTCTTTGAGCACATGATGTTTGAAGGCTCGGCGCACGTGGCCCAGGGCGATCACAGCAAGATCATTTCCAACGCGGGCGGCTCGCTCAACGGCACCACCGATTCCGACCGCACGAGTTATTACCAGACCGTTCCCGCCAACCAGCTTGAAGTGGCGCTGTGGCTGGAAGCCGATCGCATGGGCTTCCTGCTCGAAGCGGTGGATGAGGAAAAATTCGAAGTGCAGCGGGAAACCGTGAAAAACGAGCGGGGCCAGCGGGTGGATAACGTGCCCTATGGGCGCACCAGCGAGACCATGATGAAAAATCTCTACCCGCCGGAGCATCCCTACTCCTGGCCGGTGATCGGCTGGAACGAGGACCTCGATGCCGCAACCCTGTATGACCTGGAGCGTTTTTTCCTGCGCTGGTACGGGCCGAACAACGCGCAACTCGTCATCGGTGGGGACATAGACCCGCGGCAAACGCTGCAGTGGGTGGCGAAGTATTTTGCCGCCATTCCGCGCGGGCCGGAAGCAGAGCCCTTGTTGAAACAGGCCGCGCAACTGCACAGCGATCGTTACGTGACGCTGGAGGACAACATCCACCTGCCCGCCATCGCCATGCTGGTTCCAACCGTGGCCTATTACCACCCCGACGAAGCCCCGCTGGATGCTGCCGCCAAGATTCTGGGCCAGGGCCAGGCTTCTCTGCTTTATCAGCGCCTGGTGCAGAGCGGCCGGGCGGTGAGTGTCCAGGCCAGCCACGCCTGCCGCGAACTGGCTTGCGAAATGGCTTTTATCGTGGTGCAGAATCCGGCCTCGGGCGAAACGCTGGCCGATATGGAACTGGCAATCCGTGAAACGCTGGTCGAATTCAGCGAACGTGGCGTGAGCGAAGACGACCTGGACAAGTTCAAGGCGGAGGTTGAATCCGGCCGCATCTTCGGCATGCAAAGCGTGTCGGGCAAAGTCGAGGCACTGGCTTTTTCGGAAATGTTCATTGGTGACCCCAAGGCGGTGCAAGAGGATCTGCGGCGTTATTCTGCCGTGACGGCGCAAGACGTCACGCGCACCTTCGCCCACTACATAACCGGGCAGCCTGCAGTGGTGCTCAGCATCGTGCCCACGGGTGCCGCCGGACTTGCGGCCAGGCCGGCCAATTTCACCGCCGCAAGGGCGCAGGCAGACGGTGATTCACAGCCACAGGAACCAGGCGAATCTCCCAGCGGTGAGCCTGAGGCGAAACCCGAATTGCGCCCGGTGCAGGATAATTTCGATCGCAACGTGAAGCCCAGCCCGGGCGTGAACCCGGTGGTTCAGCTGCCGCCTATCCATGACAGCAAACTCGCCAACGGCGTGCGCATGCTCAGTGTGAAGAACGACGAAACCCCCACGGTCACCCTGCAGGTGGTGTTCGACATGGGCCAGCGCGATGAACCGCCCGGCAAAGCCGGCCTGGCCAGCCTGACCGCCCGGTTGATGAACGAAGCATCAAAGGAACGCAGCGCGGCGGAATTCAGCGAGGCGCTGGAACGCATTGGCGCCAGTGTGGGCGTCAGTTCCAGCCAATACCAAACCACGGTGAGCATGGACACCCTGGCCAAGCACCTGGATCAAGCCATGGATCTGTTGCTGGAGCGCCTGTTGCAACCCGCTTTCACCGGGGAAGACTTCGACCGGGTCAAATCCCAAACCCTCGAATCACTGCGGCAGGCACAGAAATCCGGGCCCGCCCTGGCCGGACGCGCCATGAATGCAGCGCTGGCGGGACCAACCCATCCCCTTTCCTACCCGGGCAGCGGACTACCCTCGACGGTCGAGGGCATCACGCTGGATGATGTGAAGGCGTTTTACGCTACGCACATCCCGTCGCATACGCGCGGCGTGCTGGTCAGTACCAGCCTGCCGCAGGACGAGATCGACCGGATATCCTTGCACCTGGGCCGGCTGCCCGTGCAGCCGGGCGCGCGTGAACCCATTGACGGCTTGGTTCAAGCTGGCGGCCGGATGATCTACCTGGTGGACAAACCCGGCGCTACCCAGAGCAGCGTGCGCATCGGCCATCCCGCGTTGCCCTACGACGCCCTGGGTGAGTATTACCGCGCCGGGCTGATGAACTTTACCCTGGGCGGCACCTTTGACAGCCGCATCAATCTCAATTTGCGCGAAGACAAGGGCTGGACCTATGGCGCCTATACCGGTTTCAATGGCGGCCAGGAATTCGGCAGCTTCCAGTTTTCCGGCGAAATCACCGGTGAGGCCACCATCGGTGCCATCGGGGAAACCTTGTTGGAGTTGGAAAACTTCGCCCGTGACGGGATGACCGAAGAAGAATACCAGTACATGCACAACGCCATCAGCCAGGGCGAGGCCTTGTTGTACGAAACACCCGGTAGCAAGCTGGGACTACTGGCGCAGATTCTGATCTACGATCTGCCCCTGGACTATCGCACGCAGCAGCAGGCGCTGCTGCGGGAAACCGAGCGGCAGCCGCTCAATGAACTGGCGGGACGCTTGTTGCAGCCCGACCAGGCCACCATCGTGGTCGTCGGTGACGCGGCCAAACTGCGCCCGCAACTGGAGCAATTGGGGGTCCCCGTGAAATTATTGAACGCAGAGGGTTTCGAACTGACCGAATAGCAACTGGAACGGCATATAAAACCTGCCTGGTGCGGTACAATGGGCGGCAAAAACCAGGGAGTGTCCGTTGACCATTTCGATGCATTTGCGGGATGAACTCGAGCTGCTGCGCGAGACGGTGCGCCGCTTTGCCATGCAGGAAATCGCTCCCCGCGCCGCGCAGATTGACCGGGACAATGAGTTTCCCCAGGACCTGTGGCCCAAACTGGGTGAACTTGGCCTCCTCGGCATGACGATTCCCGAAGAGCTGGGCGGGTCCAGGCTTGGCTACCTGGCCCACGTGGTGGCCATGGAAGAAATTTCCCGCGCATCCGGCGCGGTGGGCCTGTCCTACGGCGCCTGCAGCAACCTCGCCATGGACAACCTGTTCAAGAACGGAAGCGCAGAGCAAAGGCAGCGGCTCTTGCCACGCCTGTGCAGCGGCGCCGCCGTGGGGGCACTGGCCATGTCCGAAGCAGGGGCTGGCTCGGACGTGATCGGTTCGATGAGTTGCAAAGCGGAATTTCGCGATGGCGCGTGGCTGGCCAACGGCAGCAAGATGTGGATCACCAATGGCCCGGAAGCCAGCATGTTGATCGTGTACATGCGCACCGCCGGCAAGGAAGCCGGATCAAACGCAGTGACTGCTTTCATCGTCGAGAAAGGCATGGCGGGTTTCTCCACCGCGCAGAAACTAGACAAGCTCGGCATGCGCGGCTCCAACACCTGCGAACTGCTGTTTGAGAATTGCCGCATCCCGGCGGCAAACGTGCTCGGTCAAGTCAACCAGGGCGTCAAGGTCCTGATGAGCGGCCTGAACACCGAACGGCTGGTACTGAGCGGTGGGCCGCTGGGCCTGATGCAGGCCGCGCTGGAACTGGTGCTGCCTTACATGAACGAGCGCAAGCAGTTCAACCGTGCGTTGGGTTCGTTCGGCGTGATGCAGGCCAAGGTAGCCGACATGTATACCGCGCTGCAGTCTTCGCGCGCCTTTGCCTACCGCATCGCCGAGGATTACGACCACGGCCGTTATTCCCGCATCGACCCGGCTTCCTGCCTGTTGCACGCATCGCGCAGCGCCGTCAAGGTCGCCCTCGAGGCGATCCAGGTCCTGGGTGGCAATGGCTACATCAACGATTACGCCACTGGCCGCATTCTGCGCGACGCCAAGCTCTATGAAATTGGCGCCGGCACCAATGAGATCCGGCAGATGTTGATTGGGCGCGAGTTGCTGGGAGACGCAGGTAGCGGCCAGCACTGACCGGATCTTTTCAACTCCAGTCTTGGGTTTGCCGGCCACACACCCGATATTGAAAAAATACAATTGAATCCACCACCAAGGAAATCCATCATGTCGGACATTGTCATCGTTGGGGCAAAACGCACCCCCATTGGTTCGTTCCAGGGCCAGTTTCTGCCGCTGAGCGCGACCGATCTGGGCGCCGCGGCCATCAAGGCAGCGCTGGAACAATCCGGTGTCAATGGCAATGACGTCACTGAAGTGATCATGGGTTGTGTATTGCCGGCAGGGCTTGGCCAGGCGCCGGCCCGCCAGGCTTCCCTCAAGGCCGGACTGCCTGTCGCTGCCGGTTGCACCACGGTCAACAAGGTTTGCGGCTCCGGTATGAAAGCCGTGATGCTGGGGCATGATGCCATCAAGGCCGGCAGCTCGGAAGTGGTCGTGGCCGGCGGCATGGAATCCATGAGCAATGCGCCCTATCTGCTGCCCAAGGCGCGCGGCGGTATGCGCATGGGGCATGGCCAGGTGCTGGACCACATGTTCTGGGACGCGCTGCAGAGCCCTTTCGACCAGCAGATGATGGGCATATTCGGCGAAATGTGCGCCGACAAGTACCAGTTTTCCCGCGCGCAACAGGATGCCTTCGCCATCGCTTCGGTAGAGCGTGCCATGCGCGCCATGAACGAGGGTGACTTTAGCGCAGAGATCACACCGGTAACGGTTAAAGACCGCGCCGGCGAAAACATCCATGCCCGCGATGAAGAACCACCCCGCTGCAAGGTGGAAAAAATTCCCGGCCTGCGCCCTGCCTTCAAACCGGACGGCACGGTCACCGCGGCCAATTCCTCCTCCATTTCCGATGGCGCCGCCGCCACCGTGCTGATGAGCGCGCACAAAGCTGCGCAGCTTGGCATCGAGCCGCTGGCGCGCATTGTGGCCCACGCCACGCATGCGCACGAACCGGAATGGTTCACCACGGCGCCTCCGTTCGCCATCGCCAGCGTGGTCAGGAAGGCCGGCTGGACCATGGCGGACGTCGACCTGTTCGAGATCAATGAAGCATTCGCTGCGGTCACCATGGCGGCGATGGCTGACAACCACCTGGACCACGACAAGGTCAACGTCAACGGTGGCGCCTGCGCCCTGGGACACCCGGTGGGCGCTTCCGGCGCGCGCATTCTGGTAACACTGCTCCACGCCCTGCGCCGCCGCGGTGGCAGACGCGGCGTGGCATCGTTGTGCCTGGGCGGCGGTGAGGCGGTTGCAATCGCCATCGAGTTGCCGGGCTGATTACACTTTTCCACGACAGCCGGTGCAAAGCGTCAAAGCTGGCATAATGCACAAATGGCCACCATAGACACCAAAGTCGACTCCGGCAGCCCGCAATATGCCCAGAACGCGCAGTACATGCGCGGCCTGGTGAACGACCTCAAGCAGCAAGTTGGCAGGGCCAGCCTGGGCGGCGATGAGCAATCCCGCGACAAGCACCAGGCCCGCGGTAAATTGCTGCCGCGCGAACGGGTCTCCGCCCTGCTGGATGGCGACAGCTCCTTTCTTGAACTTTCTGCCCTGGCCGGATTCGGGTTGTACGATGGCAGCGCGCCCTGCGGCGGGATCATCACCGGCATCGGCCGGGTACACGGACGGGACGTGATGATCGTGGCCAATGACGCCACGGTGAAAGGCGGCACCTACTTTCCCATCACGGTGAAGAAACACCTGCGTGCGCAGGAAATCGCACTGGAAAATCACCTGCCGTGCATCTACCTGGTGGATTCGGGCGGTGCGTTCCTGCCGCTGCAGGATGAAGTGTTTCCGGACCGTGATCATTTCGGCCGGATTTTTTACAACCAGGCGCGGCTGTCAGCGCGCAACATTCCCCAGATCGCGGTGGTCATGGGATCGTGCACTGCCGGCGGCGCTTACGTGCCCGCCATGTGTGATGAGTCCATCATCGTCAAGGAACAAGGCACCATCTTCCTGGGCGGACCGCCGCTGGTTCGCGCCGCCACCGGAGAGGTGGTCGATGCGGAATCGCTGGGTGGCGCCAGGGTACACAGCACACGCTCCGGCGTGGTCGACCACATGGCGGAAAGCGACGCCCATGCCCTGCTCATCGCGCGCGAAACCGTACGCCACCTCAACCGGGTAAAAACCACCTGGCTGGAGCTGAGAAAACCGCTTTCACCGCGTTATGCCAGCGACGAAATCTACGGCATCATCCCGCAGGACACGCGCTTCTCCTACGATGTCCGCGAACTCATTGCGCGACTGGTTGACGGGAGTGAATTTCATGAATTCAAAGCACGTTACGGCAAGACCATGATTTGCGGCTTTGCCCATCTGGAAGGTTGCCCGGTCGGCATCGTGGCCAACAATGGCATCCTGTTTTCAGAATCGGCCTTGAAGGCAACACACTTCATAGAGCTTTGCAATCAACGCAATATTCCCCTGATATTTCTACAGAATATCACTGGGTTTATGGTTGGAAAGCAGTACGAAAATTCCGGAATTGCAAAAGATGGAGCCAAGATGGTCACCGCAGTTGCCAGCAGCCATGTACCCCGCTTCACGGTCGTGATCGGTGGTTCCTTTGGTGCTGGCAACTACGCCATGTGCGGTCGTGCCTACCAGCCCCGGTTCCTGTGGATGTGGCCCAACGCGCGCATCTCGGTGATGGGTGGCGAGCAGGCGGCATCTGTTTTGGCCACGGTCAAGCGCGATGGCATCGAAGCCAGCGGCAAGACCTGGTCGGCCAGGGAAGAGGAAGACTTCAGGGCACCGATCCGGCAGCAGTACGAAAAGCAGGGTCACCCCTACTATTCCACCGCCCGATTGTGGGATGACGGGATCATCGATCCGGTCGATACCCGTGCTGTACTGTCCCAGGCCCTGTCCATAGCGCAGAACGCGCCGCTGGAATCCGGTCACTTCGGCGTGTTCCGGATGTAACGGCTTCGCACCGGCGACTGGATTTCAGGCACACTGAGGCGCGACAATAACCGCCGGGTGGAACGCACCGAGGCTGCCGCCAGGCGCCGGGAGCATTACCCCCGATCAAACCAAATTCGCAAACAGGAGTAAGCAAATGAAATTCGACCAGGTCAAGGCGCTGGTTACGGGTGGCGCTTCCGGGCTGGGTTTGTCCGTGGCGCGCCACATCGTGGCCGGCGGCGGCAAAGTGTGCCTGCTGGACATCAACGACAAGGCGGGTCCGGTGGCAGCCTGTGAGCTTGGCAACGACACCTGCTACATTCACACCGACGTGACATCGGAAGCTGCCGTGGTCAGGGCGGTGGACGAATCGCTGCTGGCAAATGACGGCCTGAACCTGGTGGTGAATTGTGCGGGCGTCATAGGGGCCGGCCGTGTACTGGGCCGGGAAGCTCCCATGGAGTTGTCGTTTTTCACCCATACCATCATGATCAACCTGGTGGGGAGTTTCAACGTAGCCAAGGCCGCTGCCGACCGCATGCAGCACAATGACCCCGGACTGGACGGTGAACGCGGCCTCATCATCAACACGGCGTCTGTCGCCGCCTGGGAGGGCCAGATTGGACAAGCTGCCTACTCGGCGTCCAAAAGCGGCATTGTTGGCATGACCCTGCCCATGGCACGGGAATTTTCCCGCATTGGCATTCGGGTGGTGACCATCGCGCCGGGCATATTCTGGACGCCCATGGTGGACGGCATGCCCGAACAGGTGCAGCAATCATTGGCTGCATCCATCCCCTTCCCTTCCCGCCTGGGTAAACCCGAAGAATTCGCCGCCATGGTGCAGCACATCACCGAAAACGTGTACCTTAATGGCACAACCATTCGGCTCGACGGCGCAGTCCGCCTCGCCCCCAAATAGAGACCCTGTAAATGGAAACTTTTTCCGAAGTTCGAAAGCATGTAATGGATGCATACGAGCTCAAGGTCGACGAGCCCTTCATCATCGGCTTCGACTGTCCGACCAATCAAAAGGCACGGCTGCAGAGCATGTTCCTGGCCGAACTCAATGCCAGCGATGGCCGCCGGGTCCTGCGCGTGGAAACACCGGTTGCGCCCCTGGCCGACCTCGATGCCGAGAAGTGCCTGCGCATCAACCTGACACTGCGCGTGGGCTACCTTGCGGTTGGAGACATGGACGGAGTGCCGTACATCAAGATGTGTGAAAACCTTCCTTACGCGTTTTTGCACGCCCAGGGGCTGGATTACGTGATCGCCAACATTGCCCGCACTGCTGACCAGATGGAGCAATCGCTGGAGCCGGGCTCCGACGTGACTTGAGGGGACGATGTGCAATTTCAAACCGCGAATAGACGAGCGTGCAGCATCAATATCCAATCATCGATAGAACGCTGCCGCAGACAACAGCAGTCTGAATTGGACTGAGGAGATGAAAACCCATGGCGAATGAAGGCTATCACGAACCCATTGGCGAGTTGACCGACAGCACCCGCGACATGCACCGAGCCATCATTTCCCTGATGGAAGAGCTGGAAGCGGTGGACTGGTACAACCAGCGCGTGGACGCCTGCAAAAACCCGGAACTGGCGGCCATCCTGGCCCACAACCGCGACGAGGAAAAGGAACATGCGTCGATGGTACTTGAATGGATCAGGCGCCATGACCCGGCATTCGATCACGAATTGCGGGATTTCCTGTTTACCGACAAGGAAATTGCCCACCTGTGATGTTTCTGCACGAGGCCAGCCAGGGGCTCCGGCGCGGCCAGGGCCAGAAACAAAGTTTTTCTGCTTATGCGTCACCAGACGCCATCCAGCTTGAGGAAATTATATGAAATCGAGAGCCGCCGTCGCCTGGGAAGCAGGCAAGCCACTGGAAATGGAAGAAGTTGATGTGCAGGGCCCGAAAAAGGGCGAGGTGCTGATTCGCCTGGTGGCGACGGGTGTCTGTCATACCGATGCGTTCACGCTCACCGGCGCAGACCCCGAGGGCATCTTTCCTTCCATCCTGGGGCATGAAGGCGGCGGCGTGGTGGAGGAAGTCGGGGAAGGCGTCACCAGCGTCAAGCCGGGTGACCACGTCATACCGCTCTATACCCCCGAGTGCCGCGAGTGCAGTTTCTGCAAGTCAGGCAAGACCAACCTGTGCCAGGCGATACGCGCCACGCAAGGCAAAGGTCTGATGCCGGACGGCACCAGCCGTTTTTCACTCAGGGGCAAGACCATTTTCCATTACATGGGCACATCGACGTTTGCCGAGTACACCGTGCTGCCGGAAATCGCCGTTGCCAATATCAGCAAGGCGGCGCCGCTGGACAAGGTCTGCCTGCTGGGGTGTGGCATCACCACGGGAATCGGCGCGGTACTGAACACGGCCAAGGTGGAGGCCGGCAGCACCGTGGTGGTTTTCGGCCTGGGCGGTATTGGCCTTAGCGTGGTCCAGGGCGCGGTGATGGCCAAGGCAGGGCGTATCTTCTGCGTCGACATCAACACCGACAAGTTCGACATGGCGCGCCGGCTGGGCGCCACAGACTTCGTCAATCCGAAAGACTACGACAAGCCCATACAGGACGTCATCGTGGAACTCACCGGTGGCGGCGCTGATTATTCTTTCGAATGCATTGGCAATGTCGATGTCATGCGCGCAGCCCTGGAATGCTGTCACAAGGGCTGGGGCGAGTCGGTAATCATCGGCGTGGCCGGAGCCGGACAGGAAATTCGCACGCGCCCGTTCCAGCTGGTCACCGGGCGTGTTTGGCGCGGCACCGCTTTTGGCGGCGTGCGCGGACGCACTGAATTACCGGGCTATGTCGAAAAATACCTGGCGGGCGAGATCAATATCGATGACATGATCACCCACACCATGGGACTGGACGAGATCAATACGGCCTTTGACCTGATGCACCACGGAAAGAGCATCCGCTCCGTAGTGATCTTCTGACGCGGTCAGGATGGAAATCATTTCCCGCAATCGCGCATTCGGCGGCGAACAGCAGCGCGTGCGCCATGCCTCGAAAGCGTGCAACTGCGACATGGTTTTCGGAATCTACCTGCCGCCACAGGCAGTGAAGCAACCGGTCCCGGTGTTGTATTGGCTCTCCGGGTTGACATGCACCGACGAAAATTTCATGCAAAAAGCCGGAGCGCAGCGCATGGCTGCTGAACTGGGCCTGGCCATTGTCTGCCCTGATACCAGCCCCCGCGGAACGAATTTTTCAGGCGAACACGACAGCTATGATTTTGGCTCGGGTGCGGGCTTCTACGTCAATGCGACACAGGCGCCCTGGAGCGCCAATTACCGCATGTACGAATACGTGACGCAGGAATTGCCCGCGCTGGTGGAAGCAAGTTTCCCGGTCAATGCAAACCGCGGTATCAGCGGGCATTCCATGGGCGGGCACGGCGCCCTGGTTTGCTACCTGCGCAATCCCGGCAGGTACAAGTCAGTCTCTGCTTTTGCACCGATCTGCCACCCCTCGGACTGCGCCTGGGGCCAGAAAGCCCTGTCTGCCTATCTGGGTGAAGACCGCAATGACTGGGTCGCCTGGGATGCCGCCCTCTTGATCGGTGATGCGGAGGAGAAACTGCCCCTGTTGATCGACCAGGGTACAAAAGATGATTTTCTCACTGACCAGCTCAAGCCCGGGGCACTCGAGCAAGCCTGCATAGCCAGCCACTACCCATTGAAACTGCGCATGCAGGAAGGTTACGACCACAGTTATTATTTTATCGCCACCTTTATCGAAGACCACCTGCGTCACCACGCCAGGGGCCTGGCCTGAGCGGTGGCGGAGCAAGCCACCGAACAGCTGTGAGAGGAAGGGCGTTACGCTTCCGCATCCTGCCCCCACAGCAATCGATCCAGGGCGCCGGAGTAACCAAAACGTTCCAGGTTCGTTTTGCCATCGAGGAACACGACGCCTTCTCTCTCCAGCCTGGACTTCTGCTGCCGGTATCCTTCGCTGTCAGCCGGAAACGAAATACGGCCCTGCGAATTGATCACGCGGTGCCAGGGTAGCTTCATACCAGGCGGGGCGCGACGCAGGGCCTGGCTGACCCTGCGCGCGGAACCGCCCACGCCGGCAAGCCGGGCGACGTCTCCGTAGGTGAGCACGCAACCACGCGGAATGCCCTGCACGACCTGCCAGACATTCTGCACCCAGGCGCCAAAATCCGGTATTTCGATGTCGATGGTTTCGCCCATGTCCGACTTACATGAAATATTTTTTGACGGTAGCATACATTCTAAACCACAAGAGGTAGCCGACCCATGTCCATAAAGCCCGACATGCGTTTCAGGCGGTTGCGGGAAAAAGGCAGCCGCGATTTCACATTGGCCTGTGAGATCATCGACGCAGCACGGATCTGCCACGTTGGATTCACCAGGGAGCAGCAACCCTACGTGGTGCCCATGGCGCTGGCGCGGGATAAGGAATGTTTGCTGTTGCACGGCTCGGTGGTCAGCCGGCTGATGAAACACCTTGCCCATGGCATGCCCTGCTGTGTCACGGTGACACACCTCGACGGACTGGTGCTGGCACGTTCCGCTTTTCACTCGTCCATGAACTATCGCGCGGTGATGGTGTTTGGCAACGCCGTGGCGGTTACCGACCCGGCGGCGAAATCGCGCGGCCTGGACATCCTGACCGAGCGCCTTGCGCCCGGCCGGCTGGCCGATGTACGCGGTTCCACGCGCAAGGAACTGAACGCCATGCTGCTGCTGTCCCTGTCGATACGGGATTTCACCGTCAAAGTGAGCAACTCACCGCCGGGAGATCCCGCCGCTGACGTAAAAGCGCCCATCTGGGCCGGTGTGATTCCTTTCAGCGTCGAGGCGGGCCGGCCACAGCCGGCACCTGACATGGACCCAACTATCCCGTTGCCGGCTTACCTGAAAAAAGGGAGGTTCAGGTAGCCAGCGGGCAGTCCGGTAGCGCGCTCACTCGTTTTGCTTCCTGCCCTTGCCGGCTGCTTCCTGGGCCGAAGTAAATATGCCGCGCAGGATGTTGACCTCATTCTGGTCGGGCCGCGCGCGGTTGAAGAGACGACGCAGACGCATCATCAGTTTCCGCGGTTGTTCGGGGTTGAGAAAACGAATGTCCAGAAGCGCTTGTTCCAGGTGCGCATAGAAACGTTCCATCTGCAAGGCATCGACCGGCTCGTAGTCAAGCTGTTCCAGCACCTGGCCTTCACTGCCAATGGCGGAAACGCGCAGCTCGTAACACAAGATTTGAACAGCCTGTGCCAGGTTGAGCGATGAGTAGTCCGGGTTCGAAGGTATGTGTACGAGCTGATGACAACATTGCATTTCCTCGTTGGTCAGGCCATAGCGTTCGCGCCCGAACAGCAGTGCAATGTCATGCCGGTGAGCTTCCGCCAGCGCGCATCGCGCAGCTTCACGGGCATCGAGTTGCGGCATGGCGAGGCTGCGCAGGCGCGCGCTGGTGCCCAGCACCAGTCCGCATCCGGCGAGCGCGGTGTCCAGGGAATCGTGCAGATGGGCGTGCTGCAACAGGACATCAGCCCCTGAAGCCCGGGCCGTTGCCTCGGCATGAGGAAAGCTTTTGGGCGTGACCAGGTGCAGATTACCCAAGCCCATGACCTTCATTGCCCGGGCCGCAGCGCCGATGTTTCCGGGGTGCGTGGTGTTGATAAGGACTATGCGCACACGCTGCAGCAGGTCGGCCGCGTATTGCGGCAAGCCATTCAGGCTTCTGCTATCCTGTGCCGCTCCCCCGTTCATTGAAAATTTTCCATGACCCATTCAGTCGTAAACATTGCGGTTGGTGCTGCCCATGCGGCTGGCGAAATCATGCGCCGGCATTTTCAACAAGTCGACGCCATCCCGATCATTCGAAAAGCCCGTCACGACTATGTAAGCGAAGTGGACCGTGCCTGCGAAGCGGAAATTGTACGGGAAATTAAGCGGTTCTTCCCGGACCACGCGTTCCTGTGCGAAGAAAGCGGGAGTTCGGGTGCAGGCAGCACAGTATGGGTCATCGACCCGCTCGACGGCACCAGCAACTATCTGCATGGCTTTCCCCATTTCGCGGTGTCCATTGCGCAACAGGTCAACGGCCGCACCGAACATGGCGTCATCTACGATCCCATGCGCGACGAATTATTTACCGCCAGTCGCGGGGGTGGAGCATTTCTCAACAACAAGCGCTTGCGTGTATCCGCTCGCATTGAACTTGACGGTGCAATATTGGCTACCGCGTTTCCATTCCGCAACCGTGAACATCTGCAGGCATATGGCCGTATTTTTCAGGCAGTGTTTGAAAAAGTTGAGGACTTCCGGCGCTGCGGTACCGCGTGCCTGGACCTGGCGTGGACTGCGGCCGGCCGGATCGATGGATTTTTTGAAATTGGCCTCAAACCCTGGGATGTAGCAGCTGGCGTGTTGATTGTGCGTGAAGCAGGCGGCGTGGTGATGAGCTTTTCAGGTGATGATGACGTGGAAAATTCCGGCACGCTGATAGCTGCGCCCTACAAGCTCATGACACCGCTGCGCAAAATTATTCAGGCGCGCTGGACGTCATCAATTTCCTGAGTTACAAAAATATTTTCCTGCAAAATATTTTCAGTGCAACACACTTATTTGGTTTCCAATTTTTTTTCGCCCGCATTTTTTCCTGTTGAAAACACTTTTTTTGGACGATGCAAAAATATTTTTGAAAAAATATTTTTTCATTTTTTTGTATTGAATTGTTGCGTTGTGTTTTACGAGGTTTATAATCAGCGTTGTGGTACATGCTCCGTCCTCTTATTTTTTAAGTGAGTCGATAGGAGTTTGAAAAGGAGAGCACCAGGGCATTACCACACTCGGATCAGGAAATTTTTTTTAGACAACAATCCTGAACTTGTGTCCACCAAACGCCCGACTTGAAAGGAGTGAACCATGGCTACGAAGAAAGCGTCGAAGAAGAAGGCAGCTGCCAAGAAACCCGCTGCCAAGAAAGTTGCTGCCAAGAAACCTGCTGCCAAGAAACCGGCAGCGAAGAAGGCTGTTTCTAAATCAGCTGCAGTGAAGAAAGCCGTTGCGAAGAAGAAAGCCCCAGCCAAAAAAGCTGCTGCCAAGAAAGCTCCGGCCAAGAAAGCCGCTGCTAAGAAAGCTCCAGCCAAGAAAGCTGCAAAGAAAAAGTAAGACGCACCAAGTAAGATGTCAAAGCCCGCGAGGCAGCGCCTCGCGGGCTTTTTCATTGCGGGTCCGAACGTGTGTAGCCCAGTCCCTGCAGCCGGTTTTCAATGCTGGCCAGCGAACCCAACACCGACTGAATTTCCTGCTCGTTCTTGCGCCACTTGTCCGATGCCGGGCGTGTTTGAGTAAGACGCGACAGGGGCAGTGGTATTTGCAGACGCTGCCGTAAACGCTCGTCCATTTCAAAGCCGGCGAACTGACACAGCCTGACGATGGTTTTTTCCGGTTCGTCTACAAGAGACTGGTAGTTCACCGTGGTCCATCGTTGCCGTGGAATTTGCTGCAGGTCGT
>DATDPS010000273.1:0-3919 GCA_035292625.1 Lysobacterales bacterium | reverse complement strand
ACCCGCGCTACAGCATGCAGAAACTGGCCCGCTACCAAAACTACCGCGGCTTTGTTTTTGCCACCATGGACAGGAACGCTCCTGAGCTGAAAACCTGGCTGGGCGGGGCAGGCGACGTGCTGGACAATCTCTGCGACCGATCACCGCAGGGGGAGGTTGAAGTAGCCGGCGGTGTGCTGCGCTATGAACACGACTGCAACTGGAAAATGTTCATTGAAAACCTGAACGACACCATGCACCCGATGATCGTGCACCGCTCCGTCGTCGATGCAGCCAACGACTATATCAAGACGCTGCCGGAGGGGTCTGCGCACCGCGATGAGGCTGAGATCATTCCTCCGTTCGGAGCTCCCTACAAGAACTTCGAGGCCACCGGCATTACCGGCTTTCGTTATGGCCACCACTACGACGGCGGCAAGAGCAGCATCCACGCCAGCTACAGCGTCGATCCGGAATATGCAGCAGCCATGATCGGGGCCTATGGCGCGGAGCGGACGCAGCAGATACTCACCTTCAACACGCACAACACCTTGTATTATCCTTCGCTCACCATCAAGTCGGCGATCCAGAACATACGCGTGATCAGGCCGCTGGCGGTGGACAAATGCATTGTGGAAACCTGGTCGTTTCGCCTCAAGGGCGCGCCAGACTCATTGCTGCGCCGCACCATCCTGTATTCGCGGTTGATCAATTCAAACGGGTCGATGGTCGCGCCTGACGACCTGACGGCATACCGGCGCATGCAGCTGGGCTTACTGTCACCGGCCAGCGACTGGGTGGACACGCATCGCAACTACGGCAGCGACACGGACCTGGGGGACCGCTGGACCAATACCGGCACCAGCGACCTGGACGTACGTAGCGAGTACGGCGCATGGCGGGAATACATGCTGGGGAGCATGACATGAGTGACCATACCCAGGACCTGGCCCTGTTGCGCAGGATTGAAGAGTTGCTCTACCAGGAAGCATCGTTTCTGGACCGCCCGAATCTGGACGCCTGGATCCAGCTGTACACCGAAGACGGAACCTACTGGATGCCCGCCATCGAGGACCAGGCAGATCCTTTGAACCACATTTCCCTGACGTATGACGACCGCGTGATGATGGAAATCCGCCGGCGCAATTTCGTGCACCCCCGCGCGGCATCCAAGGATTACAAGGTCCGGGCTTCCCACCTGATCTCAAACATCCGCATCGCCGCTTTTGATGCGGGCACGGGCAATTGCACGGTAACATCAAACTTTCATTGCGCCAGCTACTACTGGGAAAAACAAACGCTATGGGCCGGCACCTACCGGCACGAATTGGTCGACACCAATGAGGGGTTGCGCATCCGGCACAAGCGCGTCGACCTGATCAACTGCGATGGCGTGTTGGGCACCATCATTATCTATCTCTAGGCGAATGCAGCATGCAGGAAAATGAGCGGAAAAAAGAGCTGATGCGGCGGCTGGGGCAGGCGCCGGTCGTTCCGCTGGTCCAGGCGGAACAGCCCGCGATTGCCGTGGCGACAGCCAGGGCTTTGCTCGCGGGCGGCTTGAGCGTCATCGAAGTGGTATTGCGCACCGACGAAGCCCTGGCCTGCCTCGGGGAAGTCGCGCGCACACTGCCGGGAGCGATGGTTGGCGCCGGCACCGTACTGACCGCCGAGCAGGCCAATGCAGCCCTGGAATCAGGCGCGGAATTTATCGTCTCCCCGGGACTGGATGCGAACGTGGTGAAGGTGGCGC
The DNA here is from genome assembly GCA_035292625.1 of Lysobacterales bacterium. Classification (GTDB taxonomy): domain Bacteria; phylum Pseudomonadota; class Gammaproteobacteria; order Xanthomonadales; family SZUA-36; genus SHZL01. The sequence goes on along the minus strand of DATDPS010000273.1, from coordinate 2,187 downwards.
AGGGCGCCGGCGTGCCGGTTTTCCCCGGCATAGCCACGGCCACGGAGTTGCAACAGGCCTGGAACCTGGGGCTTGATGTGGTCAAGTTTTTTCCCGCCGAGCTGACCGGAGGAACTGCCATGCTCAAGGCGCTGAGCGCCGTTTTTCGCCAGGTGAAATTCATGCCGACGGGAGGTATCTCGGCGCAAAACCTGGCCGAATACCTGGCGCTTCCCGCCGTTATCGCTTGTGGCGGAAGCTGGTTCACCCCCGCTGCCGTCATCGCCGGGGGAGACTACGCTGAGGTCACCCGGCTGGCGCAGGAATCGTTGAACATCGCGGGCAGGGCGCGAAAAATTAGCTATGTCTGAATACCTCTCATTTGGGGAAATGATGTTGCGGCTGAAGTCGCCCGGCCACGAACGTTTGCTCCAGTCGCCCCGACTCGAGGCGAGCTTTGGCGGCGGTGAAGCCAATGTTGCCGTGGCGCTGGCAAACTATGGGCTCGATTCCGGTTTTGTTTCAGCGCTGCCGGATAATGACCTGGGCACGGCGGCGCTCCGCGAGCTGCGCGGTTTTGGGGTCGATACACGCCACGTGGTTCGCACTGGCAAACGCCTGGGTATCTATTTTCTGGAGACGGGCGCCAATCAACGCGCATCCAAAGTTATTTACGACCGGGCGGGTTCATCCCTGGCCGAGGCCGCGGTGGGCGATTTTCAATGGGAAGCAATCTTCCACAATGCCCGCTGGCTGCACATCACCGGAATCACGCCGGCCCTGAGCGCTTCGGCGGCGGCCTTGAGCCTGCAGGCGGTGCAAGCCGCCAAGGGTTTGGGCATGACGGTGTCCTGTGACTTCAATTTCCGCGCCAACCTGTGGAACTATGGAAAAACGGCGCCGGAGGTCATGTCTGAATTGGTCCGTTTTGTCGATGTCGGCATAGCGAACGAGGAGGACTGTCAAAAGTCCCTGGGGATCAGTGTTGACGTGGACGTGGCCAGGGGTGAGCTGGGCATCGAAAAGTACCAGCAACTGAGCGAGAAAGTGTTTGGCCTCTACCCCAACCTCACCGTCATGGCCATTACCCTGCGCGAATCGAGGAACGCCGACATCAATGGCTGGTCAGCCTGCCTGAGGGATCGCGATGGCTTCCACGTATCGCGGCATTACGAGATTACCGATATCGTCGACCGCGTTGGCGGCGGCGACAGCTTTGCCTCGGCGCTGATTTATGCTTTGAACACCCACCCGGATCGCCAGGCCGCACTGGAATTCGCTGTTGCCGCCAGTTGCCTGAAACATTCCATTCCGGGTGATTTCAACCGGGTTTCCGTTGCGGAAGTCGAAAAACTGTTGGGCGGTGACGCCTCCGGGCGGGTCGCCCGATAAGCACGTTTTCCTTATTCAGCGGCTTTCAACCACTGAAACACCTCCACCGTGTAGCCGCCCGGATCGCGCATGATGAAGGCCCGGATGGGCGCTGAGACATTGTCCTGCAGTGGCTTGATGATCTCGACCTCCGGGTGCTTCAGGATGCGCTCATATAATGCATCTACATCGGCGGTGACCAGGCTGACCATCACGGCGTTTTGGGCCTGCACGGTATGAAAGGCGCCGGGGCCTTCCTTCACCACCCCGATAAGGGAATTGGCGGTCGTTCGATATAGCTGCACCCAGTCGTCTTCATAAGCGCGTTCCAGTCCCAGCACTTCGCCATAAAAACGGGCGGCGGGACCAAGCTCCTTGTAGTAAAGCATGGTGTAGTGCTCGTCGAACAACTGCCTGGCCGTCATCCCAGCGGGCTCGATAGCGACCTGCATGCGGTCCGTCTGCCCGGTATCCATGGGAGGCTGCCTGGCCGGGCAGGTGCCCACTGCCACACCGGTCGTCTTCATGTCCAGGTAGGTTGCAGTGGCATATGAGGTGAAGCCCGGCGCATTGCCAGCCATGACGCTATCTACCACGTGCGGAAATTCGACGAACATGGAATAGGGCTCGCCAGGCCGCAGCAGCCCGGCGGACACCTGGACCTGGCGCACCCCGTGGCGCATATAGGGCTCCTCGCCAAAGGGCAGGCCCGTATGATACAGGCGCTCGCCATGACAGTCGGCCACGACGACGAAAATCATGTCGTCGACGATACCGCGGGGGTCATCCCGGCCATTGGAATAGTCGCTCCAGCGGATGTCGAGGTTTTTCGAGGCA
>DATDPS010000272.1:0-5036 GCA_035292625.1 Lysobacterales bacterium | reverse complement strand
CCGCGGATGAAGGGATTCACTGACGCGGTGTGTCCAGCCGAGAATTCGGTCACGTTCAGGTTCGGGACAAACTTGCCGATGTCCACCAGGTTGGTGATTCCGGCCACCTCGATGGCTTCAGCGGTAAATGCGGTGATAGCGATTGGTACATCATAAATACTTTCTTCCCGCTTGGTGGAGGTGACGATGATCTCGTCCAGCGTGAAACCGTCGGATTGCGCTGTGTCGTCCTGTGCCAGCGCGGACTGGCTGAGTCCGAGCCCCATCAGGGCTGCGGCCATGGCCGCGACCATTGTTTTCATTTTCAACATTGTTTCTCTCCGTGATTGCTTTTCTTGTGAGCAGTCGAATGAGCCTTACTGCCCATACCGTGTTGTTGTATTCGGTGCCTATCATAGACGAAAACTTAACAAATGGCTCCAGTTCCGGTACCAACGTCGCCGACGCCCGCGGCCAATCTGCTCAGATGACGCCGCTGGCCTTCAACCTGGCGAGTTCGCCCTCAGACAGTCCCAGCAGACCCTGGTAGATCTGCGCGTTGAACGCTCCAAGCTCCGGCCCGGCCCAGTCGGTGCGGCCCGGTGTGGCGCTCAGTTTCGGCACCAGGGCGGGGATTTTCAGTGTGCCGCCGTTCACATCAACTTCCTCGAACAGGCCGCGCGCCCGGAAATGCGCGTCGGCGAACATGTCGGCCACGCTGTAGATCGGTCCGGAAGGAACGCTGGAGTTTTCCAGTAATTGCAAGGCTGCGCCTGAAGCCATGCCGCCGCACCACTGCGTGATCACGGCATCGATCTCGGCTTCGTGCTTGACCCGCCCGGAGTTGTCCGCCAGGCGCTGGTCTGCCGCCATGTCAGGTCGGCCCAGGCAATCGCACAGACGCTTGAATATCGAATCGCCGTTGGCGCCGATGATGATGAACTTGCCATCGCTGCAGCGATAGGTATTGGTCGGCACGATGCCGGTGATGGTCGAACCCGAGGGCTGCCGGACCACCCCGGCGCCATCGTACTCGGGCACCACCCCTTCGAGCAGGTTGAACACGCCTTCGTACAGCGCGGTGTCGATGACCTGCCCGGGCGCGTCCGGATTGTTGAGTTTATGCACGCAGGCCATGACGATGCCCAGCGCCGCATGCAATCCGGCCAGCGTATCGCCGGTGCTGAGGTTAGGCCGCACCGGTGCTTCACCCGGAAAACCGTTGACGTAACGCAGGCCACCCAGGCCCTCGCATACGGAGGCGAAACCCGGCTTGCCCGCATAGGGCCCATCCTGGCCGTAGCCGGAAATGCGCGCGTAAATCAGCCGCGGGTTGCTGCGCGCAAAATCCGCCGGACCCAGGCCCCACTTTTCCATCACCCCTGGCTTGAAGTTCTCCACCAACACGTCGGATTTGACTGCGATCTGCCGCACCAGCTCCCGACCCTGCTCCGTGCGCAGGTTGGCGGTGATGCATTTCTTGTTGCGCGCCAGGCTGCGCCACCAGTATGAAGTGCCGTTTTCGTCCAGCACGCGCCATTTGCGTAGCGGATCGCCCTCGCCGGGTGGCTCGACCTTGATCACTTCCGCACCGTAATAACCCAGGATACAGCCGGTGAAAGGGCCCGCGAGCAACTGCCCTGTTTCGAGCACGCGCAGGCCTTCCAGTGGTCGGGGCGAGTGCTTGCTGGTCATGTTTTCATACCCATGTTGGTGACGTGCGCCCCATTTAAAACCGCCAGCCGAAACTCAGCTCCAGTTCAAACTCGCTGTGGTCATAATAGAGCAGCTGGCTGGGATCGAATGCACTGCGCTGAAGGTGGCTTTCCTCCTCGGTATACATGACAGCGAAATTCAGCTCCCTGCCCGCCCCGATGGCACGGCTGAACCCAAAGGTGTAAGTGGACTCGGCCAGGTAGGGGGTAAACAGGTTGTTGCTTGCCTCGGAGGTACCAACCGGCTGGTCGCCAAAACTGAAGCCGCCGCGCAGGTTCCAGTTTTGACTCACTTTCCAGTCCAGACCAAACTTGTAGACCGGGACGTTTTTCCAGCCCAGCCCGGCGCCGTTGGAACCGCCCAGACAGGCCGATAGGTCCGTTCCGCCATATCCCGCGGTGGGGCACTGGCGCAGGTCCCGCCCGGAGTTACCCAGGGCTTCGACGTCACTGTAGAAAATATACTCGGTATCGATGCTAAAGACCGCGTTGTCCAGGAAGCGCCAACTCAGGCCCAGCTTGAGGTTGGCCGGGATATCGAAATTCCCGCCCGAGGGCAGCAGGTCGGAATAATCCGACAAGTCGCTCAGATAGATTTTTGACTGCGCCATCAACCCCAGGCTGAGTTTTGGCGTCCACTGGAAATGGGCGCCCAGCTTGAGTCCGGCGCCGAAGGAGCGATCGCTGCCATTGCCAGACAGATGCCCTGGCAGTTCGCTGCCGCCGCTGCTGGCCCAGGTTTGGGTCAGGGGCGCGAGGGTGCCCACCCCACGGATGCTGAAGGACTGTGTCGCCAATACCGCCGAGGCTCCCAATGAAACCCGCTCAGTCACCTGCCGCGCATAACCCAGGTCCAGCAGGGCTTGCGACAGTTTCCACTTCACATCGCCGTCACCCAGGGTACCGGGCTGTGTGGTCACTGGCGCCGGGCCCGGCCCATCCGGATCAAACGTTGCCGTGCCACCGCGGTATTCGGTGTTGATGCCGGAGCGGGTGTAGAGGGCCGCTGCAAAGGCCGAGTCATCGCCAAGTTGCCAGCTGCGGGCAAAATAAGGCACCAGCAGAGTCTGGTCTTCCGCGTCCAAGTTGCCGGGGCCGATGGTGAAAGCGCCGTTTTGCCCATTTTCCGGGGTCCCGGTGGTCTCGTAGCTTGAGCTTGGAAAGAAAACCGCCAGGCCGATTTCCGAACGGCCGGCCACTGCCAGGGCCACCGCCGGGTTATTGACCATGGCCATGGCTTCATCGGGCGAGGCAATGCCAGCCCCGGCCATGGCCTTGTTTTTGGTGCCCATGCCATGGTTGAAATAGCCGTTGCTTGCGAAAAGCTCACCACTACCCGCCAGGCCCAACAGCAGAATGGACAGCAACACAACGCGGCCACCTGGCCGGGGATACCTTGATGTTGATTTGGACACGATGTGTCCTGTTGTTATGGGTTTAAACATTTCTGCGCTTGCTCATTCATGTTTTTGCTCAATGTCCCAGCCGGTCCTTCAGGGCATGGTACAACATGCCAGCCACCAGGCCTGGCCAGCGCAGCAGGGTGCCGCCGGGGAAAGCCGGCGAGGGAATTCGCGCCATGACGTCAAAACGCTCCGCCGTTCCGGCGACGGCTTCGGCGATCAGCTTGCCGGCCAGCGTGGCCATTTGCACTCCATGCCCGGAATATCCCATGGCGTAATACACATCCGGGTCCAGACGGCCAAAACACGGCAGGCGGTTCATGGTCACGGCCAGGGCGCCGCCCCAGCCGTAATCGATGCGGGCATCGTGCAACTGCGGGTAAAGTTGCAACAGGTATTTTCGCACGAACGACCGGATATCGGGCGGGAAGCGCCGCGTATAGTTTTCACCGCCACCGAACAGCATCCGGCCGTCGCCAGTCAGTTTCCAGTAGTTGACCACGAACTTGGCGTCGTACATACACAGATCGTCCGGGTTCAGCTGAGCCTGCTGCGCGGAACTCAGAGGTTCCGTGGCCAGAATGAAATTATTGATCGGCATGATTTTACCGGCAATGCGCGGCTCCAATCGCTCCAGGTAGCCATTGCAGGCCAGCACCACGTAGCGCGCAGTCACCCTGCCGGTATTCGTCTGCACCCGGGTTGGCGAAGCGCGGTCGTAGTGGGTGACGCGACTCTGCTCATACAACCGTGCGCCCAGGCTGCGCGCCGCCTCCGCCAGGCCCAGGGCATAGTTCAGCGGATGCAGATGAGCTGACTCGTATTCCACCAGCCCGCCCCTGAAAGCCTGACTGCCCGACAGGCGGGCGAGTTCATCGCCCTCCACGACATGGCAATCCAGGCCATAGCGTTCGCGCATGTGCCCGGCGTGGCCGCGATACCACTCGGCATCGCTGCGCTTGGCCGCCACCTGCAGGTTACCGCGCTTGAGATCGCAACTGATACCGAAACGCCCGATCAACTGACGCACCGTGGCGACCGCCTCGATACTCAAATCCCACTGTGCGTGCGCTGCCTCCGCTCCCAATAACTCTTCCAGTTTTTCCTGCGGCTGTCGCTGGCCTACGGTGCATTGCCCGCCATTGCGGCCGGAGGCGCCCCAGGCGATCCGCTCCGCTTCCAGCAACACGACCTTGTAGCCGCGCTGCGCCAGATGGATGGCCGAGGACAAGCCGGTATACCCGCCGCCGATGACACACACGTCGGCGGTTTCGTCACCTTGCAGCGCGGGAAATTCGAGTTGTCGGTTGGCGGTGGCGGAGTAATAGGAATCGACGTGGCGGGAACGGGGCGGCATCAAAAGGAGGTCCTGTGTTGCAGGCAGGGATTTTACCCGCTGTGAAGTCGGAGCGCATTACACGGTATTTTTTTGGGGCCGCTGAACGAATGACCTGGAGAGACGGCGCAATGATCGGAAAGATTGCCCTGAAACGGATTCCCTTTACCCGGGAGTAGAATGGCTAACTACCACTGTTTGCTGATGCTGATTCCGTAAAAGCCATGCTCGACCAGCGGGGTGGCCACGACCCCATGGTACGGTTTGGTAAAGACATAGCTGCTGGCTATTCCCAGGGCCGCGCCGGCCACTACGTCAACCAGGTAATGGTTGTCAGATTCGATCCGCGTCCAGCCAACGTAGCTGGCCGCAATGTAGGCCGGAACTCCGTAGCTGCTTCCATACCGCAGGTGAATGAACGCAGCTCCCTGGAAAGCTACGGAAGCATGACCTGAAGGAAACGATTCGTCGTCAGCCCCGTTGGGCCGGGTCTTGGAAACCACTTGCTTCAGCGCGTAGGTCGCGGCGTAATTGGTAAAAAACGACTTGTAGAATTCAGATCTGCCGGGGGTATCGTGCAGATAGAACGTGGTGCCGTAAGCC
>DATDPS010000271.1:0-3333 GCA_035292625.1 Lysobacterales bacterium | reverse complement strand
GGTTGCAGTTCCAGCCGGGGCTTCCCGCTGGGTCCCTGCGGGCTTTGTGCCATTCCAAGCTTGCAGGCAGCGGGCGTCGGGAGTTTGAAAGTGGTCGGCAGGGAAGCATCGCTGCAAAGAAAATATGCTTCGGTCAAATTGGCGGCGATGGCGAGGGATATCGCCCGCGACGGAGGAGGGGCGGAAGGCATCAGAGATGCCACCATCGCCCTGCGCGGCGCCGCCTCGCTGTGCCATGACGCGCGTGCATGTTATTACCCTGATCTTTGGAATAAGCGGCAAGCAGGGGAGAAACCAGCCAGCAGGACAAGGGCATCCGGGTCGGTGAAATGAAAAACAGCTCGCTAAAGCTTTTTTCCAGACACCTCAGGCAGCGAAAAAAGACGCTGGCCACTCTCTTCTTGCTGGGGCTCGTTGGTTCTGCCGCGGCCTTGTCCACCCCTCTGATCGGTAAAGCCTTTATCGATGCAGTGGTCGAGCGGGGCGACTTCGCCACGATTCCCCTCATCGCTGGAGCGCTGGTCCTGCTGGCCTGCACCGATGTGGTCATTGGTTTTCTGTCCCGGATGGTCCATGCAAGACTCTCGGCCGGCATCCTGGTTGAAATCCGGCAAAGGCTTTTTCGTCACTGCCTGTATACACGGATGGAAAGCGTGGAGCACTTCCGCCACGGCGACTTGCTGATCCGCTTTGGCTCTGACATGCCACAAATCCAGGCGCTGCTGGTGGATGGCGTGATCGGTTTCCTGCACAACGTCCTGTTCTTGCTGCTGTGCGCCGCGATCCTGGTATATCTCTCGCCCATCCTGGCACTCTGGAGTTACTTGGGCCTGGCGCTGGCACTGTTGCTCAGCGTGGTGTTTCGCGGCCCCATTGAAAGTGGCACGCTCAGGATCCGGGAGAATATGGCGGACGTGTCGCATTTTCTCGCCGAACGGCTCGGCTCACTGCGGGGAATCCGCTTTCATCGGGCAGAAGCACAGGAATTGGAAACATTCAGTGCACTCAACCAACAGCTGGTGCAGCGGGTGCTCAAATTCCAGGTCATCGAGTCAACGGCCAGCCAACTGCCGGGACTGGCCCTGTCAATCAGCCTGGCCTGGATCTATTTGCTGGGCGGTGGCCAGTTACAGAGCGGCGCGATCGGGTTGGGTACTTTCGTTGCCTTCGTACTCTACCAGGGCCGCCTCTATGGGCCCGCCTCTGGTTTGTTGGGACTGGTCAAGACACTGCAGCAGGCTCGCGTCAGCCTTGAGCGGGTAGCAGAGATACTGGGTGAAGAGGAATCATTCGAGCGCACTGATCACAGGAAAGCCGATACGCAGGCTGCGATTTGCCTCGAAAATGTGACATTTACCTACGCCGGGGCCGCTCCGTTGCTGAGAGGTTTAAATCTTCGTGTCGCCCCGGGCGAGAAGGTTGCGGTATTTGGCACATCGGGTGCAGGAAAATCCACCCTGGTACAACTCCTTTTCGGACTTCGCAAGCCCCATAGCGGCACGGTAAGCGTTCATGCCCACGATACATTGGGCTATGCTTCGTCAGAGCCTTTCCTGCTGCATGCCAGTGTCAGGGAGAACCTGTGTTACGGAAACCCCCATTGCACTGCCGAAGCCATGGTTGAAGCTGCCAGACTGGCAGAGGCGACCAGATTCATCCTTTCATTGCCGCAAGGATTTGACACGGTGATTGGCGGGCGGGGCCAAACCCTTTCTGATGGCCAGCGCCAGCGGCTTGGGCTGGCGCGCCTGTTCCTGGCCGACCCCGACGTACTGGTTCTGGATGAAGCGTTTTCAGCCATGGACCCGGAAACGGAAAACCGGGTGCGTGCGAAGCTCTTCAATGCCTTTGCTGATCGTGCCGTCCTGGCCATCAGTCACCGCTTAAGCGGGCTGGAACAATATGACCGCTTGCTGTTGCTGCAGGACGGTGAATTACACCCGGTGAGTCAGGAAGAATTGTTGGCTTACTTTGCATTGAATAGCCCGCAAGAAAACATCCACCAGGGGATATAGGAACTGGTCGAAGGCCATGCCGTGCAGAAACCGCTGATTGGAATCATCGACACGGGCATCAACCCGTGGCACTCGCATGTTCGCGGCGAGGTGCGAGGGTGCAGGATTTTCCTGAATGGGGATGGAAAGATTTGCGAGGACAGTGATTTTAGCGACAAGTTGGGTCACGGTACCGCGGTGGCTGGAGTGCTGCGCAAAGCACTCCCCGACGCCGTGCTTTTTGCCGTACGGGTATTTGAAAGCGAACTCACCACTTACCCATCCCTGGTTGCCAGGGGCATCCTGCGTGCTGCCGCGGAAGGCTGTGATGTCATCAATCTGAGCCTGGCTCTGCCACCAGGCGCCGGCGCCGGGCTGATCGCTGACGCGTGCGCCGTGGCCCACCGGGCGGGTTCCATCCTGGTGGCAGCGGGACATCCGCAACGCCCGGGTTTGCTGCCAGCTTCCCTGCCGGGTGTTAACGGCGTTGTCTGCGATGATGAATTGGCAGATGACGAGATAGAAATGCAGGGCGGGGGGCCATACCCCTGTCGTGCCCGGGGCCTGCCGCGTGAACTGGATAATATCCCTGCGCAGGCAAACCTGTGGGGACATTCCCTGGCCTGTGCCCGGGTTGCCGCTTACCTGGCCCGAGCAGGCCAGAAATCGTAGAAGCTGCGGGCGAGCGAGAGTTCACGTTGCTGCTCGAGAGCACAACGCCGACGGCAATACGCGAGTCTCGTACAGTCGGCTTTCCGAAACGGATCACACAATCAATGACGATACGTTCTTTATAGTCCATGCGGAGACATTACGCTGCGGTTGGGCAGGGGTCGACTACTCCCTTGGGAGAGCGACGCCGTATGCCGCCCAGCGATTGAGCTCAGCCGCGCCGTGCAAGGAGCGCAGCGACGCCGCACGGCGTCGGCTGGAGCGATTAGTTGGGCCCAGACGCATGTATGTTGTGCCTACTTTGACACCACGTGATTGGTGGTTACGTCTGCAATTAGCTTTCCGTCAGAACCCGACACGGTGGTTCGGACAATACTCACAGTACGCCCTTTCTTGACGAAAACAGCCTCCGCCTTAAAGTGGCCTGAAGTCTGATTACCAACGAAGTTGCTGTTTAGAGAGATAGCCAAAGGAAACCCCTTCATTCCCTCCGTAAGCTCACCTGGGCCCATTACGAGTGCTGTTGCTGCGACATCAGCGAACCAGAGTATTGCCCCGGCGTGCACCACCCCGAACGGGTTCTTGATTCCTGCGTGAACAGGCATCTCGCCAACGACCCGCTCAGGGGTCCATTCGGTTAGCGTAAAGTCGATATTTCCCTGCACCC
>DATDPS010000270.1:0-12854 GCA_035292625.1 Lysobacterales bacterium | reverse complement strand
CGCCAGAAAGCTGCCGTAGCATCGTACACTTCCGCCAGGATGCCATCGTGGATGAACGGGGCGGTAGCCATCGACACGATGAATTGGGCTACATAGAACGCGAGACCGCCGAGCAGGATGACTTTGAGATTGAATTTCATCTTTATTTCTCCTTCTTGTGTCCAGGTTGAGGGAACGCCCGGCATTAAGTATAGGCCGATCGGAAGAATTCGGATATTCAGCCAACCCAACGGGACTGGAGTCAGAGTACCTTTTCGCTACAAGCAACCCGAGGACGGCGCCCGCTTTCCCCGAAAAGATACGCTGACCCCGATCGCTCTGAAGGCATTACTGGCCGTAACGAGTTGCCACGGGAACCTGGCAGACATCCAGCACCTTTGGGGGTTGCTGATGAAAAAACTTCTGCTTGCGTTTGCGCCTTTCGTCCAACAGGCGGGCAAAAGCCTTGCTGCTGGTATCCATGATGAAAATCCCGGCCTGGTCTTCCGCGGGAAATTCACTCAGCAACTTCATCGAGCGAATCCGGGTGCTGCTGATGTCGTCTTGAAACACGCCATTATTTTCTTCCGGACCGCGCGCGATCTGCTGCACGATCTCCATTCCGTCCACCACCCGCCCGAAAATGTTCAGGTTGCGGTCGAGGTAGCGGGGCGCCTGGCCAATGACAATATAGAAATCGGTGCGGCTGGAGTTGGGATCGTCGTTGCGCGCCATGGCCACGACGCCAGGGCAATGGGTCAGCCAAACCTTTTTTTCTTCCAGGTCGCGGGCGCTGGCGAAACCGTCAATGAAACCGGTTTCCGCGGCGAACAGGTCGGGCTTTTGCGCCGCCACAAACGGCAAAGCATCCGACCAGTCGATTTCAAATTCGGCATCGATCAGCGGGGACTCACTCAGCTCACCCAGATCGCTGCCATCACCACCCTGGGCCACGAAACCGTCAATGACGCGGTAAAAGCCAAGTCCGGTGTAAAACCGGCTCTGTACCAGGAGCTGAAACCGGGCCACGGTTTTTGGCGCAAATACCGGATTGAGTTCGATCACCACCCGGCCCTGCGGAAGTTCCATGAACACTGTATTTTCCGGTTCCAGCTGGCGCCAGAGCATTTCCGGCGCAGCTTCGCCTGCGCCGCTGAAAGCAAGCGAGAGCAAAGCCGTGGCCCAGCGGAAGGCAGCAGGGTTCATGTGATGAATTCGTCCGGAATGGCCTGCTCAGGGCATGCGGATTTTGCCACCGCCCATCCCTCCGCCCATCCCGCCACCAGCGCCCGGTATCACGATGGAGGATGCCTGCTGGCGTTGCAGTTCGCGCAATTCTTCCATCGTCTGTTCAAACGCTGCCTTGGCGCCATCCCCGAATCCGGCAATCGCTTCGGCCAGGGAAGCGGCCTCAACATGAAAGGACAAGGGCAAGGGTCCGGCATGGGTCATCACCTGGGTGGAGCCGATATACTGCTCCGAGCGGGTGCGATCAACCTCGCCGCTGGGACTGACCGGGGTTAGTCGCCGCAGGGTGCCAACAGCGTTGTCGGTATATGTTTCTTCGCGAAACATGCCGGCTGCATTCATGCTGATTTCATTCGTATCTCGTTGGTTCATGGTGATGTCCAATAGGGATCCGTATCAATAACTGGGGTCTGACAGGATACAACGCAAGCCAGCGCAAGCTTGAACAGGCCGCCATACAGGTTATTATCAGGGCAGGTAAATTTCCAGCAGCACGAGGTGATTCAATGATCCGGTTTATACTCACGGTCTTAATGGCACTCAGCACGGGCATGGCAATGGCAGACATCAAGACAGAGGAAATCGTGTACAGCGCCGATGGCGTGAACATGAAAGGCCACCTGGCGTGGGACGACAGCATCTCCGGCCAGCGGCCGGGCATCCTGGTGGTGCACGAATGGTGGGGTAACAACGACTATTCGCGCCGGCGGGCGGAGATGCTTGCCGCCCTGGGATATACCGCCCTTGCGGTGGACATGTACGGTGATGGCAAAACCGCGGACCACCCGCAGGACGCGCAGAAATTCATGGGCGAGGCTCTTGCCAACCTGCCCGGCAGCCGCGAGCGGTTTAACGCCGCGCTGCAGCAACTCAAGGCGCATGCCACCGTCAACCCGGAAAAAACCGCCGCTATCGGCTATTGCTTTGGCGGCGGCGTGGTGCTGCACATGGCCCGTTACGGCGCGGACCTGGATGCCGTTGCTTCGTTTCATGGCAGTCTGCCTCTCGGCGTGGCGCCGGCAGGTGAAGGCGCGCAAATGAAGGCGCGTGTGGCGGTGTACAACGGCGAGGACGATAACTTCGTCTCGCCCGAGGCAATAGCGGCTTTCAAGGCCGAGATGGAAAAGGCCGGAGCCAACTACCAGTTCATCAATTACCCCGGGGCCATCCACGGTTTCAGCAACCCGGACGCCACCCGCAACGGTGAGAAATACCAGATGGCGCTGGCCTATAACGCACTGGCCGACCAGAGTTCCTGGGAACACATGCAGTTGCTGTTCAAGTCCGTGTTCAGGGAATAGTGGCCGGTAACCGACAAATCGACAGCGCCTGTGCGCGCCTGTTGCACCGGAAAAGCCAATGAGCGCGCACTTCGAACAGCGCCTGGAAATTCTGGAAAGCCGCCTGGCTTTCCAGGAGCACACCCTGGAAAACCTCAACCAGGTGGTCACCCGCCAGGACCGGGAATTGCTCGAGTTGAAGCAGCGGCTGGCCGACCTGGCAGCCCGGCTCAAGGAGATTGATGCAGCCGGCCCCGCAACCGTCAGCGGAAGCGAGCACGAAATCCCGCCGCATTACTGACCCGGGGGTTCGCAGGTCGCGCGGGCCGCTCCCGCGCGCCGATTAAAAGTTGTATTGAACGGCGAGGTACCATTCGGACGGCCGGCCGTATATTTGCTCCACGTAGGACGCAGACGTGCCGAAGGCCGAATTGCCGGTGATCAGGTATTGCTCGTCAGTGATGTTGCGGAACGCCAGCAAGCCCTCCCATTTCCCGTCGTTGGTCTGCAGCGAGACCGCCGCGTTCAACAGGGCGTAGTCGTCCTGGAACAGGCGCGGGTCGTTGATTGCATCGTTGTATTGCTCGTCGTGGAACGACCAGTCGACCCGCGGGGTCAGCGTGGCCCAGTCGCCGAGATCGATGGTGTAGGCCGCGCCCAGGGCTATGCTCCACTCCGGTGTGTTCACCAGCTTGTTGGTGATGGCTACCGGTGTGGCGTTGCTACCCGCGGTGACGCTGGAGTCCAGCTCGTCGTACCCGGCGTCGATGTAACCTATGGCCGCGGTGAAGTACCAGCGGTCCGTCGGCACCCAGGTGAGTTCGAGCTCACCACCGTCGATCGACGCATTACCGCCGTTGAACGTGATGGGGTTGAACGACTCGCGAATGATGATCTGCAGGTCATCGTAGTCGGTATGGAACAGGGCCAGGTTCAGGCGGACGCGGTTGTCGAACATGTCCGTCTTCAGGCCGACTTCGTAAGTGTTGGCATACTCCGGCTCAAAGCTGCTTGGCACCGGTGTGAACGCGGTGAAGCGCTGATCGAAGCCACCGCTTTTGAAACCTTCCGAATACGAGGCATAGACCATGAGCTCCTCGGTCCACTGGTACGCGAGGTTCAGCATGAAGTTGGTGTCGTCGAATTTCTCCTCGAACTCGTCATACGTCACCAGCCGCGCACCCGCCGGAATCGGCGCGCCGGCGGAGGGCAGGTAGAAGCCGACGAAGTTCGGCCAGGTCGGGCCGAAAATGCCGCTCGCGGATGCATCACCCAGGGAGATCTGGTCCGGGGTGAAGCGCTTGGTGTCCTCTGTGTAGCGGATACCGAACGTGAAGGCCAGTTGCTGCGTCAGGTCGAACGTGGACTGGAAAAAAGCGGCTTGGGAGTCGTTGTCGTACAGCCCACCGCTCAATATGGAACCGACGGGCAAATAGACCGGGTTATGGTTGAAGCCGTCTTCCTGGAAATAGTAGAGGCCGAAAAGCCACTTCATCCGGTCGTCCAACACGCTGCCGGAAAACTGGAATTCCTGGGAGAACTGCTGGTGGTCGTAGAAGTCCTCGGTGGCGAAAATGTTTGCCGGAGTGTTGTCGCCATCACGCGAGGACTCCATCTCCATATCGCGATAGCCGGTGATCGACTTGATGGTGAGCCAGTCACTGGTGTCCCAGGTCAGTTCCATGCTCACGCCCCAGATGTCGAGATCGGACTTGACCGGGAATGTCCCTTCGGAGGTGTACTCCCCGGCGAAGGAATTGACGTTGTAGCAACCTGGCGCGCCCCCTGTGCCCACGCCTGGGGGTGGAAACGACGGCGGCCCCGCGACGCCGAAGTTGGGGTTGATGTTGACGGCGGTGCAACTTTCCAGCAAGCCATTACCAAACGTGGCAAAGGCACCGCGGTCGTTGACGCCGCCGGAAACCGTTGGTGCTCCATTCTCGCGGATCTTGGTCGCATCCGCCGTCACGTACATCTCAAAGCTGTCCTGCGGGTTCCACTGCAGCGAACCGCGGAAGGCGAGACTGTCGTCGTCGCCCGTCTGGACACCGTCGTAGACGCGGGTCACGTAACCATCCCGATTGCGGGAGGCGACCGCGAAATTCGACAACAGCGTCTCGCTGAAGGGCACGTTCGCCCTGGCCGTGACGTAAAACATGTCATCGTCGCCGACCTGGGCCCTGAGGCTGGCGCGGGGGTCTTCATCAGGCCGCTTGGAGTGCACCACGACCGCGCCGCCGATGGTATTGCGCCCGAACAGAGTTCCCTGCGGGCCACGCAGTATTTCGATGCGTTCGACATCGAGGAAATCCAGCACATTGCCGACCGAGCGCGCCATGTAGATGCCGTCGACGTAAAGCCCAACGCCCGGGTCGGTCACCGGCGTGAAGTCGGTTTGCCCAATGCCGCGAATGAAAATCTGCGCAGCCGAGCTCGATCCCGAAGAAGGTGAGACTGAGTCGAAAGTGAGGTTCGGTGTGATGTCGCCCAGTTCGTCCGTGGACTCGATCTGGCGAAACTCGAGATCCTTTTCGGTGAATGCTGAAATAGCTACCGGGGTGGACTGCAGCGACTCCTCCCGTTTGCGGGCGGTAACGATGACCTCTTCAAGTTCGAAGCCGGCTTCCGCTGCGTACAGTTGCGGTGTGGCCGCCAATGCTCCGGCTAAAATGGCCAAAATGGTTTTAGGGAATGTGCTCACGTGCCGCTCCTTAATTTATTTATGTGCCGTCTGCTGTGATTCGAACCCAATCGAAATTGGGCCAAATCGCTTTCTACGATATGTCGTCAATCCGCCAAATAGAAGCATTCAGGATGAATGATTCACGTTTTTTTTACAATTGCATGACCCAGGTCAATAGCAACGGGCTTTCCGCTGCGTGTCCCCGATACTTCCGGTTCACAGGTTCATCGCCTGGTCCCTGAGCAATTTGCGGCTGATCTTGCCCGTGTTGCCACGCGGCAGTTCAGTGACGAATCGGTATTCGCGCGGCCGCTTGTAACTCGCCAGTGCGGTTCGGTTGACGTGCGCCAGCAGTTCTTCTGCGGAAACATTCGCACTGCGGATGACGAAGGCCGTGACCTGCTGGCCCCATGTTTCGCTGGGCAAACCGATCACCGCGCACTCACCAACCGCGGGGTGGCTCAAGACCGCGTCCTCAACTTCGCCGGGGAACACATTGATGCCACCGGTGATGATCATGTCGTCAACGCGGCCTTTCAGGAACACGTAGCCTTCCTGGTCCATCTTCCCCATGTCGCCGGAACGCCACCAGCCTTCCGCGAAGACGCTCCGCGCGAGCGCCGGCTGTTCCCAGAACTGGCTCGCGACTGAAGGGCCACGGATGACGATTTCGCCTTCTTCCCCGCGGGGCAGTGGTTCATCGATCGAACCCCCCGGCCGGATTACGCGCATGCCGACTTCCATGCCCGGTTTGCCGACACTGTCGATCCGGTCGTCGCTGGCGTAGTCTTCCGGCAGCATGACCGTGCACCCGCCCCACGAACCGGTTTCGGTGGTGCCGTAGGTATTGATGACGCTGTGGCAGATTTTCCCGCGGATCTCCGCCATGGTCCGCGTGTCCATGGGCTCCCCGGCATAGCCGACCCGCTCCAGGGAAGACAGATCATGGTGCTGCTCAGCAAGTGCGCGCAGCACCATGCGCCACATGGTCGGCACCAGAAAACACAGCGTGACCTTCTCGCGCTCGATCGTTTGCAGGAATTCCTGCGGGTCCCAGCGGCCCAGAAAAATGATCTTCGAAGCCCCGTAGAGCGGCGGTAATGTGCAGTTGTACCAGCCGATGAACGCGGTGGTGAAGGTGTTGATGGTGACGGTCCGCGGGTGCGCCGCCACGTAATGACACCCGAGGCGGGCACTGGCCAGCAACGTCCGGTGCGTGTGCATGACGCCCTTGGGCGCACCCGTCGTGCCGGAGGACAGCGCAATTACGGCAGTGTCGCCGGGCGCAACGGGCATGGGTTCGAAATCCAGCGTGTAGTTGCCGAGGTCACGGGGAATCAGGGGTTCATCGCTTCCCGGCCCGCTGTCCGCGGGCGTCATGCCCGAAATCGCGCGCACCGCTGCTGTGACCCAGGTGCAGCGTTGACGCAGGGCCTTGGCCTTGTCGGCGAAGGCTGCATCGTAAACCAGCGCACGGGGGGCGAACCGGTGCAATAACGCTGCAAGTACGGCCTCGGTTTCGCGCACATGCAGGGCGACCGGTATGGCGCCCAGTTCGATGGCGCCGAACAGCGCAATGAGGTGGGCTGCCGACGGCGGCATGAGTAAGGCCACGCGGTCGCCTTTGCGCACGCCCAGCGTGTGCAGCAACTTGGCCATGCGCTGCACCTGATCAAGCAGCCCGGCATAGGTGTAGCGCCAGGCGCCATCGACGACCGCTTCGCTGTAAGGATGCTTTGCAGCGGCAACGCGGATCAGATCCCGCAGTGTGATCTCCGCCCCTGTCAGCGGCATCAGATGTCGTCGCGCTCCAGCCGGTAGGTTTCGAGGCCGGGTTTGTACTCCCGCTTCTTGAAGGAATGCAGTGCCGTTCGAATCCAGTCGTCCCCGGTCAAGCGGGAAAGTTCGAACAGCTTGGCAATTTCGTAGTCGATGGCTTCCGGGAAGTCGAAGTCACGGACCCGCTCATAGACCTGTTTGGTCTTCTCGAGAACCACCCGGCCCTTGGTCACGAGTCCGTCGACGACCTTCTGGGTATGGATATCGAGTTGCGCGAGCGGAACGGCTTTTGATGCCCAGCCGAGCGCAACGGCTTCGATGCCGTTGAACGTGTCGCCGGTCAGGGAATAGTAGAGCGCCTGTTTGCGGAAGGGCATGTTGTTGGCCACGGTCCAGCTGGTGCCGCCCCCGGGGAATATTCCGAAATTCACTTCCGAAAGCCCCCAGGTGGACTCCTCGGCGACGATGGCGATATCACACAGACCGACGACTTCCATGCCGCCGCCGAAGCACCAGCCGTTGACCTTGGCGATGGTGACGGCAGGAAACACCTTCAGGTGCTTCATCCAGGTAAAGGAATAACCGATGCCCTCGACGAATTTCTCGGGGTCGTCCCAATTGTCGAAAAAGCATTTTTCGAGATCCATGCCGCCACAGAACGAGTCGCCGGCACCGGTCAGGACCAGCACCTTGACCCGGGCCGCTTCCACCTCTTTCAGTGCCTCGCACATCTCAGCGTGCAGTGCGGGGCTCATGCAATTCTTTTTTTCCGGACGGTTGAGCGTTATGAGTGCTGCCGGGCCCTGAATCTTGAGAATGATGTTTTGGTACGGATTCATTGGCATGCCCTTTGTGAAAATACTTGGAGCCGGGGCCGAGGAGTGCCGGCCGTACGCGTGCTGTGGCTCGGGTTCGGTAAAAATCTCCGATTGGGTACCCTAAGGGATTACCGCGTTTTCGTCCAGACCGTGAGCGCCCAACCCATGACCTGGAACAATTGGCCTCTCGGCCGTGATTCCTGCCCAGGCCCGGGATGATGAAGCGCCCCAGCTCAAGGAGATTGATGCAGCCGGCCCCGCAACCGTCAGCGGAAGCGAGCACGAAGTCCCGCCGCATTACTGAGCGAGTGCAGAAGGCTAAAAAGGCAGTTCCAGCGCCGGTTCCTGCAGCGCCGATAGCTGTTCGCGCAAATTGAGGATCAGCTGTTCCCAGTAGCGGGGCTCGCCAAACCAGGGAAACGCGACGGGAAACGCGGGGTCCTCCCAGCGCTGCGCGAGCCAGGCGGCATGGTGCAGCATGCGCAGGCTGCGCAGGGCTTCAATCAGCTGCAATTCCCTCAAGTCAAAGTTCATGAACTGGCGGTAGCCTTCGAGTACGTCCGCCAGCTGGGCCTGCATTTCCATGGCAGATCCTGACAGCAACATCCACAGGTCCTGCACGGCCGGGCCGCTCTGGCAGTCATCCAGGTCAACGAAGAACGGACCGTCACGCCACAACAGGTTACCCAGGTGGCAGTCGCCATGCAGTCGGATGCTCTTGATCGGTCCGCCACGCTGCCAGGCGCTTCGAATCGACCGCATCAGGTCACCGGCCAGGCTCTCGAACGCGGTCTCAAGGTGGGGCGGCAGCCACTGGCCGGTGATGATGGTGCGAATCGCCTCGTCGCCGAAGCGCTCCGGCGTCAGCGCCAGGCGGTGGCGGAAAGGTTTGCTGGCGCCAACTGCGTGGATGCGGCCGATGAACCGGCCCAGCCACAACCGGGTTTCACGGTCTTCCAGTTCCGGCGCGTGTCCGCCCTGGCGCCGGAACAGCGCGAAACGAAAACCCGCGTGCCGATGCAAGGTTTGGCCGCGGTGCTGCTGCGGGGCGATCAGGGGGATTTCCGCCGCCGCCAGTTCCAATGCAAACGCATGTTCTTCAAGAATCTGCTCATCCGTCCACCGCCCCGGGCGGTAGAATTTGGCCACCAGCGGCGCCGCTTCTTCAATTCCCACCTGGTAGACCCGGTTCTCGTAACTGTTTAGCGGCAACAGGCGGCCGTCCGTGATCAGCCCCAGGGATTCGACGGATTGCAGCACCGTGTCCGGGTCCAGGCGGTAATAAGGTGTGAGGTCATTTGGGCTCTCGTTCATCGCAGCATGATAACGGTTTGACCCGGGCAACAGAGGCAATTGTCTCCAGGGCAATGCGGATTGGCGAGGCGAAAGGACCCGATTTCCAGTAGAATGACAGTGGTCCGGTTCGCGATTATGATGAATTCCAGGCCGACGTATCCCCGAATCCCGCAAGCAGAAACCATCCCATGGCATCCGACACCAAAAGCCTCGCACTCTTCTGTGATTTTGAAAACATAGCCCTGGGCGTGCGGGACGCCAATTTCTCCCGCTTTGAAATCAAGGAAGTGCTGGAGCGTCTTCTGGTCAAGGGCAACATCGTGGTAAAGAAAGCCTATTGTGACTGGGAGCGTTACAAGGACTTCAAACGCGACATGCACGAGGCCTCGTTCGAGCTGATCGAGATTCCGCATTTGCGTCAATCCGGCAAGAACTCCGCCGATATCCGCATGGTGGTGGACGCGCTCGACCTCTGCTACACCAAGGCGCACGTGGATACTTTTGTAATCATCTCCGGCGACTCGGATTTCTCTCCCCTGGTTTCCAAGCTGCGGGAAAACAACAAGGAAGTGATCGGTGTCGGGGTGAAGAACTCGACCTCGGACCTGCTGATCGCCAACTGCGATGAGTTTATTTACTACGAAGACGTGATACGGGTTTCTGAAGGGCGGAAACCGCGCAAGAAAAAGGTCGTGCGCAAGGAAGCGGAGGACAAACCCGCCACCAACGGGAAGGAAGCGCGCGAGGAGAAGGCTTTCGAACTGGTTTTGGAAACCATCGACGACCTCAACAGCGAACGGGGTGAAGAAGACAAGCTGTGGGGCTCAATGGTCAAGCAGGCCCTGAAGCGGCGCAATCCCGGATTCAATGAGAGCTATCACGGCTTTGGTTCATTCGGCAAGTTGCTGGAAGAAATGGCTTCTCGCGGCCTGCTCACCATGGACCATGATCAGAAGTCAGGTGGTTACATCATCACGGCCGTCAACTGAAGCGTTGGCAGGACTGCCTTCAACGGGTTGTTTGGCTGGAAAAAGCTTTTGCCCTGGGTGTATTATTTCTGCGCTGCACGGCGCGTGATTTGGAATGAGGCGGTTCGAAGCGATTGAGCAATTCCTTCCAGCTTTACCAGCAAGCGTTTCCGTTATGCTCAGCAGGCCACCGGCCAGGGTGAAACCCCGGGGTGCGTATTTTGATTTGTATAGTGAGTAGGTGAAATGTCAGATGCAGTCGTGGGAACCGTAAAGTGGTTCAATGACGAAAAGGGCTACGGATTCATCGCCCGTGAAGGCGAGCGCGATGTTTTCGTTCATTTCCGCGCCATTGCAATGGATGGACGCAAATCCCTCAAAGAGGGTCAGCAAGTCAAGTTCACGATCGGAGAAGGCCAAAAAGGCCCGCAGGCGGAGAACGTGGTTCCGCTGTAATCCGGTTGCTTTCCACACCACCGCAAAGCCACAAAACAAAACCCGGCTTGCGCCGGGTCAAGTGTTACAAGTGATGCCCTGTTGCTGTGTTGTACACAGTGGTCATCATTATCAGATCCGGGCCGGATTCCCCCTGGCTTCGGATCGTTTTTTGCCTGTTCCCCAAGCATCCAGGTTACCAAGCTAATTTCCCGTACTTTCTCCGTCTTGGGTGGAGCCAGCACGTACTGATCTGATGTCAGTTTGCAGGTGGCGATGTATTCAGAGTGGGATGAGCCGGAACTCCGCTTTGGGCAAAGAGGGATGGAGTTCCGTCTCATCCCGCTAACTGCTACCAGTCAGTTAGCTTGGCTGTATATATGCAAGATTCGGGCCGAACGAGGTGAAGAGACGAAATTACTAGGTAATCAGTGGTTTATTATGGAGTGAGCAGAAATGTATTTAGCCAATCCTGCTCGGAATTTGTCGCGAACCGTCGCCAGGGTGACGATTTTTGTCAGCCGGGGAGGCGCTAAAGCCTAGAGTGGCTCAAGCCAGCCCCACTTGTCGTCGGTTTTGCCGCTGAACAGGCCAAAAAAAGCATCCTGGATCTGGCGGGTAATGGGGCCGCAACCGCCTGAGCCGATGGTCATGTGGTCGACCTGGCGGACCGGAGTTACCTCGGCTGCGGTGCCGGTCATGAAGACTTCGTCGGCCGCGTAGACTTGCTCGCGGGCTATGGTCTGCTCGAGCACCGGTAATCCCAACTCGCCCGCCAGCGTCATGATGGTCTGGCGGGTGATGCCGCTGAGGATGGAGGCCGATGAGGGGGGGGTGATGACACGGCCGTGCTGGACAATGAAAATGTTTTCGCCGGCCCCTTCGCTCAGCAGGCCATCTGTACCCAGAGCAATACCCTCTTCGAATCCGCGATCCCTGGCTTCCAGGCCAATGAGCTGGCCGGAAAGGTAATTGCCGCCGGCTTTCACGCCGGCCGGAATGGTGTTGGGGGCCAGCCGTTGCCACGAGGTAAAACAGGCACGTATACCGTTACGCAGACCCTCTTCTCCCAGGTAGGCTCCCCAATTGGCTACGATAATGGCAACTTCCACCGAATCCATGTTTTTTGGCAGCACGCCGAGGCCACAATTACCACGCATGACCAATGGGCGCAGGTAGGCGCTGCTCAAGCCAGCGGCTTTTACCGTGTCGCGGCAAGCCTGGTTGAGTTCCTCATTGCTGTAGATCAGTGGAATGCGGTAAACATCAGCGGAATAGCGCAACCGCCGGATATGATCCTTAAGGCGAAAAACCATGGTGCCCCTGGGCGTCTGGTAGGCACGGATGCCCTCGAACACGGAGCTGCCGTAGTGCAGTGCATGGCTTTGGATGTGCACCGTACAATCGGCATGGTCGCGCAGTTCGCCATTGAACCAGATGGGGTATGTATCAGACATGGTGGGTTCGCCTGGGGTGATTTAACAACATGTTGCCGGACTCAGGGCGCCATTTTATCAGCCGGAAACCCGGCGCGTCCATGAAGCCGCCGACGCCGCGCCCGGAAAAGGTAAACTAGTGACCTGTAACAGAGAAGTCGCCATCGTTCAGAGCTTGCCTGGAGGAAGAACAGGATGGAATGGAAACTTTTTGCCACCGTGTTTGCCAGCATTTTCATCGCCGAGCTGGCTGACAAGACCCAAATGGTCACCCTGCTGTTCGCCGCGGACAAGGCAGTGAGCAAATGGGTTGTTTTCCTGGGCTCGGCCTCGGCGCTCGTGCTGGCCAGCGCCATCGGCGTCGTGGCGGGCAGCCTGCTATCGCAGTTCATCAATGTGAAGCTCATGTCAATCATAGCCGGCGGCGGTTTCATGCTGATCGGCGCCTGGACGCTGTACCACGGCATGCACAGCGCCTGAACCATTTGCAACAGACCGTACTTGCCAAGTGAACCGCGCCACCGCCCATTCGCACTACCACACACCGCCAGATTACACGCGGGCATTTGCTGTGGGCGTTGGTCTGAACGTCATTTTCGTGGCAGTAGAAGTGGTATTTGGGGTGTTTTCCGACTCGCTGGCCCTGCTCACGGATGCCGGCCATAACCTCAGTGACGTGCTCGGCCTTCTTTTAGCCTGGGGGGCAGCGGCACTGGCACGGCGGAGGCCTTCGGCGCGGCGCACTTACGGTTACTCAAGGGCCACGATTCTCGCTTCCCTGTTCAGCGGCTTGTTATTGATGGGGGCCGTTGGCGCGATTGGCTGGGAGGCCATGCACCGTTTGCTGGAGCCTGCGGCTCCAGCAGGCAAGACCATTATGATCGTGGCCGCCATCGGGGTGGTGATCAACTCGGTGACGGCCCTGTTTTTCT
>DATDPS010000269.1:0-42921 GCA_035292625.1 Lysobacterales bacterium | reverse complement strand
GGCCACTGCCCAAGGATCAGCTTGGTTCATCATCTGGTAGGCAAGGCAAATGGCCAGTTCACACACCGCCGGGTTAAAGCAACTGTCGCCAAAATCCAGCAATCCAATCACTTGACCGTCGACCACGCGGATGTTTTCCGGATTGCCATCGCCGTGTATGAATTGCCACGGCAAGGCTGCCAGGAAAGGTGAAGCAAAATTCGTCCATTGTGCAAAGGCCCAGGCCAGAAGTTCACGTTTTTCGGGCTCCTGGACCAGGTTCACCCTGGCCTGGTGCTGGCCGGCATCGGCCAGATCCCAACGGTGTTTGCGGTGTGCCTGCGGGTGGTCGAAACCCAGCATGGCCAAATCGAACCGGGCCAGAACGGTTCCCAGGTCCAAGCGCATTTGTCTTGATATATCAGGATAATCCGACCAGTTAATTCCCGGTATATATTCATTTATTCTCAGTCTGTTAGATGATTTATTATGCAATACAATTCGTGTTTCTAATTTGCCGTATATATTTTCAATTATATGGGGTAATGCCAGCCCAAGTTTGGCCTCTCCAGCCCACCGCAGGGCCGCGTGTTCCATCTCGACGAACTTCGTTCCCTGGTCCTTGCCGGCGATCTTGGCTACCCATTTCCGGCCGTTTTGTGTCTCCACCAGGAAGTTCAGATTCTCCCCCGGCAGGCGCGTCAGCACGCCGTCAATTCCGTAGGATTCACTGACCACCCGACGTACGATTTCGCTGACGGTGGAGAGCTTGTTTTCTATGGCCATGGATTTCCGTGCACCGCTGGTGGTGAAAGCACGTGTCGATGATAAGGGGTTTCAAATAAACGGGTTTCACATTCCGACAAATTTGGACTATGCTTGAGTTGGTTGCAGTTGATTCGTCCAGCCGGGTTCTTTGGGCCTTCCGGGTCAATACAATGGATTTGCAACCACCTTGAGGGACGGTAGTTTTCTGACCGATACCGTCCGCTACCAGGCTTTCGAATCATTCGAAGGCTACTCAAATCTTAGTAAAGGAGTATTAAGATATGAAACATGCACTCATCTCGTCGTTATTGCTTTTGACTGTTGGCTTCAGCGCCAACGCCTTGGCCGTTCCCCCGGAAAAATCGTCCATCCTGCACTGCGGTTGCGCGGAAGATGGCCTTTCCATGGTGTATACGGCAATTAACGTCAGCGCCAATAGCAGTGGGCACGATGCCCACGTGGCAACCAGTCCCGATTCCTGCTTCGTCGGTCTCATCGAAGATATCGAAGTCTACAATGACTTCGTTCGCACAGGCTCCGATTGCCAGCTCAGCGGCCCCCCGCTGGGTGATCCGATCGCTGCCTGTGACACACAGTTGGAAGACGACCTCTGCGGCGCGGAAATAATCGACTGATAGTCGCTGAGTGAGTGATGTACCCCCTGCGGTGGTAATCCACCGCGGGGTTTTGATCCGTTTCCTGTTCCACCCGTAAATTCAGATTCTCTTCCGGTTTGCCCGCAATGGACTCATTGTTCTTCGTCGGCTTCGGCGCAGGTGGCCAGCGCCCGACCCGCTGGCGTAGAATGCGCCCCCACACCCCGTTTTACCGCTGATCACGATGCCCCAGATACGCCTCGACAACGCCCATTTGCACTATGGCAATCTCGTCCTGCTGGATGGCGTCGATTTGAGCATTTCGCGGGGCAGGAAAATCGGCTTGCTGGGCCGCAACGGAGCGGGGAAAACCACCCTGCTGAAGGTGCTGGCCGGTGAGATCGCGCTGGACAGCGGTGAACGCTGGGTGCGGCCGGGCACCCGCATCGCCTGGTTGCAGCAAACCCTGCCCGAAGCCGACCAGCAGACCGTGTGGGACGTGGTGGCTTCGGGGCTGGCCGAGACCGGCCGCCTGCTCGCCGAATACCATCACTTGTTACTGGACGGGGAGCACACCGACATGGACGCGCTGGCACGCGTGCAGCACCAGCTGGAAGCCCAGGACGGCTGGAAATTGCAGCAACGGGTGGAGACGATCGTCAGCCAGTTACAACTCCCGGGTGAAGTCCGCATGGCCGAACTGTCCGGCGGCTGGCGCAGGCGCGTGGCGCTGGGTCAGGCGTTGGTCAGTGAACCCGATATCCTGCTGCTCGACGAGCCGACCAACCACCTCGACATCCCCGCCATCCGCTGGCTGGAAGAGCAGTTGCGCAACTACCAGGGTTCCCTGGTGCTGATCACGCACGATCGGCGTTTCCTGCAAAATGTCGCCAACTGGATGGCCGAACTGGACCGTGGCCACCTGACCCTGTGGCAGGGCGACTACCAGGGTTTCCTGCGCCATTGCGAGCAGCAGCTGCTGGCCGAGGAACGGGCCAACGAATTGTTCGACAAGAAACTGGCGCAGGAAGAAGTGTGGATCCGCCAGGGCATCAAGGCCCGACGCACGCGCAACGAGGGCCGGGTGCGCGCACTCGAATCCATGCGTGCAGAACGCCAGCAGCGGCGGGAACGCGCCGGCACGGCGGACTTTAGCGTGGATGACGCCAGCCGTTCCGGCAAGATCGTGGCTGAACTCGAACACGTCAGCCACCAGTTCGACGGCAAGCCGGTCATCGATGATTTCTCCACCATCATCCGCCGCGGCGACCGCATCGGCATTGTCGGGCCCAACGGCGCGGGCAAATCGACCCTGGTCAAAATCATCCTGGGTGAACTGCAACCCGACTCGGGTAAAGTGCTGCGCGGGACCAGGCTCGAGATCGCCTATTCCGATCAATTACGCGGCCACCTCAATCCCGAGACCAACCTGATCGACAACGTGTGCGGCGGCCAGGATTTTATCGATATCGGCGGCAGACGCCGCCATGCCATCTCCTACCTGGGCGACTTCCTGTTCAGCCCGGATCGGGTGCGCATGCCGGTCAAGGCGCTGTCCGGCGGCGAGCAGAACCGCGCGGTACTGGCCAAGCTATTCAGCAAGCCGGCCAACCTGCTGGTGCTCGATGAGCCCACCAACGACCTGGACATCGAGACGCTGGAACTGCTGGAAGAAATCTTGCTAGGGTTTGAAGGCACGGTGTTGCTGGTCAGCCACGACCGGGAATTCATGGACAATGTGGTCACCAGCCTTATCGTGCTCGACGGCGGCGGTGAAATCAGCGAACACGTGGGCGGCTACAGCGACTGGGAAGCACGCGGCGGCAGTTTCAGGGAACCCCAGCAGTTCCCAGCAGGCGAAGTCGACAAGCCCGAGAAGCCCCTGGCAAGGGAGACGCCGCTTGCCGCGGCCAGGAAGCGTAAACTGTCCTACAAGGAACAACGTGAACTGGCTAACCTGCCCGCATGGATCGAAGACCTCGAGCAACAGCAGGCAAAACTGGTACAACAGATGTCGGCGCCCGGTTTCTACCCGTCCGGCCACGCGGAAGTCCAGCGCGTGACCGGGGAATTGACGCAGGTGCACACCCAGCTGGAACACGCCTTCAAGCGCTGGAACGAGCTGGAGGACAACGGGTGAATACCTCAGGCAGGTTTTTTGTTCTTCACTTGTCGTAAAATCCCGATCCTGTTCCCCTTGTAATTATCCAGGAAGTCTTCGATGTCGCTTTTCGATTCATTTACCGTGCCAAAATGGCAACACAGCGATCCACAGGTGCGGAAGCAGGCAATCGAACAACTGGTTGATGAGGAAGTCCTGCTTGAGTTGGTCAAGTCCGACCCCGCGGCCACGGTACAGTCCGCAGCCTTGTCCCGCATCAACAATCCCGCCACCCTGGATGCGCTGATCGAAACCCTGCCCCCGGCATTGCAGCCACAGGCGAGGAGCCAGCGCCTGCGGCAGTTGCTGCCGCAGGCGGACCACTTGGCGCAGATCGATGACGATACCACCCTGTTGCGCATTGCCAGCCTCACCGACCGGGATGAGCTGGCCGCTGCTGCTGTCGCACAGATCAGCGACATCGAAATTCGCATGCAGGCCGCCAAACACCATCCCCTGGCCAAGGTGCGCCTCACCGCGGCGCGCGGCGTTCGGGACATCGGCTTGTTGCATGAGCTGATGCTGGCGGCACGGGATCATGACCGGGGTGTTTACCGGCACTGCAAGAAGCTGGTGGATGAACACAATGCCCTGCAGCAGCTGGAGGCGGAGCAGCAGGAAAAAATCCGTCAATTGGGCCAACAGATCAAGGAGCTGGCTGAGAGCTTCAATTCGCTGGACCAGCAGAGCCATTACCAGGGGCTCAAGCTGCAATGGCAAGCCATTAACCCCCTGGCCAGCCCCGGGCAAAGAGAGTCTGTGCAAGGTGACTTTGCGCTCTGCGCCGGGCGCCTGGCCAGTTTGTCGGCCAGCAAGGCCGCCGCGGAACAAACCGAGGCCGAACGCGTAAACGCCAGCCAGGAATTCCAGGCCGTCATCGATGAGCTGGAGCAGATCGACGGCGGCGCTGAGACTCCGCAGGATAACGCGGCCATCCAGCAACTGAACCTGGCGCTGGATGGCCTGCAACAGCGCTGGCAGGCGGCGCTGGCGGTCACCCGGGCAGCTCCGGGGCAGGAGGCCAGCTTCAAAGACCTCATGGAGCGTTGGCGTTTGCTGCTGATCACGGCACGTGGCTTGCCAGGCAAGACGGTGCGGCTGGAAAAGACCGTGCAGGAAGCCGCGGGCATCGACTCGACCGACTACGATGCCGTGCAGCATCTGCTGGAAGGCAGCGGGAAACTCATCGCTTCCCTGCCCTGGCCGGAGCGAAAGGCTCATGGCCTGCCCGCTGCACTGGCACGGATGCATGAAGCCAGGGCCCGGCTGCTGAGCCAGTTCAGCACCCTCGGAAAGAATCAGCAGAAATACATCGCCCAGACGCAGGCCTGCATTGAAACCCTGCGCACGCGGCTCGATGAGAACCACACGCGTGAAGCCGATCGCTCGCTCAGTGCCGTCCGGCGGGCGTTGAAATCGCTGCCGCCGCCACAACGGCAGAAATTCGAACAGATACTAAAGCCTTTGGCAGCCCGCCTGAACGAAGCGCACGACTGGCAGGGCTTTGCCATCGAGCCCAAGAAACTCGAGCTTTGCGCCAGCATGGCGGCCCTGATCGGCAGCCAGGAAGATGTCGAAATGCTCGCCTTGAAGATCCAGTCTCTCCAGGATGAATGGAAACAAATCGGCGCATTGCCCCACGCGCGCGAGCAGGCGCTATGGCTTCAATTCAAGGCTGCAGCCGATGAGGCCTGGAAACCCTGCAAGGCGGCTTTTTCAGCACAGGCCAAACTGCAACGCGAAAATTTCAAGCGGCGCATGGAGTTGGTCAAACAACTGGCCGACTACGACGCAAGGATGGCCTGGCCAGGCGATGCCGATAGCACGGCGCTGGCCGTGGTCACTGAACCCGCCCCGGCGCCCGATTGGCACAAAGTGCAGAAAACCCTGGATGCCGCCCGGGCGGCGTTCAGCACCATAAAGCCAGTAAACCCAAGAGATGAGCGCAACAGCCAGAAGGCGTTTCGCGAGATTTGTGATCGCATCTACGCTCATATCAAGGAAGAATACGAGCGTAATATCGCACGCAAAACCGAATTGGCGGCACAGGCGGAGATTCTTACGACTGCGACCGATTTACCCGCTGCGATCGAGGCCGCCAAGAAACTCCAGCGCGAGTGGAAAATGGTTGGCCTCACCCCGGTGGCGGCGGATCGTAAATTGTGGAAAGCATTTCGTGCCGCCTGCGACACCGTGTTCACGCGCCTGGATGAACAGCGGGTGCAAAACCAGGCTGGAATGGAGGCGCAGGTCAAACAGGCTGGAGACCTGCGCGACCAAGCACGCGGTTTGCTGGCAGCGCAAGGGGACGAGCAGGTTCTGAACCTGCATAAAGCACTGGCGGAGCTGAAACAGCAATTCACCCAGCTCGCGTTGCCGCCCGCAGTTCAACAGCGCCTGCTCAAAGACTTCCAGGCCATGGAACACCAGGCCCGTGACAGTGCCGCAGCGTTCCGGTCGCGCCAGGAAGCGGCAAGCTGGAATCATCTGCAGAAGAAAATGCGCGCTTGCGCGCTGAAGCACTCCGATGCAGGGCAAGCCACCAGCCTGTGGCAAAATGCTGGTGCCCTGCCCAGGGATATCGATGCCAGTGCCCTCGAAGCTTGGTGGCAGCAAGGGCCGCCAGGCGGAACGGACGAACAGATGCGCGAGGCCTGTATTGCCCTGGAAGTGCTGGCTGAAGTCGAGTCTCCAGCGGCGGACAAAAAAGCGCGCATGAACTACCAGATGCGCCGGCTGGCCGCCGGCATGAGAGGCGAAAAACCCGTGCCCGGGCAGGCTCGCCTGGACTGCATCAACCAATTTATCGCCCTGCGTCCTTCAAACGACTGGCTGGACCGCTTCTTTTCCGCGCTGAACGCAAGTCAAAAGTAAAGAGAACGCCGTACAAGTTCAGTCCAGCGCGCTGGCCATCCAGATGAAATGCCTGGCCCCCTTGTTGCCATGCGCGTACACCATGGCCTCCTCGACCATCAGGCCGCAGCGCCGCAATCCATCGTAAAAATCCTGGTCGGCTCCGGCCGACCAATAGGCGAGGATGCCCCCCGGCCGCAATGCTTCCTGGGCCACGACGATTCCCGCCAGGGTGTAGAGCCAGTTGTTGCTGTTGCGGGTCAGGCCCTCGGGGCCATTGTCCACATCCAGCGCAATCACATCGAAGCTGGCGCGGCTCCGTTTCAGCAACTTTGCCACGTCACCGACGTGAATCCGCGTGCGCGGATCTTCGAGCGGTCGGCCGCTGCACTCCCCGAGCGGGCCGCGATTCCACTCCACCACTTCAGGGATCAGTTCCGCCACCGTTACCTCGGCGCCCGTCCCCACCGAGCGGAGCGCCGCGGCGAGCGTGAACCCCATGCCGAGTCCGCCAATCAGGACCCTTGCTGCCGACTTGTTTTGCAAGCGCCCGCAGGGCAAGGCGCCCAGGGCATCTTCCGAACCGTGCTTGCGCGTATTCATGAGTTCCTGCCCGCGCGACAGCTTGATGGAAAAATCATCTTTGCCCTGGTACAGGGAAAGAAACTGTTCAGTGCCCGGAATGGGCGCTTCGCCGAGCAAGGTCCAGTGCCGCATGGCTAGTGGCCTGTAACAGGCAAATCGATAGCGCCTGGGCGCGCCTGTCGCGCCGATGCGGTGTTGCTCGTCGTCGCCATTGTGCTCACTATGTCTCCTCCTCGCGCCTTGCCTCGACGCGAGATCCATCACCCAGATCACTACCGCATTGCCTGTTACAGGCCACTAGTCCAGGAAGAAGGGTGTCACTTTATAAGCCGCGGGACGATAGCAGTGCAAGCGCCAATCGGCAATGCCGGTGGATGTATTTTGCGATGTATTTTGCGATCTTTGGCCCGCGCGCCCGGATTCTGTATATTGGCAGCTGCGAGCCGCCACATTGAGAAAACTACAGTGAAGAAAGCATTGGTGATTTTCCTGGTCGTAGCCCTTACCCTGGCTGCCCTGCTGGTATTCCGCGCCGAAACGGAATTTGAAGACCGCCAGGTCGAGCCGGCCAGGTGGTACTCGACAATACAGATCGATGAAGCCCGGGCGGTAGAGCGCTTCGCCCAGGCGTTGACGTTCCCAACCATTTCCTGGGACGACCGCAGTAACTTCGACGCTGCTGCATTCAGCGGTTTCCATG
Source organism: Lysobacterales bacterium (assembly GCA_035292625.1). Taxonomy (GTDB): domain Bacteria; phylum Pseudomonadota; class Gammaproteobacteria; order Xanthomonadales; family SZUA-36; genus SHZL01. Next base: position 35,279 of record DATDPS010000269.1, on the reverse strand, counting down.
ACTTCCTGCAAACCGCGTATCCCCTGGTCAGCGAGCAGGCCGCGCGCACGGTTATAAACGGCTACAGTCTGGTGTATCACTTGCCGGGTTCCGATGATTCCCTGGAGCCCGTGCTGTTCATGAGCCACATGGATGTGGTGCCGGTGCAGGAGGACACACGGGGAGACTGGACCCATCCCCCCTTCAGCGGTATGGTCGAAAATGGCATCGTCTGGGGGCGTGGCAGCGTCGATGACAAGATCGGAGTGATCGCGCTGATGGAGTCCCTGGAGTCCATGCTGGCGGAAGGATTCAAACCCCGGCGTTCCATGTACCTGGCCTTTGGCCATGACGAGGAAGTAAGCGGCCAGGACGGCGCGGCCAAAATCGTCGAGTACTTCGAACAACAGGGCGTTCGCTTCGATTTCGTGCTGGACGAAGGCGGTGCCCTGACTGAGGGCATGATGAAAGGGATCGAGCGACCTCTCGCGGTGATCGGGGTTTCGGAGAAGGGTTACGTCAATCTTGAACTGGTTGTGAATGCCGCCGGTGGCCACTCCTCCCAGCCACCGCAACAAACTGCCCTCGGCATACTCAGCCGCGCCATCGTAAAGGTCGAGGACCAGCCGTTTCCCGCGCACCTGGACCCCCTCGTGCCGACCTTTGAGGCCATTGGCCATTACATGCCCTTCGACAAACGCCTGGCCATGGGTAATCTCTGGCTGCTCTCGCCGCTGGTCAAGCGCAGCCTGCTTAGTGAAAAAGATTCGGCCGCCGGCATCCGCACGACCACGGCCGCGACCATGGCCAGCGGCAGTCCGAAGTCGAACATCCTGCCGACGCGGGCCAGTGCGGTGATCAATTTCCGTATATTGCCCGGCGAAACGGTGACCACTGTGCAGCAACGGGTGGTGGAGCTCATCGACGATGAGCGCGTGCAGGTCAGCGCGCACCAGGGAGTGGATCCGTCACCCGTCTCCCCCACCGATTCCCGCGGCTACCGCATTCTGGCCCGAGCCATTCGCGCGCTGGATGCGAACGCGCTGGTGGCTCCCTACATGGTGCGCGGTGGCACCGACGCGAGGTATTTTTATACCCTGTCAGCCAATGTTTACCGCTTCCTGGCGGTGCGCGTGGACCCGGACACCATCAAATACGTGCATGGCATCGATGAACGGATTGCTATCGACGAATACCTGCAGGCGATCCGTTTCTACGCCAACGTGATGCGTCAGGCATCGGCTGGCGCATTGGAATGAACAATCGGAGCGATCGGGGTCAGAGTACCTTTTCGGGGAAAGCGGGTACTGTGCTCGGGTTGCTTGTAGCGAAAAGGTACTCTGACCCCAGTCCCGCTTGAGCAAGAGACAGATGACAAGAAGCCTGAAAATCCTCGCTGGACTTGGCGTATTGGTGCTGGCCGCCACGGTAGCGCTGCAAACAGGTTTTGCGCACTGGGCCTTTTTCGAAGTGTTCGCATTCGTCAGGGGCGAGGATGTGCTGGGACCGACGATTCTGCGCAATCCGCCGGTCAACTCGCCCTACCAGCGCTGGCTGGAGCGGGCCAGAAAAGATATTCCCATTTTCGAAGGACTGGTGATTCAGGATATAGAACACGTCGCGCTGTCACCATGGCCACAAATGGGCGAGGGCGTGACCGGTCTCTACCTGCACTTTGCCGACTACCAGATGACGGATGGCCGTATTCTGGAGATTCCGCCCGGGGGGAAAACAAACAGCCAGCGCCACCTGTACGAAAAAGGCATCTATTTCCTCAGCGGCGAGGGTTACACCATCCTGCAACAGGAGGGCAAACCGCTGCAGCGGGTCAATTGGAATGAGGGCGATTTGTTCTCGGTGCCATTGAACGTCCTGCACCAGCATCACAACACGGGCGATAAGCCCGCGAGGATGCTGATGGTCACCAGCTTTCCCCTGGTGCTGAACGTCATGAACAACGAGGACTTCATCGAGGAAAACCCTTATGCGTTCACCGATCGCTATGATGGCGAGCCGGATTACCTGCAGCGCGTCGAAGATGTAAACGAGATTGAGAACACGGCCAATTTTGTCGAGGACGTACGGTCTACCGGGACCCGCAGGTTCGACAAGATAGGCAAAGGCAATTCAACCATGCACTGGCTGATGGCCGGCAACAGCATGCTGAAAATGCACGTTATGCAGTTGCCCCCCAAGGCGCATAACAAGGGGCACCGGCATGCCAGTGATGCATTTATTCTGCTGCTCTCCGGCACAGGCTACTCTGTGGCCTGGCGGGAAGGCGCCTACGATGAGAGGGTGCGGGTTAACTGGCAAGCAGGCACGCTGTTCGTACCGCCCACCTACTGGTATCACCAGCACTTCAACAGCAGTTCGACGCCTGCCCGTCACCTGGCAATCAATGTTCCGGGTATCGTGAGAAATCTCGGCCTGCACTTCCAGAATTACCTTGAAGTGGACATCGCTGCAGTCAGGGATGAGTGGGAAAGGGAACTGGAAAACGTTGCGGCCGACGAGTGATGACAATCGTCAGGTGCGAATGACTTATCATACGCACTTCCATTATTCGGACTAGTGGCCTGTAACAGCCAAAGCGGTACTGATCTGGGTGATGCATCGCGTACCGAGGCAAGGCGCGAGGAGGAGGCATAGTGGGCGCTATGGCGACGACGAGCAACACCGCATCGGTGCGCGAGGCGCGCCCAGGCGGTATTGATTTGGCTGTTACAGGCCACTAGCTATTCAGTGACCACAAACATGGCCATCCTCGCTGCCTTCGTGCTGTTTTTCCTGGGGGTTGTCCTTGCGGTCAAATCAGGCCTGGCGCGAAGGGTTTTTTTCGCAATGTTCGCCTACGTGAAAGGCGAGGATCTGGTCGCACCGACGATTCTCCGCACTCCACCGCTGAACTCGCCCTACCAGCGCTGGCTCGTGCGGGCCAGAAAAGATATTCCCATTTTCGAAGGACTGGTGATTCAGGATATAGAACACGTCGCGCTCTCACCCTGGCCACAAATGGGCGCGGGCGTGGCGGGCCTCTACCTGCGCCTGGCCGACTACCAGATGATCGATAGCCGGATTCTGGAGATTCCGCCCGGGGGGAAAACAAACAGCCAGCGCCACCTGTACGAAATAGGCATCTATTTCCTCAGCGGCAAGGGCCACACCATCCTGCAGCAGGAGGGCAAACCGCTGCAGCGGATCGACTGGGCTGCGGGAGATTTATTCTCGGTGCCTTTGAACGTCCGCCACCAGCATCACAATTCCGGCAATGAGCCGGCCAGGATGCTGATGGTCACCAGTTTCCCCCTGGTGCTCAACGTCATGAACAACGAGGATTTCATCGACGACAATCCCAGCGCATTCACCGACCGCTACGCTGGCGAGCCGGATTACCTGGAAAAGACAGGAGACATACACCGACTAGAGATCAGCGCCAATTTTGTCAAGGATATCCGGACCACCGCAACTCGCCACAATGATTTCCGGGGTAAGGGCAATGAATCCATACGTTGGCTCATGGCTGGCAACAGCATGCTGAGCATGCACATTTCGCAGCTGCCGCCAAAAATGCTCAAGAAGGCGCACCGCCTGACCAGCAATGCCTTCGTTCTCATCCTTTCCGGTGATGGAATTTCTTTAATCTGGCGTGAAGGCGACTGGAACGACAGATTACGCGTGGACTGGAAACCGGGAACACTGTTTGCGCCGCCGGTTTTTTGGTATCAACAGCATATGAACAGTGGCCTGACGTCCGCCCGTTACCTGGCCATAAACATCCCCGGCCTGGTGAGAAACATCGGCCTGCATTTCGAGGACCAGATCGAAGTGGACACAGCTGAAAGCAGAAAAGAGTGGGAGAGGGGACTTGACCAGGCAGCAAAGAGAAAGCGATGACACCATACCGGGCAAGAAAGCGCCGGGCATGAAAGCGCAAGGGTTCAGCGGCTGCAATACGCCATGAACCTGCTCATCACCAATACCCAGGAAGAACAGCCCTACCTGATCCTGCGCTGCCTGCGTCACGTGGCCGACCGGGTCGTGGTCACGGTGAGCGAGGGAAACCTCTTCAAGCGCTGGTCGGGTATTCCCGCCTGGTCACGGCACGTCAGCAAACGCTACACCGCGCCCGATTGCTCGGCGGATTGGCGGGCCGGCCGAATACAGGCCGGCAATACTCCGGCGGAAGAAAACTACATCAGGCGCATCGAAGAGATTTGTGCCAAGGAGCACATCGACGTCATCTTCCCGTCCTACGACGCCGAGGTTTACGTTTTTGCCAAGAACAAGGCCCGCATGGCCGCACAGGGTATCGTCACGGTGGTGCCCGAGTACGGGACCCTGACCCGCATTCTGGATAAGGACCTCACGCTTAAAGCGGCCCTGGCGGCCGGCTTTCCCATCCCCGCGACACGCGTTCCAGGCAATCGCGCCGAGCTGCTCGCCGGTGCGGCCGAACTCGCTCCGCCCTGGGTACTCAAGCCGCGCTGCAATGCGCATGGCGCCAATATCCGCCTGGCGCGGGACCTGGACGAACTCGAGGCCATATTCAATGAACTCAGCGAAATCCAGCCAAGGCCACTACTGCAGGAGTACGTGCCAGCCTTGACCAAGCGCAGCTACTACCTGGTGGTCAGTCCCCGCTTCGAAGTCGTGGCGCTGTATTCGCCACAGGTGCTCCGCTATCGAAAGATCGGCATGCGAACCCCCAGCGCGGTCGTTGAGACCACCTCCAATGTGCCACTGGTCGAGGAAATCCTTGCACTGGTGCGGAAACTTGGCATCTGGGGCGGCATGACCGCACAGACGATCGTGGATGCGCGGGACGGCATACCGCGGCTCATGGAGATCAACCCGCGTTTTGGACATAACCTCTGGTACCGCACCGAATTTGGTGTCAACGAGCCACTCATGTACCTGCGCCTCGCGCAGGGCCAGCCAGTGGGCGAGGTTCCTACCCTACCTGACGGTGTTTTGCTGCTGGACCCGCTTTGGGACATCCTGCATCTGCTTGGTCTGTGTGTGGACCAGGCCAAACATTGGCTGCGTAAGCGGTTTCGGACCGCCGGCTACGACGCAAGTACTTTCGATGCAGAATCGATCCCGCGCTTGCTGCGCGATTATAAATCGGAGTATTTCAGCCGCAGGCCGCGTGTCACCAACCCGCTGAACCGGGGTTGGTTGTCCGATCCCCTGCCGCCGCTCATCCGCATCAGCCGCACCATCCTGTACGAACTGATCCGGCGGCGAACAGTAGCCCGAAAGCTATCGCAACAGCGGCCAGAGCACACCGGCGTAAAGACCGACACCAAACAGCACCACGAATAGAAGCCATAGAACCAGGCCCAGGCCCCCGGCGATCGCCAGGCTGACGAGCCAGCGATCTCCGGCATGCCAGCGTAACCACGCAAAACAGAACAAGGCACTGCCAAGGGCTGTGCCGAGCAACCAACTGGCCAGCATCAAAAGGCTGATCCATGCAAGGGCATGAACCACCCGAGCACCACGACCGCCTGCCGCTGGCGTCTCGCCACCCGTTGGCGCTGCGCGCGCGGCCAATAGTTCCGCCGACAATTGCAGCAGCAACAGCATCACTGTAAACGCCAGGACAAGCTGGGGAATCCAGGCCGAGGTCCGGCTGAGATCAAACGATACCCACAGCATTAGTGACGCTGTGGCAAGAAACGCCAGGGTCAACCCGCTGCCGGGCAGGACAGGAGCAAGCCTCCGCTTTCTGCCCACTGTCATTGCCGCCGGCCTCCTCGGTAAGACCTTAGCCTGCCCACCAATGCCGGCAGGAACAGGTTGCCAATGGTCAGCAGCAACAAGCCGATAACGACCGGCCGCGACCAGAAATCGATGCGCCCGAGCTCCTGCAGTCTCAGCGTCAAATGCAGGTTGGTTTCGAACAGCGGCGCGAGGGCCAGCGCGATGACCAGCGGAATTCGCGACCAGTCGAGCCGTTTCATCAGATAACCGAGCAGACCGAAAAATACGGCGCAGGCAGCGTCGGCGATCTGACCCCGGTACTGCACGGCACCGAGCACCGCCATGGCCAGAATGATGGGAACCATTCGCGAGGTGCGGATGGTGCTGAGCCGCGCCATCGGGTTCACCAGGGCCAGGCCCAGCAGCGAGGTTATCCAGTTCGACAGGAACAGAGACCAGATCAGCGCGAAAACCAGCACCAGGTTTTCGGTCAGTAATTCGCGGCCAGGCGTCAGGCCGTGCAGCGTCAAGGCGCCGAGCAGAACGGCCGTCCCGGTGCCGCCCGGAATGCCAAGCGCCAGCGTTGGGATCAGCGCCCCGCCATCCTTGGCATCCATCGCCGCTTCCGGCGCCAGTACCCCGCGGATATCACCGTGGCCGAATCGGGAACGGTCCCGGGCCGTCTGGCTGGCATGGCCGTAGGCAATGAAACCGGCGACCGCGCTGCCGATTCCTGGAATCGCTCCAATCACCGTACCGATGACCGAACTGCGCAGGAACAACCCGAAATGCCGGAACACTGAGCGCACGCCCTCGGTGACGCTGCCGCCCATGTGCTGAACACGCAGTCTGCCGGACAGAGTCTCCCGTCCACTGGCAACCAAATCGATGACTTCAGCGAGGGCAAACAGCCCGAGGAACACCGGCACCAGGCTGAGGCCATCGTGCAGGTACTCGAGGCCGAAAGTAAAGCGCTGTTCGGCCGTGCGTGGGTCATAACCGACCATGGCCAGGGCAAGTCCCATGCCGGCAGCAGCCAGGCCCTTGATCACGGAATTACCCACCAGCGCCGCCAGCATGGTTAATCCCCAGATCGCCAGCATCAGGTACTCCGCAGGTCCCAGGGCAATGGCCGCTTGACGCATCAACGGTATCAGTGCCACCAGGATGAAAATGCCAAGAGTCGAGCCGAGTGCCGAGGACGCCGCCGCGCAACCGATAGCGGTTTTCGCCTGGCCCTGTTCGGTCATTGGATAACCGTCGAGCAGGGTCACGGCGTTCTGCGCCTTGCCCGGTATGTTGAACAGAATAGCCGTGACCGAACCCATGAACGTTGCACCGCCGACGAAGGCGCCGAACAACAACATTACCGCCAGCGGGTCCCAGGCGTAGGTCACCGGGATAGCAAGCGCCATCAGGCTGGAGCTGTTCAGGCCGGGGGTGGCCGAGAACACCATAGCCAGCAGGGTGCCCGCCAATGGGTAGAGGATGTAAGGCCAGGACAGCACGAGTGCCAGGCTCTCCAGAGCGGCTTCGAGCACCATGGAGTCCATGCCGCCCGCCCTACTCCCTCGCCTGCTCGACGGCCGCGCGGATCAGATCGTGGAACTGTTCCATGCCCCGCGCCCCGGCCAGCAAATCACGGTAGGCTGCTGCGCCACTTTTGTATTCGATGGTAAGTCGGGCCTGTTCGGCCGCCAGCAGGAACGCTTCGCTCTGGAGTATCGCGCCAAGAGTAGTCCCCAGGCAGGCTGATATCTGCCCGGGTAAACCCGGTGGGCCGGCGGCCAAACGTCCGGCGCCAACAACCGCAGCGAGATCAGCGGCCAGCTGCTCTGCCTCCTGCGGCGTTCTACCGGTAAGCGGGGCGCGCTGACTTGCAATGCCTTCAGGCCCGCCCAACCGCGGCACATCCAGGCCGCTGACCGCCAAATCGGTCAACTGCAACAAAGGGATCAGCTCTCCCGCCTGCACCTGGCCCTGCACCGAGTCGAAATGACCCAGCACGATATCGACCTCCCCGCGCATCACGGCAAGGGTACGGGCCGGGCTGCCGACATAGCCGCTTACCAGATCATAATCCATGCCGAGCAGCTCGGCGGCAACCGGCGCTGAATAAAAGCTGGTGGAACCCAGGTCGCGTACACCAATGACGATCGGCCGGGATTGCGCCGCCTGCAGGAGAGACACCAGGTCGATCAAACCCGAATCACGTCCGGTGAACATGACCACATGATTTCTGACCACCTGCCCCAGGATGGTGAAATCAGTCACAGGATCCGGTGCTAAATGGCCCTCGATCGCGTTGGCGGCAAGCAGACCGGAAGCATTGATGATGCCAAGTGTCCTGCCATCCGGCGCGGCGTCACGCAGCATGATGGCGCCTACGACACCCCCTGCATCGGGATGATTCTCGATTAAAACGCGGGCTGCCAGCCGGTGTTCAAGAAATGGTTGAATCAAACGGGAGTAAGCGTCATAACCACCGCCCGGACGGGAAGGGACAAGCCAGCGAATGGTCTCGCCGGCCAGACCCGGGCAATCACCCTCGGCCTGGGCAGAACCCGCGGCTATTAACTGAACCGCTGCGAACAACAAGGCCAGATGGAAAATCGAAGTCTTTCCTGCGCGCTCCAATCTCAAAACCCAGCGCTAAGTCCCAACAAGAAGGCCCGTCCTTCCCGTGGGTCGCCCAGGCGCTGCAGGTAGTCGGTGTCGCCCAGGTTGGACAAGGACAGGTAGGCTTCGTAACGATCGGAAAATGCCCAACTGGCCTTGATGTTGGCTACAAAGTAGCTCGATAGCTCCGTGTAGGTATCTTCGGGGTCCAGGTCGTACAGATGGGATACGTAAATGCCACTGAAGGACACGAGAACTGCATGCGGAAAACTGTAGCGCAGCTCAGCCACCACCGTGTGCTTGGGCCGGCTGCGCAACTGCCGGCTACCCCCGCCGGGGACATCCTCCTCAGCATCCACGTAGGTGTAACCCAGCCGGGTTAAAAATGCATCGCTGATCCAGTAGCTGGTCGCAGCTTCGATACCATTGATCTTTACCGTATCGAAGTTGGTATAGAGCGCCCTGCGGTCCGCGCGCTCGATGAGACCGTCGATATCGCTGTGAAATACGGCGAAGTCGCTGGTCCAGCCGACCTTATGCTGGAACATGACCCCGGCCTCGTAGTTGATTGCGGTCTGCGGTTCCAGGTCGGGATTGCCGAAGCGCCGCCGGTACAGTTCACGTAATTTTGGAAAACGCGTGCGCTCGGCAACCGAGGCATGCAGCGACAGCCTGGGCGTAGCCTGCCAGGCAAGTGCAAGCTGCGGGTTGAAGGCATTGCTTGACCGGTCGAGAAGAGTCTGGTCGAAGTAAACGAAAATGCCGCCTGCTGCCAATGACAGCTTCTCCGTAATCCAGAATTCATCCTCGGCCGCCAGTGTCCAGGTGGTCAGCTCGGCCTTGTTTCCATCTTCCAATTCGCCTTCGCCCTTGAATACATCGTTTTGCCCCCCGGCCGTCAGGATCAATTTATTGTTACCTGAGGTCTCCAGAATTGAATACAGCTTGCCGCCCAGGGCATAGTCCTCGGCGGATTCAATGTCATCCACTTCGGTGAAACTGTCGTCGGTATAGGCCGTCAGTTCGCTGTCGTAGGCGTTGTAATAAAGATTCAACGATAGTGGTATGCGGACAAAGTCATTGGAAAAGCCAAGGGTATTCCGGCGTGAATTGGTCAGCCGCTCATACGCCGGATCGTCCACCCCGGTTTCGATGGCAAGACCTTTGTCCGCATCAGCCATGTTCAAAAACAGGGAGGTGTGGCCGATGGGGGTTTCCTGCGCATCAAGCTGGAGAAAAAGGCTGCCGCGCTCGAAGTCGCTGTTGACGCGATCGCCCGCGGGCTGGTTGAGTTCTGGAACGTAATCATCTGACAGGGAATAATCATCCGCTTGCTGGTACTGCACCGACAGCGCGTAACTGAGATTGCCGTTGCCACCACCGCCGCTGGCCTGCACAAACGCCCGATCATCGCTGCCGAATTCAAGTCTGCCGTCGAGAAAAGACTCCGTGACACCGCTCTCAGGGACCACATCGATGACCCCGCCCACCCCATTGGTGCCGTAGACAACCGAAGGAGCGCTTTTAAGCACCTTGATGGTGGCGACGCGCTGCACGGCGATCTCGTTGAGGTCGATCGTACCCTCGAAGCCTGTCGCAACTGGAATGCCATTGAATAGAACCAACACGTCGCGATCACGGTAGCCCCTGATCCAGGCCCGGGCATCGCCTGAAGTTCCGCCAACTTGCACGTTGACGCCGGGCACGTAGATTAACGCCTCGCCAACCGTATGAGCGTTGCGGGCAACCATGTCCTCGATACCAACCTCGCGCACGATCAGCGAAGGCGGGGCATCGACTTTCTTGCCCTGAACGATGAGCTGCGGCAGGGGGAAAATCGCTTCCTCACCGGCATCATCGGCCTCATCCTCACCAGCATCCGCTGCTTCAACACCAGCGGAATTGACCGTGAGGAAAAGCGCAGTCACAAGGACAGCGAATCGTAAGTGTAATGTGGTTCTCAAGCACCCTCCTGCAAGAGCATCCGACATGGACGGCCGGAGTTTATCACAGTACCCGCATTTTCATTGCCGGCCCCAAAAGTGCTTCAGCATCAATCCGGCCGGGTCAATTTTCTATGATTCAAGAGCGCAAGCAAAGCTCCAATCTCTTCCGCGGTCAACGCTGACTCCAGGACAGCCACAACGTTCCTTTGCAAGTGGACCAGGCTGGTTGTCCCCGTCAGGACTGTGGCAACGGCGGGCTGTGACGCAGCGAAGGTATAGGCTGCCTCGGGCAGTTGCAGGGGTGTTCCTCCGCTTGTCCTGGCCAGGTCGAGGCCTTGCCTGGGCCCGGATCGGGTAAGAGCCGACAGCACACCCTGCAGCCTGACTTTGAATCCGCCCCAATCGGGTAAAGATGCGGCCAGACTCGCCAGTGACCATGCAAACAATTTCACGCGCGTAGCGGCACTTCTGGGCACGTTGTACCTGGCCACTGCCATTGCGATCACCCCCACGTCATTTGCCTGGGCCAGTGGAAAAACCACTTTTTCAGCGGAGCGATTGGACAGGTCATAGGCAACCATGATGGTGTCGAAAAGGTTGTCCTGCAGCGCCGACCTCAACATGCGGTGCTGGGGGTCGCGTTTACTCGATTCCGTGATGCCGATGTAGCGGACCTTGCCTTCGGCCTGCAACCTTTCCAATTCGGGCATCAGCCGATCCCGTGTTTCAAGGTAGGTATCCGGGGTGACCCCATGCAATTGCAGAATGTCCAGCTCGTCCACGTTAAGACGTCGCAAACTTCGATCCACCAGTCGCCTGGTTTCGGCGCCCCCCAGGACCCTGTTCCCGTGCCGGGGAAATATCTTGGTGGCCAGGTAATAACTGTTCTTTGGCACACCTCGGAGCGCCTCACCCAGCAGCGATTCACTTTGCTCATAAGCAGCCGAGGTGTCGAAGAAATTGATGCCCAGCTCCAGTGCGGACCTGACCAGCCGATGGATATCCTTGCGCGGAACATGGCGCGCCTGGCCGAACCTGTTCTCCCCCCCTGAACCAAGCGATAGTATCGAGACGTTCAAGCCGGTCCGGCCCAGCCTGCGATATTGCATCACCATTCCCGGGCAGCACAAAAGGTCTGTGGAGAGGCCTGCTTCATTCGAGAAAAGCGCTGACCTCGGAGCGGATTTCATCCAGGATGCATGCAGCGCTGGGGCTCATGTGGCCGCAGGGTGAATCGAACACCCGCGCCCTGGCACCGATCATTTCGGCCAGCTCGAGCGAAGGTGCCGGATTGACCATGTGATCCTGTGCAAAAACAACCACCAGCACTTTGGCTCGAACGGCAACGGGAATCTCCGTCACGGGATCCCTGAAAGAACGGCGGATATCGTGTTCCAACATGGCGAAGGTCTGATAGCGCCGGTCCAGCATGCGCTGGGGCGAAATTTCTCCGGTGAAGCCCTGGAGGAAGGTATCGAGAGCGGCGGGCTCCACCAGGGTATTGAATTGCCGCGGCGTCCAAAGCGTCAACGCACCCAGTTTGGCCTGCAGCGCTCCCTCCAGCTGCAGGCTGTCCGGATCACCCCGGTTGACAAAGCTGGCATCGCGCCACGCGCCCCACAGCAGCAGATCGTAGGCGCTGGGCCAGGGTGTGCCCTCGATGGCAACGATTTTTTCCATGAAAGCAGGATGGCTTACCATCCATTCGAAAGCCTGCATGCCACCCATGGAAATCCCTGCGACCGCGAACACCTGGTCGAAACCGAGCTGCTCCGTCAGCAGCCGGTGCTGCGCCGTGACCATGTCACGGAGCGTGAACCGCGGGAAGTTTTCCCCGGCCTGCCGCGGACTGTTGGAGGGTGAGGATGAGAGTCCGTTGCCGAAAGACTCGACGGCGATGACCTGGTAGCGATCGGTATCGACCAATGCGCCGGGCCCGATGAACCCGTTTTCCAGCAGGTCGGCCGTCGAACCGTTGTACCACGTGGGGAAGACGATTACGTTCGACTTCTGCTGATTGAGCTCCCCCATGATCCGGTAGGCAATAATACAGTCATGGATGATCGCGCCGCTTTCCAGGGAGCAGTCGCCCAGTTGCGCGTTGCGCACGTCGGGATCCGCAGCTGCTGGCCCCGCCATCAGGCCCAAAACCAGGATCAGGGGGCAGGCGAGTGAAAAGCGCATTGAATCCTCCATCGGTGCATTGCACAGATTAGCTCGATTGTGCCGGGAGTTTGGCTCAAGGGGGAATGCCTACTTCCGCCAGTTTGCTTCACTGCAGATTCGAAATACCATCAGATCAAGTTCGATAATAGCAGGCCACACTATACTGGACTTCTCCCGCTGCCTTGGTCAAATAGTTGGCAAGCAATCCTGACCACGGTCGGGGTAGATATTTAGATGTACGCTTGAGGTTGACTTCTTGGCATACAAAAAATTGAGCAGCCTCAAAACTCCCACTCGACGTTTCCGTCTACGCCGATCAGCTGTCCGGTCACGTGACGTGCGGCACCTGACGCCAGAAACAAAACCATGTCAGATATTTCGACAGGTGAGATCATCGTCTGCATCGAAATATAGCGCAAGTAGTCGGCCTGGACCTGTTCCGGCTGACGACCTTGGGCTTCGGCCGTACGTCGAACGATGCCGCGCATACGCTCGTTGTCTATCATCCCCGGAAGGATCGCATTGACCCGGATGTTGTCCGGTCCGAGTTCGCGTGCGAGGTTGCGGGTCAGGCCCTCGACGGCATATTTGGAAACCACGTAGGGTGTGCGGAAGGGGAGGCCAGTTCGTGTCGATCCTGAGGAAAAATTGATGATTGCGCCGTGCCTCGCCTGCTTCATGGCAGGGACAACCTCGCGGATGCAATGGAACATCCCGCTGACGTTTATGGCCATCGACTCCTGCCAGTCCGCGTCGCTGATCTCCTCGACCGGTGCTCGCGGCCCGCCGATCCCGACTGTGTTGACCAGGATCGTGACATCACCCATCCACGCACGAGCCTCAGCGAACATTTGCGCCACTTCGGCTGGGTTTCCCACGTTGGCAATACTGCCGCACATGCCCGGGTTGGCGTCCAACGTTTCACGTAATGGCTTTTCGAGTACGTCGCAGATATGAACGCGTGCGCCTTCGGTCGCAAACCCCTGTGCCATCACGCGGCCCACGCTGGAACCCGCACCGGTGACGAAAACCGATTCCCCGGCGAACCTGCCTTCTTTACTCACAGGCATGTTCACGGTCGCGAGCCAGCAGTTTTCTGCTGATTGGCCTGCCAAGGATCCTTCAAACGCAGCGCCTGCCGTGCTTCCGCAGGCGTCGCTACCTCCTCTCCAAGGCACTCTATGATTGTCCTCGCACGCTCCACAAGTTGGCCGTTGGACGCGAAAACGCCTCGCTTCAGGTACAGGTTGTCCTCCAACCCGACGCGTACGTTACCACCCAGAAGCACGGACTGGGCGACGATGGGCATTTCCATCCGGCTGGTTCCGAGCGCGCACCAAATTGCCCCAGGGGGTAGTAAATTGCGCATGTAAATCATGGTTTCGGGGTCAGCTGGAGCGCCCCAGAGTACGCCGAGAACCAATTGAAACAGTGATGGTTCTTCGATCAAGCCCTCCCTGATTAGCTGCTTTCCGAACAGGATATCGCCCGCCGAGAACACTTCCAGTTCCGGCTTGATTCCCAACTCTTGAAAACGGTTTGCCATTCCGCGCAGGGTACGCGTGGTGTTGAGGTAGACGAACTCGAACGACCCTTCAACCTGGTTGCCGGTCGTGATATCCAGTGAGGCCATTTCCGGCAGACACTCGACCAGGTGCCGTGTGCGCTCTTCGACGCTGATCACATCGCTCTCTGGCAGGCCTCGACTCTCATCCGCCGGGTCGGGGAGGAATAATGCACCCATACCGGCCGTCAGGTTCAGGACGATGTCTGTACCGGTCTGGCGGATGCGGTCGACAACCTCGGCGAAAAGAACGCTGTCCCGGACACCTTCACCGGTCACTGGATCGCGCACGTGGATGTGAGCAATCGACGCGCCGGCCGCGGCCGCCTCAACGACGGCTGCGCAGATCTGCTCAGGCGTGACCGGAAAGTTTGGGTGCTTGCGGTTGAACGGTGCGTTGCCGGTCACTGCACAAGTCAGGATGACTTTTCTCGCCATAAAATTGCTCCCAATGGAAAATTATGTGGTCAACGGACCGCTCACTAAACCCCGGCGTCGAACTTCAAACCGATTTCGCCAAAGAATTCCGACAGCCCGGGCTGCACCGCATTCAGTTCATCCGCGGTCTGCGGAGGAAAGGCAATGTCCTGCATGTCATGGACACCTCCGGTGATCAGCACCTGAAGAATGCCTTCCTCCTGGCCGATATTGCGGAAGGCCCGGCACACACCGGGCGGCACCGCAAAGGTATCCAGCCGATCCAATACCAGACTGTCTTCACCCTTGTCACCCCAGCGGAATTCGAAACGCCCCTGCAGGCAAGTGAAGGTTTCGGTGGTCTTGTGGTGGGCATGCAGGCTCGGCCCGGTACCTGGCGGGCAGACGGCATAGGTAATGGAAAAATCCTGATCCCGGATCGGGGCTGTACCAAATGGCGTGTTACCGTTCCGGGGAGAAACCACGGGCAACAGTTTGCGCGACCAAATCAGGTCTCGGGCGCTCAGCGGAATGTCATTCACCTTCATGGCTTCCAGCGGCTCCAACGCATTGAATCGCGCCACGTATTGGCTCATTTCCTCATTGGAAAACTGACGTGTCTTCATCCTTGCTGCTCCATGATTATCCGGCCCGGGACGTGAGCCCAAAATCAAGCGGATCTGAGGGCCGCGGTCCCTTTAATATCGACTTCATCTTTCGCATCGAGCGCCACTCGATAAACTTCCCGGGCGCGTTGTTGCGTAATCCAGCCTTCCTGAACATCGTGCCTCACCTTTTCAGGGTCCCGTTCACTCGCTGGACCGTAGCCACCGCCGCCGCAGGATATCGAAACGACGGTTTCACCTTCCAGCAACCTGACCTGTGCGCAAGCATCCAGCAGTTGCAGATCACCCGATTTCGTGCGCCGGAACTGTTCAGCGCCGTGACCGTTTCCGCCACCGAGGACGCCTTTGGCTGTGTTATGAACACCGTCACTGACGTAACCGATTTCGATGCCGCAATTGACAGGTCCATACTCCACAAACAGGCTGGGTGCTCCACGATAGCGTCCGGCGCCTTCGGTGTCCGGCATCAGGTACCTGGCGTGGACATGAATGGGTTGGTAGATTTCATCCAGTTCAATGCTGTCCAGGTAGCACAGGCCACCGTTACCCACATGACAATAGGTCATCCAGCAGTCTGCCAAGGGTCCCGCGCCGCCACCTGTAGCACCCAAAAAGAGCTGGTTGACGAAGGCTTTCCCGGTTCTGGGGTCCACACCCGAAATCACGCCAGCAGCCGGCGGAATGACAGCGCCGATCTCCGCCATTCCGATGCCATCAGCTATTTTCGAAAAAGCAGTTTGAACGGCCGCAGCGATGCGGTCGGCCAGGTTGGTGGTCGCCACGGAGCAACTGGTTGGGTGCTGAGGAACGCCGACCACACCGCCTTGCTTAAGCTTCATTTGGACGCGCCTGAATGACCCGGCATTCTTGGGCACCGTGTGGTCGATCGAATTAAACACGCCAATCAGGCAGGAGGTTCGAGTACAGGCCTCGCTGACATTCAAGCCACAGGGCAGTGCGTCCGGATTGTCGAGCAGGTCGACTTCCACCGTCGCCGCTTCCGGGTCGACGGTGATGGTGGCGTTGATGGTAACTCCTTCCTCGGGGGTTCCCGGAAAGGGGTCGTGGGTACTCGAAGACGTGGCTCGACCGGCGGGCAGTGCCCTGATGGCGTTGATCATGCGCCGTTCACTGTAGTCAAGCCATTGACTGGCAAACTCGTGCAGGTAACCCCAACCGAGTTCATCCGCCAGTACCATAATCTCGCGTTCACCGATGCGGGCCGAACCCAGCATGGCCAGGAAATCACCCTTCCACTGTTCCGCCACGCGGATGCGCATTTCGCACATGCGCACGATATCCTTAATGGTTCTGTATCCGCGTTCGACCTGGACGCAGGGAAAGATCAGTGCACCTTCCTCGTAGACGTCCCGGGCGGCGCCATGGTAGGTCGTGGGAATGGAATTGCCGATGTCCGCCTGGTGAGCCTTGGCCACCACGGTGAATTGGTGGACTCCGTCATTATCGATTACAGGCACCAGAATCGTGTGGTCAGCTGGATGTGAGCAGCCGTGATAGGGCGAGTTGTGCAGAAAGGCATCGCCCCGCTTAAGCTCTGGATGAAACTGGTGCATCGCTGCCGCCATCTGATCGGGGCCGGCCAGAACGTGGATAGGCAAGCTTTCCGCCGCGGCCAGCAATTCACAATCGCGGGTGACGATGCAACAGGAAAAATCCCTGGCGCGGTTCAATACGCCGGAGCGCCCGGTGCGATAGAGCGTATTGGCCATCTTCCTGGCAATGCCCTCAAAGCGATTGCTCATGATCGCCAGACGTGCCCCGTCAAACGGTATACCGGTCATGCGGATTCTCCATTGCACAATTCAATGATCAGGCTGCCAGCCGCACTTCGCGAGAAGCGGGCATCGCCATCTACCACGATGGTCGTAAAGGGTGATTCGATGATGGCCGGGCCGCCCAGCACAGTATCTACTGCCAAAGTCTCAAAGCGGTGCAGTGCCACGTCGCTGGCGCCTGCACCTCGCAGGTAAATGCGTCGGCTCGTGGGTTGATCCTGCTGATCTGTCGTCTCCAGCCGACCGATGCCAGTGTTGCGCAGTCGGCAGCACGCTTTGGCAGTCCAGCCCACCATCTCCACGTGGGAACCTTCATCGCGAAAGGCGAACAGGGACTCATGCGCCGCATGGAAGTCCTGAACAAACTGCTCCAGATCTTCGCTGGAGACAAATTTTCCGCCACGCAGCGGCACTTCTATTTCCCAAACCTGATGGCGATATCTTGCTTCCACCGAATATTCAATTCGATGATCGAGTAGCTTGACCGAAGCGTTGTCGATGAATGTCCGGCATTTCTCACCCAATGATTCCAGCACGCTATTGACCTTGTCACGGTCGAACTGATCGCTGGCAGCGAAGAACATGCTGCGGTACTCGGCGTTCAGGTCAGACATCAATGCCCCTGCTGCGCTCAATGCAGCTCCTAACTCGGGGATGATCAGTTTGCGGCAACCAAGGCGCCTGGCAATGAATATCGAATTCAGCCCCGCCGCACCACCACCGCCAACCAATACCGCATTGGCCGGGTCGATGCCCTGGTTGACCGTGATGTCGGTAATGGCCTGCACCATGTTCTCGGTGGCCACGTCCACGACCGCAGCGGCACCCTCGTGCAGTGACAGGCCTAGTGGGCGGGCGATTTGCTCCTGAATGGCGCGGTTGGCGAGATCTGCATGCAGGGGCAAAGCACCACCGAGGAAATACGCTGGGTCGATATAACCCAGCACCAGGGCAGCGTCGGTAACGGTGGCTTTCTGCCCGCCCTGGCCATAGCAAACGGGCCCGGGTCTGGCACCGGCGCTCTTCGGCCCCACATGCAGCATGCCGCCTTCATCCACCCAGGCGACACTGCCGCCGCCGGCGCCGACACTTTTGACATCGACCGACGGAAAACCGGTCATGTGTCCACGAAAGGGGTGACCGATCCATGTCTCGCGTGTCCAGGGGATGGTGCCACCCCTTACCAGGCTGACGTCATAGGTGGTGCCGCCGGTGTCGGCGACGATGATGTCCTCGCTCAGACCTTCGATGCGGCAGTAGTGGCGGCCGGCAATAGGCGCCATGCTGGGGCCGGAATTGAGAGCATGGATAGGCGTTTTTGACAAGGCCAGCGCATCTATCATGCCTCCTTGTGACGTCAACAGCTGTACACGACCTTTGAAGCCGGCATCGCTGAGACGGCGGGTGAGTCCCGACATATATTTGCCCATCAATGGTTTCAGCGACGCATCGATGCTGGCCGCGCTGGCGCGGCGGTATTCGCGCAAGGTGGGGTTGAGTTGATGGGAGAGCGTGTAGGGGACGCCGGGCAGCACTTCCTCTATCAGCTCACCTACCCGCAATTCGTGGTCCGGGTTGATGATCGACCACAGGAAGCATACGGCTACCGCTTCCACTGCCTGCCCGTCCAGGCTCATGAGAATTGCTACGGTAGCCTGTTCGTCAAGAGGCTGGATGACCAGGCCATTGCTGCCGATCCGTTCTGGGATTTCGAATGTCAGAGCGCGGGGAATATAGGGCTCTGGAAACGGTACCGTTTGATTGAAAGGCTCGGACCGGCCACCCTCGCGCAGCACCAGAACGTCCGGGTGTCCCCGGGTGGTCAGCAAAGCCGTCCTGGCCGTGTTGCCGGTGATGATGGCATTGATGGCGTGAGTGGTGCCATGGATGAACATCTCACCGCGGCTAAGGAACTCAGGCAATTCCAGATTTCGGTCCCTGGCGGCCAGTTCAAATGTATCCAGCACCCCCTGCACCGGGTCTTCCGGCGTTGTCGCTGATTTATACATGGAAAGCCGTCCACCGGCCTCTTCAACAATCAGATCCGTAAACGTACCACCGGTATCGCAGGCAAATCGCATCGATGAGTCTCTTGTTGAATGCGTGCTGAATCTTTTGCTTGACACGGCGGATTAATAACATATACATTCGTATAAGACAAGTGTATAAACCGTATGTCTAATACAAGTGTATAGCTCAAAAATGATTCCGTCGGCTGCGCGCAAAAAGCACAATGATCCTTCACTCACACAGGAAGGAGTTGTCATGAATCAGAAAACCGATGACAGCAGGGAAAGAATTCTTCGCGCTGCTGAACAGATTTTTGCGGACAAAGGCCTGGCGGGCGCGTCCGTTCGCGCAATCACCCGTGCGGCCGGGGTTAATCATGCACTGATTGGGTACTATTTTGGCTCCAAAATTGCGCTATACCAGGAAGTGCTCGAACGGTCCACAGCGCTCCTCAGCACACCCAAGCTGGTGCGGCTGGCTGAGCTGAGAAAGAAATTCGGGGCAGCCCCGATTCCGCTCAGAGAATTGATTGATGCCTATATCCGTTCGTTCTTTGATGACTACGGAAACCCGGAAAGTGTTGCCAAGACCTGGCTCAGATTCTACGGGCGCATGTTTTCAGAAGGGGACGATGAGGTCTGCAGCACAACCATCCAGACAGGGGTGCATGTCCGGAGTGCTTTCCTGGAGGAGTTGCAGAAGACCCTGCCAGATCATTCGCGCAAGCAACTGGTTTATCGACTGGGTGCAATGATCGGGGCCTATACCTTTTGGCGCGGCGAGACCGGACTGTTGGACTTTCACCTTGAAGATAAGGCGATGAGCCAGATTGAAGTCGGTGAGCTCATCGAAGAGTTAATCACGATGTGCTGCGCGCTATTCAGTGCGATGCCATCGACACGAAAAGCAATGACCGGCCAGGCAGAGGCCAAGAGACCCAAAGTGGTCAAGTCCATAACTGCACTCGAAGATCCTGAAAATCCATCCGGACAAACCGGCAAAAAAAGTCGAAGGCACAGGAGACAGTCGGGCACAGCAGGCTGAGTGCTGGCTGTCTTCCGCTTGCCTTTGTTGATGAAAAATCAGTCATCCTGAGGAAAGCCAGCATGCCCCAAAACGTGAACCGATCTAACGACAACTGCAATCCTTTTAAACTGGTCCGTGCATTAATTCTTGGGGCTGCTCTGGTTCCAATTGCACCCCTTGGTGCGCAGCAGGCCGAAGGGCCTGCAAACGCGCTGGAAGAAGTCATCGTCACTGCCTCGAAGGTTGGCGCGGCATCTCTGCAGAGCACCCCAATTTCGATTACGGCACTAACTTCTGATGATATCGAACGCTCATTGATCGCCAATCAACGCGATCTGACCCAGTTCGTGCCAAACCTGTTTATTACCGAGAACACCACTCTTGCGCAAGTGTTCATCCGTGGCGTGGGCACCAATGCGGTGTTCGCCGGCGCTGACCCCAGCAGTACGATTCACCTGGATGGCGTGTATGTTGGGCGGCCAGCTGCGACGTTCTCAAATTTTCTGGATGTTGAGCGCGTTGAAGTCTTGCGTGGACCACAGGGAACGCTATACGGACGGAACTCAGCTGGTGGCACGATCAATATCATTTCCCGCAAACCTGGTGATGAGGTCGAGTCCAAGTTTCAGGCGAACATAGGTAACGAGAGCCTGCTTCAACTGGAGGGTTATATCAGCGGGCCGCTTTCTGAAAGTCTTTCTGGTAGTTTCTCTGCCTCTCATAGCGCTCACGATGGTTACCGGGAAATGATTCTGCCTACCGCCCAGGTTGACGAAATCGACGATGAGGACACCCAGTCTTTTCGCGGCCAGCTTCGCTTTTTGACCGGTGAGGATACCGAGATCCTGTTGCGCGCTGATTACTCTCAATGGGATCAGACCGTTCTTGGTTACGACAAGGTGCTGGTTTTCCCTTCACTAACGCCAACGGTCAACAGCGTTTTCGGTGATTTCAAACGATTGCCCGATGACGGACCAAGCATCTACGATCGTGAGGATTGGGGGAGCTCTCTGGAGATCAATACGGGTCTGAGCGAACACTGGTCACTTAAGTCACTGACGGCCTATCGGGAAAACGACATGTATCTGCAGGCCGATACCGACAATACTGATTTGCCGATCCTGATCACCACCATTGACGACCAATCCCAGACCTTTTCTCAGGAGTTCAATCTCACCGCGAACTTTGAAAGGCTAAGTTTGCTGGTTGGCGCGTTTTACTATGACGAAAACAATGATTCAAACCTGTTCCTTCAGTTTCTCGTCCCCGGAACTTCACCCAATTACTTCCCAAACGTCAAAATTGAATCCTGGGCGGCCTTTGGACAAGCAACCTACAGTTTGACCGATCGACTGAACCTGATCGTTGGCGGCCGCTACATCGATGAACAGAAGACGTTCAATCAGGATTTCCGCGTCAACCTGCTGGCTACCGGAAATCCCATTGTCGGTCCCATTACCTTCACCAGCGTCCTCGATGGCGACGATGTTACGCCGAAATTTGGTCTGGATTATCAACTGACAGAAGAAGTAATGGCGTACGGCTCTGTGACCAAAGGCTATAAGAGCGGCGGGTTCAACTTTAATATGACCAACCCAACGCTGCCGGATGGCAGCCAACGTGCTTTCGGACCGGAAGAGATTTGGGCCTACGAAATTGGCGCCAAAGGTGAATATCTGAACAACACCCTCAGACTGAATGCGGCGGCATTTATCTACGACTATACCGATCTCCAGGTGCAATCTTTTATAGTCGCGGGCGTCATCGACATCACCAACGCGGCCGATGCCGAGATCAAGGGAGTGGAACTCGAAATTCTGGCGCGGCCGACACCGCGGCTGGAACTGTCCGCTGCATTGGCATATCTGGATGCCACCTATTCAAGTTTCCGGCAAGCCCAAATTACGGGCGGGGGCTTTATCGACGCCACGGGTAATAATCTCAATTCCGCGCCTGAATCATCAGCAAGCCTGGCTGCTCAGTACGTTTTTCCGCTGTCAAGTGGCGGCCAGATCTACCTTCGCGGCGAATACAACTGGCAAGACCAGGTTTTCTTCACTGCTGACAATAATGATATCGAAACCCAGGACTCCTTCGGTCTTGTGAACGCCAGCCTGGGCTATGAGACGGCAAATGGCAGTTGGCGCGTGGTGCTCTGGGGTAAAAACCTGAGCGACGAAGAATATGTCACCGGAACGGCCGGTTTCCCACCGGGAGGCCGTTCCGGTCGACCGGGACTACCTTTAACCTTCGGTTTGCGTTTCACCTGGATCCCAGGGATCAAATAGGTCAATTCGATTCCGCAATGGCCAGATCATCATGAATGGAGCACATGCATTGGTACCGATAGAGGGTGAATGCGAAACTGGATTCGAATCTCTTCGCGAGGTTTTTGAAGAAAACTTTCGCAGCCGTGGAGAAGTCGGAGCCGCAGTCTGCGTCTACAAGAAAGGGAAGAAGGTCGTCGATCTCTGGGGTGGCTATTGCGACGCGGAAAAAACGACGCCGTGGCGAAAGGACACCATCGTTTGCATGATGTCAACCGGTAAAGCCATGGCTTCGCTATGCGCCCTCATCCTGATTGAACGCGGCCAGCTCGATCTTGCCGCCCGGGTTGCAGACTACTGGCCCGAATTTGGCCAGGCCGGCAAGGAAGAAATGTCAGTAGAACAATTGATGGGGGGATTGGCTGGCTTGCTGTATCTCGATCAGGCGCCGAAAGGCAGCATGCTGAATTGGGAAGTCATGATCAAAGCACTGGAGAAGCAACAACCAGAATGGCCGGTTGGCACCCGTGGCGCTTACCATTCCATGACCTGGGGTTATCTCGTGGGTGAACTTGTTCAGCGCGTGGCCAAGCGGAATTTTGCCGCTTTCTTCAGGGAAGCGGTTACAGCGCCATTGAACGCAGATTATCAATTCGGATTACGTGATGAAGACCTTCCGAGAGTCTCCGATCTCATCCCGAACCCGGACAGCGTCACCCTCAACGCAATGAAAGTGCCTGCCAGCAATCTCGGTCGTGCATGGCGTGTTATGCCCGAAACACCGGACTTCTTTAACTCACTGGAATTTCGACGGGCGGTCTTTGCGTCGGCTAATGGTCACGGCAATGCCGCTGCCCTGGCCCGAATCTATGCACTACTTGCTGAAGGGGGGGAACTGGATGGCGTGAAACTGCTATCGCGGGAACTGATTGACCGGGCCCGGACAGCCCAGTGGGAAGGCGCCTGCGGACTGACGAACCGGGAGTTCAAGTATGGACTCGGCTTCATGATTAACAAGTCACCAATAACGCCGATGGGCGCCAATCCAAAGAACTTCGGCCACCCTGGAGCCGGCGGCGCCATCGGCATTGCGGATGTGGAGTCGCGCCTGTCCTTCAGTTATAGCCCCAACTTCATGTGCAGCGGTGAGGGTGTGGGTGAACGCTGCACAGCTTTGGTCAAAGCCGCACTGGGCTAGTGTTGCAACGATGGTTTGAAAAAAATTGAAGGGGTTGGGGAGAGATAGTCATGTTGTCAGGCAAGATTGCGATAGTTACGGGCGGCAGTTCGGGGATCGGCGAGGCTATTGCGAAGGCACTGGCCAAAGACGGCGCAACGGTCGCCGTGGTGGCCAGCAGCACTCTTTCCAAGGCCGAAGAGGTGTGCCGCTCCATCCGGGCGGATGGTGGGTCTGCAAGCGCGCACGTGACGGATGTGCGCAGCACCGGGGACGTGGCAGCCCTGATAGCCAAAGTATGTGAAACCCATGGCGGGCTGGATATCCTGGTGAACTCGGCTGGCGTGTACTATCCCACCTTTCTGGGTGAAACTTCCGGTGAAGCCAGCTCGCGCATGATCGACGTCAACCTCAAGGGCGTATGGAACTGCATAAACGCAGCAGTTCCCAAGTTGAAACAACGCGGTGGCGGAAAAATCGTCAACGTCAGTTCCGTATCCGCCTACGTTGGTATCAGTGGCTTTTCGATCTACTGCGCAACCAAGGCTGCCATCGTCATGCTGACCCGCTCACTTGCTTGCGATCTTGCGCCCTTTGACATCAATATCAACGCGATCGCGCCCGGTAACACCGAGACGCCCATGAATGAGTCCTTCCGCACCGATCTGGCCAACGCGGAATACATCAAGGCTATGGAAAAAGCCACGCCGAGCAACACGACCTTCAGCCAGCCGTCGGAAATTGCAGAGGTGGCTCGCTTCCTCGTGTCGAATGCCTCGCGAGCCATGCATGGCTCAACCATTCTGATCGACGAGGGTATTTCTGCCGGGATAGGCTGAATGTCAGTCGTTGGTAACACGAAATGAAGCAGGAGTGCCCGATGGCATGCGTTCCTTTTACTTCCAAGACTACTTCATCCAGTCATCCCACCACATGACTGCTCACCAAACGCGGCCCTTCTTTTTTGGCTGGTGGGTGGTCTTTGCAGCCTGCGTTGGAATGTTGTTTGGCAGCTACAGCACCTTCATCGGGGTGACATTTGCGCTGTTCGTCAAACCGCTTGAAGCAGCATTTGGCTGGTCGCGAACAGACATTTCGTTGGCGCTGACCTTATGCACTCTTGTTGTTGTGGTGCTGGCGCCGGTTGTCGGCAACCTCATCGACCGCGTCGGCGCCAGGCGTGTGCTGCTGATTTCAATGGGCTTACTCGGCTTCGGCATGGCTGGTCTTTCACAGTTAACCGGCGCGATCTGGCAGTACTATGGCTTATACATTTTTATCGGCGTGGTTGGGGTCGGAACCATTCCAACGACCTTTTCCCGCACCCTGCTCAATTGGTTTGACTGCAAGCGCGGACTGGCGCTGGGTATTGCCTTGTCGGGTATCGGTGTGGCCGGCATCATTCTGCCACCGCTGGTCCAGCACTTGATCTCCGCACTGGGGTGGCGGGAAACCTATCTGGTAATCGGCACTGCTGCCCTGCTGCTGGCCTGGCCAGTGGCCTTCTTCCTGTTTCGGGATCACCCCTCCTCCATGGGACTACTTCCAGATGGCGTCGAGGACGACAGACTGAATGTCCGTCCTGTTTTACATAGCGAGCCAGGTCTGCCATTTTCCGAGGCAGCCAGAGCAAGGGAGTTTTGGGTCATCCTGGCGACCATTTTTTTCATGGGACTGGGTGGAACCGGCGTGCTCATCCATTTTGCGGCGCTGATGACGGATCGCGGCATGACACCTGCGGCGGCGGCCCTGGGATTCTCAATGCTAGGGCTCGCGATAATCCTGGGTCGGGTAGCTTGTGGCTACCTGGTTGACAAGTTTTTTGCACCCCGCATCGCTGTCTGCTTCCTCCTGGGGCCGGCCATGGGCGTAGCCATGCTGGCCCTGGACAGCGGAACCTCCTCAATATATCTGGCGGCTGTGCTGATCGGTTTGGGGCTTGGCGCCGAATTTGATCTTCTTTCCTTTCTTATCAGCCGTTACCTGGGCCTCAGGGCCTACGGCAAGGTTTACGGGCTGATGTATTCCAGCTTCAGCGTGGGTGCCGGCATTGGCCCCTTGCTGATGGGACAGTCCTACGACCGGCTCGGAGCTTATACCTTCGGGCTATGGTGCCTGTTCACCGCAATTTGTGTTGCGGTAATCATGGTAAGTCGCCTCGGCCCCTATCGTTACAACATTGCGCATGTATCTGCACCCGCTTGAATCCAAGAGATGAATCCTATGACACTGGAACTGTATAACTCGCCCTTTTCCACCTGTAGCCAAAAGACACGTATGTGCTTGCATGAGAAAAACCTGAACTGGGTAAACCACCATGTCGACCTGGCGAAGTTTGAGCAGCTCAAACCGGAATACCTGGCCATCAACCCGAACGGTGTCGTGCCGACGCTGGTACACGATGGCGTACCCATTGTCGATTCCTCTGTCATCATCGAATACCTGGACGAGGCGTTTCCGAAACCGGCATTGAGCCCCGCCGAGCTCAAGCAGCGTGCAAACATGCGCTCATGGATGCGTTACTTCGAGGAAGTCCCGACGCAGGCGATTCGGGTACCTACCTTCAATGCCTTGTTAGCGCCCCGCCTGCGGGAGCTAAGCGACGACAAATACGAGGCGATCACCGAGGCCATGCCGGTGCGCAAACAGTTCTACCGGCGCATGAATCTCAAGGAAGGGGGCTTCAGTGCGCAGGATACCGAGGATTCCCGCCAGCGACTGCGCAGTACATTGGAGCGAGTCAATGACGCGGTGAAGGCGGCCGAGTGGATTTGTGGTGACATGTTTACCCTGGCGGACATAACCCTGATGCCAACGGTTGTTAGGTTGGAAGACCTTGGGCTGGCGTCAATGTGGGGAGATCTTCCGGGCCTGACTGCCTGGTATCGGCGGCTGCAACAGCGGCCTGCTTTTGCCCAAACCTATTACCAAGGAACCCGGATTGGCGATGTCAGCCTCTGATTTAAGCCTTGGCTCTCTGCATTCCAAGGGGGGAAGTCCATGCAACACTGCCACGCTTTGAAGAAATGTTTCGTTGTTATTGTGATCATCCTGAGTGGTCAGTCAGCGCTCGCCGATGCGGCAGAACTCATGGATGCTTCATCACTAGCGTTTTTCCCCAACCCGCCTGCCGACCACGTCATTTTTTACGGTCAAGATAAACTTCAGTTTGGCGAGCTGAGGCTCGCGGCAGGTCAGGGGCCTCACCCCGTGATGGTGCTGATTCACGGCGGATGCTGGAGGTCACAGTACGATATTGCCCATATTCGAAAGCTGGCCGCCGCATTTACCGCAACAGGCATTACCACCTGGACAATAGAATACCGGCGCGTAGGTGATCCCGGCGGTGGCTGGCCGGGTACTTTTGATGATATCGCCAACGGCGCTGACCATCTGGTGGCCTTGGCCGGGCAGTATGACCTTGACCTCAACCGCCTCATTGTTGCCGGACATTCAGCTGGAGGACATCTGGCCATCTGGCTCGCACACAGGCCGGCCGAGTGGCCTCCGAAACTTCAACCGAGAGCGGTTCTGGCGCTCGCACCTGCTGCAGATCTGGCTTACCTTGAGCAGCAAGGTGTCTGTGGAGACGTGGTGGAAAAACTCGTTGGCGGTTCACCTGAGCAGTATCCGCAGCGATACCAATTGGTCTCCGGCACTTCAAGGTTACCTTTACCCATCCCGCAATATATTGTTATCGGTGAGCTCGATGCCAACTGGGCTCCGGTTGGCCGCAGGTACATTGACTCAGCGCGACGCCAGGGCAATGATCCCCACGTCATTAATGCCAATGAGTCAGGCCACTTGGAAATGATCGATCCTGATTCGGCCACCTGGCCACTGGTTCTCCACGCAGCCAGATCCGCCCTTGGTTTGGACGAAGATGTTTCGTCAAAGATTCCAACGTCAAACTAGTGCGGATTGACTCGTCTTCACTGAACGGTGTGCATCGCCCTGCAATTGCGAAATGAAATGGCCGACTCTGGCATTTGCTTCCTTCAGGATTGGGACGATCTGTGTTTTGGTAAATGGGGTGCATTGTGTGCAAAGCCAAGATACATCAAAAGTGTTAACCATGTCCTCGGAATAAACTGTTACCTATGTCCCAAGAAAGGACCCTGAAAAAAATGGTGGGCCGTGTAGGAATCGAACCTACGACCAAAAGATTAAAAGTCTTCTGCTCTACCGACTGAGCTAACGGCCCTTCGAAGGGAGGCGGCATTTTAGGGGAATTTACTCCACGCCTCAAGCTGAACTCGCTGCACACTAATTTACCTTTTCCAATGGATTAACCCGCGTGGTCATCGGCTTTCAGGCGTAATGCGTGGGGTCGGGAATTTCTGCCGTGATGAAACCTTCCCGGCGGATACGGCAGGAATCGCACCGGCCACATGCCCTGCCCTCGTCGTCCGCCTGGTAGCAGGAAACCGTCAAGCTGTAATCCACACCAAGCTGCGTGCCCCGGCGGATGATTTCTGCCTTGGTGAGTTGGATCAGGGGCGTATGAATCGTGATTTCGGCACCCTCGACTCCCGACTTGGTCGCCAGGCGCGCCATCTCCTGGAAAGCGGCAATGAATTCCGGCCGGCAATCGGGATAACCGGAATAGTCGACCGCATTGACGCCGATGAACAGGTCGCTGGCCCCAATCACCTCGGCATAACCGAGCGCCAGCGCCAGCATGATGGTGTTGCGCGCCGGGACATAGGTCACGGGAATCCCGCTGCCGGCCGCGGTTGGTACATCGATATCAGCCGTCAGCGCCGAACCCCCAATGGAACGCAGATCGAGCTTGAGAAGCTTCAGTGGAACGCCGGCACCGTGAGTCACCCGTCGGGCGGCTTCCAGTTCCGAGCGGTGGCGTTGGCCATAATCGACCGCCAGCGCAAAGCAGCGATAATGCGCGGCCTTGGCCATGGCCAGGGTAGTGGCCGAATCCAGGCCGCCGGAAACCAGCACCACGGCATTGCATGCGTCAGCCATGCTCATTTTCCGGGCACATCGCCCCACAACACCTTGTGGAGTTGCAGCTGGAATCTGACCGGCAACTGGTCTTCCAATATCCAGCCCGCCAGCGCCGCGCCATCCACCTGGCCCCAACTTGGGGAGAACAGCACCTCGCACAAGCGTTCCAGGCCGCTGGTACGTAACTGTTCACGCGCCCACTCGTAATCCGCGCGTGAACAGATGACGAATTTGACCTGGTCGTGCGGTGTGAGCGCCTGCAGGTTTTCCCAAAGATTTCTTTCCGCCTCACCAGACCCGGGCGTTTTCAGATCCATCACCCGGCTGACCCGCTGGTCGGCCAGGCGGATATCCACGGCGCCGCTGGTTTCAAGCGAAACCTCGTAGCCTTCATCACACAGCCGCACGAGGAACTCAGCGCAGCGTTTTTGCGCCAGGGGCTCACCGCCAGTAACGCACACGTGGCGTGTTCCGTATTGGGTAATCGTGTCAAGGATGGCGTCAAAGTGCATCCACTCACCACCGTAAAACGCGTATTCACTGTCGCAATAACTGCAGCGTAGGGGACAGCCGGTGAGACGCACGAATACGCTGGGTAGCCCTGCCTGGCGCGCTTCGCCTTGCAGCGAGTGGAAGATCTCAGAGATTTTAAGCATGCCCTCGCGGGACTCGGGGACATACCGTGTTGCTGTTTCGCTCATGCGGCTATTTTATCGCCTTGCAGCGACGATGCCCCAAGTTTGTTACAAGGGTTTATTGCCAGGCTTTGTTGCCGGGACTGGATTCAGTTGAGCGAATCGTCGCGCCAGAACTTGGTGCCCTTGATGGTGGCCTGCAGTGCCAGGCCGCTTTCCGTCATCTCATAGACCGTGACATTGTTGATGATGCCTTCAGCACCGACCGCACCCCCCTTCTCCCCGGCTTTGGCCGCGGCGTCAGCCTGGCCACCGAACGACCAGCCATGCCTGACGAAATACTCGAGGGCATCCTGTGTATGGAACACCAGAACGAGCCGGTAGTCTTTCACGCCCGCTCCAATGCCAACGCCGACTTCACCCATTTTCATGTAGGTGGACTTTCCACTCCGCCGGCTCTCGACGACGCCGTATCCACCACCCACACCGGCCAGGATGATGTAGACATTGGCGTTGCTGAACACGCCATAACCTGGCGCATTGGCTATCTGTGCGCGGACATCGGATTTCTTTGCGTAAAGTTCAGCAAGGGCTTCGTTTTTCATCTGCTGAATGGCCTGGCGCTTTTCAGCACCGGACTTGCCTTTGGTGGTAGTGCACCCGGGCATGAGCGCCAAACAACAGAGAATCAGGATTAAATTTCGCTGCATGTGAAATTTCCTCCCTGTCGGTGTTAACAGGCCCTAATTCGACGCCAGGTGGGGCCGGTTAGTTCCTGCTTAGTAATGCCCTTCCATGCGCATGCTGCGCAAACGGCTCTCCGCCAGGCGGGCCAGGGTGGTGTCGGGATAATCTGTCTGTACCCGGGTCAGGGCCGTGCGGCAATTGTCCCATTGTTTGAGTTCGTAGTAGGTGTAGCCGATTTTGAGCAAAGCATCGGGCACTTTGCCGCTGTCCGGGTAGCTGTCGATCAGGTCATTGAAGGCAGTCAGGGCCAGGTCGTAGTTGCGCGTCACGTAATAGGATTCGCCCAGCCAATACTGCGCATTGTCGGCGTACTCACTGCCCGGGTAGCCCGACAGGAATGACTGGAACTCCTCTGCAGCGTCGGCGTACTGCAGATCCTTCAAAGACTGGAATGCCCGAGCATAAGCTTCCTGTTCGGCTTCGGACGAGGCTGCGGCACTTTGGCTTTCGACCTGTGGCTCGGTCAAGGCAACCGTGTCGGACGGCTCATCCATGGGTGGCCGGACTTCGGGAATGTCTTCGGCAGGCGGCGATTCGACAACAGCGGCCGCAGACCTGGGTTCGGCCTGCTGAGCGGCCTGTTCAGGGCTTACCGGCGGTGCGCCGCTTTTTTCGGAAATTCGCTGGTCCAGGTCGAGGTACTGGTCCCTCTGGCGTTTCTTGATGTTGTCCAGCTCACGTTCCTGTTCTTCCACCCGGCCGCGCAGTGTGCGCACTTCATCCTGCAAATCCTGCACCTGGATCACCAGGTCGGCGACCACGCCGGGGTCAGCAGCCTGGGCCTGCAAAGCCGCCGGTGCGGCCATCGAAACAACGATGGCCAGCGCAAGGCTGACCATCAGGTTGTTGTTTGTTTGACGATCGGCCATGTCTAGCGTGAGGTGTAGACAATCTCCACGCGGCGATTCTGCGCCCAGCAATCTTCATCGCTGACACGGCAAACCGGGCGCTCTTCACCATAGCTCACGACGACCAGCTGGCCACCACGGGCTCCCTGCGCGGACATCAGGCCCATCACCGCGTTGCCGCGACGTTCACCCAGACCGAGGTTGTACTCGCGAGTGCCGCGCTCATCGGCATTGCCTTCAAGCGTGACCTGGGCGCTGGTGTGCGCTGCCACGTAAGCGGCATGCGCCGCCACGATTCCCCGATACTCTTCCCTGACGGTAGAGCGGTCGAAATCGAAATAAACCACGCGCTTGGACAGCAAGCTGGCCGGGTTGTCGAAATTCCGCGCATCGCTGTAGTCACGCGGATCCGGCGCTGCTTCGGTCACGACGTCTGCGGGTCCAGCCGGGGCCGCCACGCCTGCTTCCGGCGTTGGCTTTGGCTTGGAACTGCAAGCCACCATGGTCATTGCAAAAACAACTGCCAGTACTAATCGCAGTGCGGTATTCATCATTTTCTCCTGATTGTTGTTGCTCACGCCGTGCTTTGCGGCGTCATTGGTAAGTTAACCGTGTACAGTTTACCTGATCACGGGCGACCATGCAGGTTCTCGTACGTCTCCTTCGCTCAACACCAAACGCTGCCGGACGTTTCCATCCACAGACACGGCCGAAAGTACCCCGCGCTGACCTTCACGCGTGGCATAAAGTAACATGCTGCCATTGGGTGCGAAAGTGGGTGATTCGTCCAGTTTTCCCGGAGTCAATACGACGAATCTTTGCGACTCAAGTTCCCACAGGGCAATGCGATACTCGTTTCCCCGCCCTTGCGCCACCGCGATCCGGCGCCCGTCCGGCGCCACGCTGGCGCGCGCATTGCTGTCACCGGCAAGTGTGACCCGCTCGGCATTTCCACCACTGGCTGGGACACGATAAATTTGCGGTTTTCCACCCCGGTCCGAGGTGAAATAAATGATTCTGCCATCAGGGGACCAGGCCGGTTCGGTGTCGATGGCCGAGTTGCTGGTAAGCTGGGATTCGGCGCCCGTGGCGAGGTCCCGGAGGTAAATTTCGGGGTTGCCGGAACGCGAGAGGGTCAAGGCGAGTTTCCTGCCATCGGGTGAGAATGCCGGCGCGCCATTGATGCCACGCTGGCTGGAAATCAGCTCGCGCGCGCCCGTGGCAACGTCCTGGACGTAGATCGCGGAATTGCCCTTCTCAAACGAGACATAGGCCAGTTTCCGGCCGTCCGGTGACCAGGCCGGCGAGAGCAGCGGCTCTGGGGAACCCACCACCGACTGTGGCCCGAAACCGTCCGCATCGGCGACCGACAACTGGTAGCGCTGCTCCTTGCCCAGGCCGGTTGCGCTGACGTAGGCGATGCGGGTGGAAAACGCCCCGGGAACACCGGTCAGCGCCTCATAGATGGCGTCCGCCACCCGGTGTGCGCCAAACCTCAAATCACCCTGCCCCACCGTGGTAATTTGCGACAGGATTTTTTCGCCGGTATGGACATTGATCAACTGGTAAATCAGGTCATGGCCCCGGCCATCGGGTGAGGACCTGACCTTACCGATCGCGATGTAATCGACCTTGAGCAGTCGCCAGGTGCCAAAACGGATCGATTCTTCATCCGCTGGCCGCTCGGGCATGTCCGCCTCGTCCATGGGATCAAACAGACCGGAGCGGTGCAGGTCATTGGAAATGATCTCGGCCACCCCGGTGGCGGGTGCCGGAGCGCTCTCTTCCCATCTGAATGGCACAATGGCGATGGGCAGCGCGCTGGCATTACCACTGATGATTTCAATCTGCAGCTGCGCCTGGGCCAGGGGGGAGGCCAGCAGCGCGAACACGATCAGCATGAGTTTTTTCACGTTTTCATTCACCGTCGTAGATAAAAATAAAGTCGATTTCCCGTTCAAACACGTCGCGATATTCAGAATATGGAAGTGGGCTGGCGCGTTCAACCGCGTCGATAATCGAACGTCGCGTCGCATCGTCTCCATTGCAGGAACCGGATATGACTGCCGAGATCACCTCACCGCCCGGAATCTGCGCGATTTTCAGGGTGCAGCGCAAGCCAGCCTGGGCGGTCGGTGGCCGCAACCAGTTCTGGGTTACCAGTGCCCTGATTGCTGCCTCATATTCATCACCCAGACTGGCAATCCTGCCGGCCTGGGCCGCAGCCGCGGCCGCCTGCTTCTGACGCTCCGCTTCCTCCGCCTTGAGGCGCTGTTCGGCCACTTCAGCCTGCTTGCGCGCTTCCATCTGCTTCAGCCGCTCGGCTTCCTGCTGGCGTTTTTTTTCGGCGGCCTGCGCCTGCTGG
The DNA here is from genome assembly GCA_035292625.1 of Lysobacterales bacterium. Classification (GTDB taxonomy): domain Bacteria; phylum Pseudomonadota; class Gammaproteobacteria; order Xanthomonadales; family SZUA-36; genus SHZL01. The sequence continues at coordinate 2,417 of DATDPS010000269.1, read as the reverse complement.
CGAACCTGCTCCAGCTCTTTCTGCTGTTTGATCCGTTCCTCTTCCTGCTTGCGTTCGAGTTCCGCGCGCAAGGCAGCCAGTTTATCCTGCGCTGCCTTCTTGCGCTGCGTTTCTTCCCGTTCTTTCTGCTTTTGTACTGCGAGGTCCTTTTGACGCTGGACCGCTGTTTCCTTTTCGCGCTGACTCTGCTGTTCCAGCTCGAGAGCGCGGCGCTCCTGGGCCTGCTTACGCTGCTCCGCCTCCGCCGCGGCGCGTGCTGCCTCCTCGCGCCGTTCGCGAATGGCGCTGGAATCGACGATCACAGCCTCGATGGTCATGCCCACGGGCTGGGGCTGGCGAAACGGTTTCCAGTTCATGGTCCCGAGGACGATCAGCAATACCATCAGGACATGGACAGAAATCGCCAGCCCGAAGGAGCGCAGCAAAAGACCATAATCCTGCTGCGCGACCATTCAACCGTCGGAGCCTGGCTCCGCTCCATTGACGGTATCCAGAGGGTCGCTCATCAAGCCAACTTTCTGCACCCCGGCTTTTTGCAAAAGCACCATCGCTTTGTATACCTCGCCATAGCCCACGCGTTCATCGCCACCGACCAGCACCTGGATCTCGGGGTTGCGACGGACAATGGCGGACACGGTGGTGACCAGGGATTCCGCATCGATCAGGCCACTGGCCGTGCCGTCCAGATCACCACCCGCGTTGAGGTAGAGATCACCGTTTTGCATCACGGTCAGCACCAGCGGCTCCTTGTTTTCCTGGCTGTCCAGCGGTTCGGCATCAGCCTCGGGCAATTCGACTTCAACACCCAGGTTCAATAGCGGGGCCGTGATCATGAATATCACCAACAGCACCAGCATTACGTCGATGTAAGGGACGACGTTGATTTCCGCCATCGGCCGGCGACGCCCTTTTGAGGTTTCCATGGCTGCCTACTCCCGGCTCAGGGCGTGGGCCTGGCGCTGCAGGATGCTGGAAAATTCTTCCTTGAAGTTGTCGTAGCGCACTTCCAGCCGCTCCACCTTGTTGGAAAAGCGGTTGTAGCCAATCACCGCCGGAATGGCCGCAAACAAGCCCATGGCCGTTGCCACCAGGGCTTCTGAAATACCCGGTGCCACCATGGCGATGGTCGCCTGGTTGACATTCGCCAGCTGGTGAAAGGACGTCATGATGCCCCACACCGTACCGAACAAACCCACATAAGGGCTGGTGGAGCCGACCGTGGCGAGGAAGTTGAGGTGGTGCTCAAGCTCCTCGGTCTCGCGTGTCAATGCAATGCGCATGGCCCGCTGGGCGCCTTCCACCATTTCGGTGGGCGCCATGCGGCTCTGCTGGCGCATGCGCGAAAACTCGGCGAATCCAGCGTCAAAAATACGCTCCATGCCACTGGTCAGGCGATGGGCGGACGAAATGTTTTCGTGCAGGTTATTCAGATCGATGCCGGACCAGAACCGCTCCTCAAAAACATCCGCGGCCTTTTCAGCCTTACCGATGATCTGGCGCTTGTTGAATATGATCATCCAGGAAGCGACCGAGGCTGCCAGCAATATCGCCATCACCCCTTTGACCAGCCAGCTGGCTTCGAGGATCAATTGCCAGATTTGTAAATCATTTGTCATCGCTTAGCTCCGTTTGCAACCAGGACGGCATGCGCGCTGGCTTGAGGCTTTCCGCATGCAGCAGCGCTGCACTCAATTCCGCCGTGGCTACCAGCACCCCGTCTGTTTTACGGTTCATCTGTTGCCGGAAACCCTGGCGGACACCTTTGATCCAGGCCAGCTCAGCGCTGACCAGCAATTCATCATCCAGCTTCGCCGCCTGCAGGAACTTCACCTGGATGTCGAGCACCACCCAGATCAGCCGATGCTCCTGGCGCAGGGTTTCGCACTCAACCCCCCGGCTGCGCAACAGTTCAGTGCGGGCACGCTCAAAAAAATTAAGGTAGCGCGCATGGTAGACCACCCCGCCAGCATCCGTATCTTCAAAATACACCCGTACCGGCCAGACAAAGAGCTGACGTTCACGTTTTGTCATGTGTTGCGCTGCCCGTTTATCATGCCCGGTGTAGTCCGGGCATTACTGGTCTTCATTACTGGTCTTCGGCGTCGAACAGACCCCCGGCCCGGCCCGGAAGTTCCTTCAGGCCAAAGTGCCGGTACGCCCGCGAGGTTGCAATCCGGCCGCGCGCCGTACGCGCCATGTAGCCCTGCTGGATCAGGTAGGGTTCCAGCACGTCCTCGACAGTTCCACGTTCCTCGGACAGGGCTGCAGCGATGCTTTCCACGCCAACCGGCCCGCCATCAAATGTCTCGATGATCAGCTTCAGCAGGCGGCGGTCCATCGTATCGAAGCCCAGTTCATCGACTTGCAACATATCCATGGCCGCAGCGGCGGTGCCGCGATCGACATGGCCGTCGCCT
>DATDPS010000268.1:0-15914 GCA_035292625.1 Lysobacterales bacterium | reverse complement strand
TAGGCCTTGATCTCGCCTCCCCGCGCTTCCGCACATACCTTCGTCAACGCCGCCGTCAGCGTCGTCTTGCCGTGGTCAACATGGCCAATCGTTCCCACGTTCACATGGGGCTTGGTACGTTCAAATTTTGCTTTTGACATGAGTCGAGCCTCTTCTTCAGAATTCTTTCCAGTCTGGCCTGTTAGATCAGGCGGTTTTCTTTATGATTTCTTCCGACACGCTGTTCGGTGCTTCAGCATAATGATCGAATTCCATCGTGTAGGTCGCCCGCCCTTGGGATTGCGAGCGCAAATCCGTTGAGTACCCGAACATTTCCGACAGCGGCACATGGGCATTTATCAGTTTGCCCGACGGGCTGTCTTCCATACCCTGGAGAATGCCGCGGCGGCGATTCAGGTCACCCATTACATCGCCCATGTAATCTTCCGGCGTAACCACCTCGACTTTCATGATTGGTTCAAGTAACACTGGTGATGCGATTTGGGCAGCATTCTTGAATGCCATGGAGCCGGCAATCTTGAACGCCATTTCGCTGGAGTCAACCTCGTGATAGGAACCGTCATACAGCGTGGCCTTGCAATCGACCATCGGGTAGCCGGCGATGACACCATTGGCCATTGCCTCTTCTATACCCTTACCGACTGAATTGATGTATTCCTTGGGCACCACACCGCCCACGATGGCGTTGACAAATTCGTAACCGCCACCTTTTTCAGTGGGCTCGAGTTTGATCCGGACGTGACCATACTGACCGCGACCGCCGGACTGGCGAACAAATTTTCCTTCCGCCTGCACGGCTTTGCGGATCGTCTCGCGGTAGGCCACCTGGGGCTTGCCTACGTTGGCTTCAACCTTAAACTCGCGCCGCATGCGATCAACGATAATATCCAGGTGCAACTCGCCCATGCCGGAAATGATAGTCTGCCCGGATTCCTCATCAGTATGCACACGGAATGAAGGGTCTTCCTGCGCCAGCTTGGACAGTGCTATGCCCATTTTTTCCTGGTCTGCCTTGGTTTTCGGTTCCACGGCTACTGAAATCACCGGATCTGGGAATTCCATGCGTTCCAGCGTAATGACCTTGTTGATGGCACAAAGCGTTTCACCCGTCGTGACGTCTTTCAAACCAACCGCAGCTGCAATATCACCAGCGCGCACTTCCTTGATTTCCTCACGGGAATTGGCGTGCATCTGGAGAATTCGACCAACACGCTCTTTTCTTCCCTTGGAGGGGTTGTAAACCGTGTCACCGGAATTCAGAACACCGGAATATACCCGGAAGAAAGTCAAGGTGCCGACATACGGGTCGGTAGCTATCTTGAACGCCAGCGATGCAAACGGCTCATCGTCGCTGCTTTTGCGCTCACCGGGAGTTTCATCTTCATTGATGCCGGCTATCGCAGGAACATCCACGGGCGAAGGCATGTATTGCACCACCGCATCCAGCATCGCCTGGACACCCTTATTTTTGAAAGCCGAGCCACACAGGCAAACCACCAGTTCATTGGCTATGGTGCCCGCGCGAAGCCCCTCGATGATCTGGTTTTCGGACAATTCTCCAGTTTCGAGGTAAACCTCCATCAATTCCTCGGTGGATTCAGCAGCCGCCTCAACCATGAAATCGCGAGCCGTTGCAGCTTCTTCCTGCAGTTCAGCAGGAATTTCCCTGGCCTCGAAAGTGAGCCCCTGGTTCTCTTGGTCCCAGTAAATGGCCCTCATCTTTACCAGGTCGATGACGCCCTCGAACGCCTCTTCTGACCCAATCGGCAATTGAGCAGGAACCGCGCGGGCTCCCAGACGTTCACGAATCTGCCGGACAACACGATTGAAATCAGCGCCCATTCGATCCATTTTGTTTACAAAAGCAACGCGGGGCACCTTGTAACGGGTTGCCTGGCGCCACACGGTTTCGGATTGGGGTTGAACTCCGCCAACAGCGCAAAACACCGCTACCGCACCGTCAAGCACACGCAATGAACGCTCTACCTCAATGGTGAAATCCACATGCCCCGGGGTGTCGATGATGTTGATCCGATGTTCCGGGAATTGCTTGTCCATCCCGGCCCAAAAACAGGTGGTAGCAGCCGAGGTGATCGTAATGCCGCGCTCCTGCTCCTGCTCCATCCAGTCCATGGTGGCGTTACCATCATGTACTTCACCGAGCTTGTGAGACACGCCGGTGTAAAAAAGCACGCGCTCGGTAGTCGTGGTCTTACCGGCATCAATATGAGCCATGATGCCGATGTTCCGATACCTTTCGATAGGTGTCCTGCGAGCCACTGTCTTTACCTCAATCTGTCCTGTTATCCAACGCCAGGTTCTTTACCAGCGGTAATGTGCAAAAGCTTTGTTTGCTTCAGCCATACGATGCGTGTCTTCGCGCTTCTTGACTGCAGACCCGCGCTGTTCCGCTGCGTCCAGCAATTCACCTGCGAGCCGGTTTGGCATGCTCTTTTCACCCCGCTTGCGGGCAGCATCGATAATCCAACGCATGGCCAGTGTCTGACGCCGCTTTGGACGCACTTCAACCGGAACCTGGTACGTCGCTCCGCCGACGCGGCGGGATTTCACTTCCACCATTGGGCTCACGTTGTCCAGCGCTTTCTGCACCAGTTCAACAGCATTTGCACTTTTGTTCTTGGTGTTAATGGTCGTAATTGCGCCGTACACAATCTTCTCGGCGACAGATTTTTTACCGCTTTCCATTACCATGTTGACGAATCGAGTGATCATTTCGCTGCCAAACTTGGGGTCAGGCAGGACTTCTCGAACGAAATTTGACTGTTTTCTTGACATGGGTTATTTCCGTTACCTTATCGTTGAATTAAGCGAGCATTAGCTTTTCGGGCGTTTGGCACCGTACTTGGAGCGTCCCTGGCGACGATCACTCACACCGGCAGTATCGAGACTGCCGCGCACTGTGTGGTAACGCACTCCGGGCAAATCCTTGACTCGGCCGCCGCGAATCAGAACTACACTGTGTTCTTGCAGATTATGTCCTTCTCCACCAATGTAGCTGGTGACTTCAAAGCCGTTGGTCAGTCGTACACGGGCAACCTTGCGCAATGCAGAGTTGGGTTTTTTGGGCGTTGTGGTGTACACGCGAGTGCACACGCCGCGCTTCTGCGGACAACCTTCCAGCGCAGGCACGGTGCTCTTGAACACCTTGGGCTGGCGCGGCTTGCGTACAAGCTGATTAATCGTTGCCATATGTTTTCCTGATAAATGTTCCCAGCGTCCATGCCCGATAAATTTCGGGGTTCTGACAAAGTAAAAGGCAGACGGGCCAAGCCCGACCGCCCAGAGGGCTCGAATTCAAGTGCCCTGTCCCAGCAATGTCAAACGCCCAACCCCCGCGAAAAAACTGCCCGGGATTGGGCGCCGTTGAGTCCGGCCCACGCGCCGGCGACATCGGCTCTCCGCAACGGATATTGTTCCGCGCGGCCCTTCTTCGAAGGGGTTCTAGGTATTTAGCCGGAGAATTATGACAGGTTCAACCCAAGCTGACAAGATCAAAAAACAATGAATTTGGGGTTACCGAAGGAATACTCACGTCCGTATCATCGTTGTCGGCTGCCCTGGGCGACGAGCTGGTGTTTTGGCCAACACCCCTCCGGGTATTTCCATGCGTTTTCTGAACTACTCCTTGTCCAGATTTATGTCCAGACTGGCAAACTCCTCGGCGGCAACTGCAGCAGCAAGGGCGGCCAGGTCAATTTCCGGCTCTTCCTGCGGTGCGCGCTTTCGCGCGTTGTGATATGCCATCCCGGTTCCTGCCGGGATCAGGCGTCCAACGATGACGTTTTCCTTCAACCCGCGTAAATGATCCGTTGTGCCTCTCACGGCTGCTTCAGTCAGTACCCGCGTCGTTTCCTGGAAGGACGCTGCAGAAATGAATGATTCAGTGGCCAGGGATGCCTTGGTAATACCCAAAAGCACACGCAGGTATTTGGCGGTTTTGCCCTTCTCTCTGGCAGCCAACTGGTTTTCTTCCAGCACGCGCGCCACATCGATTTGTTCACCACGCAGTAACCGCGTGTCACCGGGGTCGGTGACTTCGGCTTTCCGCAACATTTGGCGCACGATGGCTTCAATGTGCTTGTCGTTGATTTTCACGCCTTGCAGACGGTAAACGTCCTGGATTTCCTTCACCAGGTACGCATCCAGGGCTTCTACTCCCAGCAGGCGTAAAATGTCGTGTGGATTGGGCTCCCCGTCAACCATGGTTTCGCCTTTCTCCACCTGTTCGCCTTCGAACACGATCACGTGGCGCCACTTCGGTATCAATTCCTCGTGCGTTTCTCCATCCGGTTGGGTAATAATCAACCGTTGTTTGCCCTTTGTATCTTTGCCGAAGCTGACAATGCCCGATACTTCCGCCAGGATCGCCGGTTCTTTCGGCTTGCGGGCCTCGAACAGGTCGGCAACACGCGGCAAGCCACCCGTGATATCACGGGTCTTGGACGATTCCTGGGGAATGCGGGCCACCACATCACCAACCATCACGTCCTGACCATCTTGCATCTGGACAATGGATCCAGCCTGCAAGTAATAGTGCGCTGGGCTTGCGGTTCCAGCCAGACACAATTGTTTACCTTTCTTGTCCACGAGGCTGATCATTGGCCGTACGTCCTTGCCTGCGGTACCACGTTGCTTGGGGTCGGTCACAACCAGGCTTGTCAGCCCGGTAACATCGTCCACTTGCTCGTTTACCGTTACGCCATCGATAAATTCGTGGAACTTAACCCGGCCTGCCACTTCGGTCACAATTGGGTGGGTATGGGGATCCCAGTTGGCAACGGTGTCGCCTGAAGTTACGGCATCTTTGTCACGCAAGGAGATGAGCGCGCCATAAGGAACTTTATAGCGCTCGCGCTCACGCCCATGTTCGTCGATTACCGATATTTCACCGGACCGCGATACTGCCACCAGCTTGTCATTGGCGTTCTCCACCGTCTTCATGTTATGCAAGCGGATAGTGCCGGTGGATTTTACCTGGATATGGTCAACGGCTGCCGCTCTGGAAGCTGCGCCACCGATATGGAAAGTACGCATAGTCAGCTGCGTTCCGGGCTCACCGATAGATTGTGCCGCGATGACACCGACAGCTTCGCCAATATTGACCAGGTCACCGCGTGCCAGATCACGTCCATAGCAATATTTGCAGACGCCATGCTTGGTCTCACAAGTGATTGTCGAGCGAACGTAGACGCGGTCGACGCCCGCTTCCTCGAGTTTTTCCACCCACTGTTCGTCCAGCAAGGTGTTGCGCTTGCACAATACCTTGTTGGTTCCGGGCACGAGAATATCCTCCGCAGCCAAGCGGCCCAACACACGCTCACTCAATGGCTCTACTACGTCGCCACCTTCGACGATCGGCTGCAGTGTTACACCGTATTCAGTTTTACAGTCCACTTCGGTGATGACCAAATCCTGCGCAACATCCACAAGTCGGCGTGTCAGGTAACCCGAGTTGGCAGTCTTCAACGCCGTATCCGCCAAACCTTTGCGTGCACCGTGGGTGGAAATGAAGTATTGCAACACATCCAGACCTTCACGGAAGTTAGCGGTTATCGGTGTTTCAATGATTGATCCGTCTGGTTTCGCCATCAAGCCGCGCATACCGGCCAGCTGCCTGATCTGTGCAGCCGAACCACGAGCCCCGGAGTCAGCCATGATGAAAATGGAGTTCATGGAATCTTCTTCCACGATCTTTCCGTTCTTGCTCTTAACGGTGCTTTTCCCCATGCGCTGCATCATCGCACGCGCGACCTGTTCGTTGGTTCGCGACCAGATATCCACAACCTTGTTATAACGCTCACCCGCGGTTACGAGACCGGAAATGTACTGGTTTTGAATCTCTACAACTTCCGCTTCTGCTTTGCCCAAAATCATTTTCTTTTCTTGCGGGACCATAAGATCGTCGATGCCAATGGAAACTCCAGCCACAGTTGCATAATGGAAGCCGGTGTACATCAGCTTGTCGGCAAAAACCACGGTCTTTTTCAGGCCAAGACGTCGGTAACAGGAGTTGATCAGTCCCGATATCTGGCCCTTCTTCAGCGTCATGTTCAACAAGCTGAATGGCATACCCTTTGGACGAATTTCTGCCAGCAGAGCACGCCCAACGGTCGTTTCTACAAGGTTGGTTTCACGCACTTCCTCGCCGTGTTCCGTAATTACCAGCTCATCAATCCGAACCTTGATTTTTGCATGCAAAGCAACGGCCTTGTTTTCATAAGCGCGGTGCACTTCTGCCGTATCACTGAAGTACATACCCTGGCCTTTGGTGTTCTCCAGTTGCCGGGTCATGTAATACAACCCCAGAACCACGTCCTGGGTTGGTACGATGATCGGTTCACCATTGGCCGGTGAAAGGATGTTGTTGGAGGACATCATCAACGCGCGGGCTTCCAACTGGGCTTCCACAGACAAAGGCACGTGGACGGCCATCTGGTCGCCATCGAAGTCTGCATTGAAAGCGGTGCAGACGAGCGGATGCAGCTGAATGGCTTTGCCCTCGATCAGGACTGGCTCGAATGCCTGGATGCCCAGTCGATGCAATGTGGGTGCCCGGTTCAGCATCACCGGATGCTCACGAATTACTTCAGAAAGTATGTCCCAAACTTCCGGACGCTCAGCTTCAACCAGTTTTTTGGCCGCCTTGATCGTTGCGGCCATGCCGCGACGTTGCAGTTTGCTGAAAATAAATGGCTTGAACAACTCCAGCGCCATTTTTTTCGGCAGGCCACATTCGTGCAATTTAAGCGTCGGTCCAACTACAATGACGGAGCGGCCGGAATAATCCACTCGTTTACCCAGCAGATTCTGCCGGAAGCGGCCTTGCTTGCCTTTGATCATGTCAGCCAACGACTTCAGCGGGCGCTTGTTGGTGCCCGTGATTGCGCGTCCACGACGACCGTTATCGAGTAAGGCGTCAACAGCTTCCTGTAGCATGCGCTTTTCGTTACGCACGATGATATCAGGCGCATTCAGTTCAAGTAGGCGCTTGAGGCGGTTGTTTCGGTTTATCACCCGGCGATACAGGTCGTTGAGATCGGAGGTGGCAAAACGGCCACCGTCCAGAGGTACCAGGGGGCGCAGATCCGGCGGCAACACAGGCAAAACCGTCATGATCATGTATTCAGGACGATTCCCGGAATCAATGAATGCTTCAACCAGTTTGATGCGTTTGCTTAATCGCTTGAGCTTGGTCTCGGAGCGCGTGGACCTCATCTCTTCACGCAGCCGGTTGACCTCGTCGTTCAGGTTGATCATGCGCAACAATTCATAGATTGCTTCGGCGCCCATCTTGGCTTCGAACTCGTCACCCCATTCTTCCATGGTGTCGAGATACTGCTCGTCGGTCAGTAATTGTCCGCGTTCCAGGCTGGTCAAGCCTGCGTCTAGCACAACATAGGATTCGAAGTAGAGAATCCGTTCAATATCGCGCAATGTCATGTCCAACATCAAACCGATGCGGGATGGCAGGGACTTGAGGAACCAGATGTGGGCAACCGGGCTCGCCAGCTCGATATGCGCCATGCGCTCGCGGCGCACCTTTGTTTGGGTGACTTCTGTGCCGCATTTTTCGCAGACCACACCACGATGTTTCATGCGCTTATACTTGCCGCACAGGCATTCGTAATCTTTGACCGGGCCAAAGATGGCAGCACAGAACAGGCCATCACGCTCAGGCTTGAAAGTTCGATAATTGATCGTTTCCGGCTTTTTCACTTCGCCGTATGACCAAGAACGGATGAGATCCGGTGGCGCAAGTCCAATCCGAATGACGTCAAAATCCAGCGGCTGCCGCTGGCGATTATAGAGATTCAGTAAGTCTCTCATTGCCCATCTGCTCCTGATCAGGATTCTTCAAGTTCGATGTTGATACCAAGAGAGCGGATTTCCTTCACCAGCACGTTGAAGGATTCCGGCATACCCGCTGCCATCTCGTGGTTCCCATCGACAATATTCTTGTACATCTGGTTTCGACCCAGCACATCATCGGATTTGACGGTCAACATTTCTTGAAGCGTATAAGCCGCGCCATACGCTTCCAGAGCCCAGACTTCCATTTCACCGAACCGCTGCCCGCCGAACTGCGCTTTTCCACCCAGTGGCTGTTGAGTCACCAGGCTATATGGACCGGTTGAGCGTGCATGCATCTTGTCATCCACCAGGTGATTCAACTTCAGCATGTACATATATCCCACGGTGACGGGGCGCTCAAACGCATCGCCGCTGCGACCGTCGTACAGGATGGTCTGGCCACTTTCCGGTAAGTCTGCCAATTTCAGGAGCTGCTTGATCTCGGCCTCATTGGCACCATCAAAAACCGGAGTCGCCATTGGCACACCATGTTCGAGATTTGATGCCATCGCGAGGATTTCTTCGTCCGAGAACTCGCTCAGATCCACACGGCCTTTGCGATCGCTGTTATAAACCTGGTCCAGGAATTTGCGCAGTTCCGCAATGGCATTTTTCGCTTGCAGAATTCTGCCAATCTTGTGTCCAAGTCCCTTGGCCGCCCAACCCAGGTGAGTTTCCAGCACTTGTCCGATGTTCATGCGGGACGGAACGCCGAGAGGGTTCAGTACGATGTCCACGGGAGTGCCATCTTCCATGTAAGGCATGTCTTCAGTCGGCACGATCATCGAAATCACGCCCTTGTTGCCATGCCGGCCCGCCATCTTGTCGCCAGGCTGAATGCGCCGTTTCACCGCGAGATAGACTTTGACCATTTTCAGCACGCCCGGAGCAAGGTCATCGCCCTGGGTGATCTTGCCTTTTTTCTCATCGAATCGGGCATCAAAGGCTTTGCGCTGTGTCTTGATCTGATCCGCCAATTGTTCGAGCATCTCGTTGACATCGTCATTTCGCATGCGGATCTTGAACCAGTCTTCCCTGTCCAGGCCGTCGAGATAGGCTGCCGTGATCTTGCTGCCCTTTTTCAACCCTTTTGGACCCTTGTCGGCCATTTTGCCGGTAAGCGCATTGTGCAGCCGTTGGTAAATAGCGCCTTCAACGATGCGCAACTGATCGTCAAGATCCTTACGTACTTGCCGTAACTGTTCCTTCTCTATGGAGATGGCACGCGTATCCTTTTCAACGCCATCGCGGGTGAAGACCTGAACATCGATAACGGTGCCGTCCATGCCAGACGGTACGCGCAAGGACGTGTCCTTCACGTCTGAAGCTTTTTCGCCAAAAATGGCACGCAGCAGCTTCTCCTCCGGCGTAAGTTGGGTTTCACCCTTGGGCGTTACCTTGCCAACAAGGATGTCGCCGGCACTTACTTCAGCGCCGATATAAACGATGCCGGACTGATCCAGCTTGTTGAGGTTGTGCTCACCGACATTGGGTATGTCCGCGGTGATTTCTTCGGAGCCCAACTTGGTGTCACGAGCAACGCAGGTCAGTTCTTCAATATGGATCGTGGTGTAACGGTCCTCCTGCACCACCCGCTCGGAGATCAGAATGGAATCTTCGAAGTTGTAGCCGTTCCAGGGCATGAAGGCGACCAACATATTTTGGCCCAATGCCAATTCGCCGAGGTCGGTTGACGGTCCGTCTGCCAATACATCGCCGACGGAGACGATGTCACCCACCTGCACCAGTGGGCGCTGGTTCATACAGGTATTCTGGTTGGAGCGCTGGTATTTGGTCAGGTTATAGATATCCACGCCTGGATCACCCACCGGCACTTCTTCCTCATTGGCGCGAACAACGATACGTCCTGCGTCCACCTGGTCGACAATTCCCCCACGCTTGGCAACCGCGGTAACCCCCGAGTCGGTGGCGACCGCGCGTTCCATACCTGTGCCTACGAGGGGTTTTTCAGCTTTCAGCGTCGGCACTGCCTGGCGCTGCATGTTTGACCCCATCAATGCACGATTGGCGTCATCGTGTTCGAGAAACGGAACCAGCGAAGCTGCAACTGACACAATCTGTTTCGGCGAGACGTCCATGTAGCTGATTTGTGAAGGTTCTTTCAGCGTGAATTCACCCTGGTGGCGGCAAGGAACGAATTCGTCGCTAAACTTTCCGTAACGATCCAGCTCGGCATTTGCCTGTGCGATGACATAATCGCCCTCTTCAATGGCAGACAGGTATTCCACTTCACCCGTCACTTTGCTGTTGTGGACCTTGCGATAGGGAGTCTCGAGAAAGCCATAGTCATTTGTGCGCGCGTAGACCGCGAGCGAATTGATCAGCCCGATGTTTGGGCCTTCAGGCGTTTCGATCGGGCAAACCCGCCCGTAGTGGGTTGGATGCACGTCGCGTACTTCGAACCCGGCCCGTTCCCGCGTCAAGCCGCCGGGGCCGAGGGCAGACACACGACGCTTGTGCGTCACTTCCGACAGGGGATTGTTCTGATCCATGAACTGGCTCAATTGTGACGAGCCGAAAAATTCCTTGACTGCCGCAGCAACGGGCTTGGCATTGATCAACTCCTGAGGTGACAAGCCTTCGCTCTCAGCCACTGACAGCCGCTCGCGCACGGCGCGTTCAACCCGGACCAGGCCCACGCGGAATACGTTTTCCGCCATTTCGCCCACACTGCGTACCCTGCGGTTGCCGAGGTGATCGATGTCGTCCACGCTACCCTTGCCATTGCGGATATCAATTAACACGCGCAAAACTTCAAGAATGTCTTCGCGATCCAGCACGCCTGAGCCAGTCACCTGTTTGCGACCAACCCTGCGATTGAACTTCATCCGTCCAACTTCAGAAAGGTCGTAGCGTTCTTCGGAAAAGAACAGGTTCTTGAACAGATTCTGCGCAGCGTCCTTGGTTGGGGGCTCACCCGGGCGCATCATTCGATAAATCTCAACCAGCGCCTCCAGCTGGTTGCTGGTCGGATCGATATTCAGGGTATTGGATATATACGGACCCTGGTCAAGGTCGTTTATGTACAGGATATTGATCGTCTTGACGTCTGCTTCGCGCAAGGCTTCCAGCAGATCCGCGGTAATTTCGCCATTGGCAGTGGCCAGCAGTTCACCAGATTCCTTGTCGATGATATTTTCGGCAATCAACTTGCCCAGCAAGTAGTCATCAGGAACTTCCAATGACTTCACGTGGGCTTCTTCGATCAGCTTGACGTGGCGCGCCGTGATGCGCTTTCCACTCGGAACGATGACGTCCCCTTTGGCGCCCTTTATATCGAATTGCACGGTGTCGCCACGCAGGCGTCCGGCCACCAGTTCCAGCTTTGCTCCCGACTTCTTCAGGGTAATTTTGCTTTTTTCAAAGAACCGATCGAGAATCTCCTCGTCTTCCATTCCCAAAGCCCGCAAAAGAATAGAAACAGGCAACTTGCGGCGCCTGTCAATGCGCGTGAAAATGCTGTCCTTGGGGTCGAATTCAAAATCCAGCCACGAACCGCGGTAGGGAATGACCCGGGCTGAAAACAGCAACTTGCCGCTGGAGTGGGTCTTGCCCTTGTCGTGATCGAAAAACACACCGGGAGAACGATGCAACTGAGAGACGATCACGCGCTCGGTACCGTTGACAATGAACGTTCCCGTTTCCGTCATCAATGGCAGGTCTCCCATGTAGACTTCCTGCTCCTTGACGTACTTCACCGGCTTTACTTTGGCGGAGCTGTCCTTGTCGTATATGACCAGGCGTACCTTGACCCTCAAGGGAGCGCCATAGGACATGCCGCGCAGCTTGCACTCCTTAACGTCAAAAGCGGGTTCGCCCAGCTTGTAGCTAACGTATTCCAGGGCTGCATTTCCAGAATAAGATACGATTGGAAAAACAGATTTCAGAGCGCCGTGCAATCCCCGTTCACGGCGCGCATCTTCCTTGACTTCGACCTGCAAAAACTCCTTGTAAGAGCGAATCTGAGTTTCGAGCAAGTAGGGCACGTCGAGAATGGATTTGCGTTTACCAAAATCCTTACGAATGCGCTTTTTTTCCGTGAAAGAGTAACTCATGTTCTGAATCCGCCTAGTTTGCGTCCAATGTGCTTTCTGGTTAAATCAACCAGCGCCAACCTTCCGAACTGCTGGTGCGGGTAACAGGAATCTGCCCCATCGTTCAGTTGTCTCTGCTGTTGACGAACAGCGGGGGAAAAAGCCCCCCGATGCCGACGAGCAAGCAGAAAGGGGCCGGAGACTTTCGTCGCCAGCCCATTTCGTTTGCAGCCCTGCAAATCAGGGGCTGAGATTTACTTGACCTCGACGGCTGCGCCGGCTTCTTCAAGTTTCTTCTTGATGTCCGCCGCCTCTGCCTTGGAAACCCCATCTTTCACATGTGAAGGCACGCCTTCCACCAAGTCCTTGGCTTCCTTTAGCCCGAGCCCGGTAATTTCCCGGACAACTTTGATCACCGGTACCTTGTTGGCACCAAAAGACGTAAGTACCACGTTGAACTCAGTCTGCTCTTCTACTGCGGCTGCGGGGTCCGCAGCCGGACCTGCAGCAACCGCAACTGCGGCGGCTGCAGAAACACCGAACTTAGTTTCCATAGCACTGATGAGGTCTACGACGTCCATCACACTCATGTTGGAAATTGTTTCCAGAATATCTTCTTTTGAAACGGCCATTGTCGTCTCCTGATTGGTTAAAGGGGTCTAAATCCCACTGAGAGATTAAAAAATTCAAGCAGCCTGCTTTGCATCCCGCACAGCGGCAACCGTCCGGACCAACTTGGCGTGGGGTTCTGCCAGGGTGCGAACAAACTTCTCGATAGGCGCTTTCATCACGGCCATCAGCATTGCTATAGCCTGGTCGTAAGTCGGCAGTTTTGACAACCTGTCCAATTCGGACGCGCCGTAAACCCGGCCGCCTACGGCTACCAGTCGAGCAATCAGTTTGTCGTGTTCCTTTGCATAATCCTTAACCAAGCGGGCGGCAGCACCGGGGTCATCCATGCTGAAGGCATACAGGAGAGGTCCTGTCAGCTGTTCTTGCATGCACGCGAACTCGGTACCTTCGACGGCCCTGCGCATCAGTGTATTCTTGGCTACCTTGAGGTAGACGCCGCTGGCTCGCGCTTTGACACGCAGATCAGTCATCTCCTCGACAGTAAGCCCACAATACTCCGCAGCAACAGCGGCAAGCGCGGAATTGGCTGTTTTAGCCACTTCTGCAACTACTGCTTTCTTCTGCTCAAGATTGAGCGCCATTGGTTACCTCCTGGAGTCTGGGGCTGGGTTACCAGCCTTGTTGACTCGATTCCAGTGGTGACCCCGCCACTCAAGCACTTTCGGGGCGTCCTGGCAGGGGCGCGATAAAAGTGTTTGAGTGGCGGGGGCTCCACCATCTGCGCAGGCTATGGCCGGTTGCCCGGCACCCTCTTAAGCGAAATGCCTCGGGGAGGCAATCCGCACCTGCGGTCTCTGACGGTCAGCCTTCCACAAGGCCAGCCCGCCGTTCCATCCCCGGGTTTATTGCAATCCCGGAGTTGAATTTCCTTGTCAATACTCCAGCGTCGCCTGGTCGACCTGGATGCCCGGACCCATCGTCGTGGAAACAGCAATTTTCAACAAGTAAATGCCCTTGGCCGACGACGGCTTTAATTTGACCAGGTCCTTGAGAAGCGCCGCGAGATTGCCTTTGAGAGCGTCCACTTCAAAGTTGGCTTTGCCAATGGTTGAATGGACGATGCCTGCCTTGTCAGTGCGGTAGCGCACCTGCCCGGCCTTGGCATTCCTGACCGCTGTTTCCACATCTGTTGAAACGGTGCCAACTTTCGGGTTGGGCATCAAACCCCGGGGGCCCAACACCTGGCCCAATTTACCTACAACGCGCATGGCGTCCGGTGTGGCTATAACTACATCGAAGTCCAGATCGCCTTCTTTCATCCGGTCATGCAGATCGTCCATGCCAACTACATCAGCACCTGCAGCCCTGGCCTTATCTGCGTTTTCGCCCTGGGTGAAAACTGCAACGCGAACTTTTTTTCCGGTGCCATTGGGCAGCACGGTAGATCCACGCACATTTTGGTCTGATTTGCGCGAATCAATGCCCAGGCGAATCGCCACATCTACAGATTCGATAAATTTGACCTTACTGGTTTGCTTGAGTAAGGCCAAGGCTTCGTCCACGGAATAGACTTTTCCAGGTTGGACAAAATCACGAATTTCTTTGAATCTCTTGCTGGACCTGGCCATCACTCGACTCCCGTTACATTAAGACCCATGCTGCGGGCAGATCCGGCAATCGTGCGCACCGCGGCATCCAGGCTCGCCGCCGTGATGTCAGGTTGTTTGATTCTGGCAACTTCTTCCAACTGGGCGCGAGTGACCGAACCTACTTTCTTGGTGTTCGGTTCGCCGCTACCCTTGGAAATGCCCGCAACCTTCATCAGCAACACAGCTGCGGGCGGAGTCTTGGTAATGAATGTAAAGCTCCGATCCGAATAAACCGTTATGACCACGGGGATCGGCATGCCACTTTCCACGCTCTGGGTTCTTGCATTGAATGCCTTGCAGAACTCCATGATGTTGACGCCATGCTGGCCGAGGGCCGGTCCAACAGGCGGACTGGGGTTTGCGGCACCAGCCTTAACCTGCAGCTTTATGTAGGCTGCAACTTTCTTTGCCATCTTCTTTTCTCCCCGGGTTCAAGCGCCGGCCCACTGGTGGCCCGGCTCCCCGTCAGTTAATTGGAAAAAGCGACGAAACGGTATTGTATGCGGGTTGCACCATGAACAAGGGCCGACCCGGACTCATTTCCAGTTTTTCGTACATCGTTTTCCCGTCTTTAAGACTTTTCGACCTGATGAAACTCGAGTTCCACCGGCGTCGAACGTCCAAAAATCAATACAGCCACCTTCAAACGGCTCTTATCGTAATCAACGCCTTCAACTACCCCGTTGAAATCATTGAACGGACCTTCAACCACACGAACCATTTCACCCGGTTCGAACAGAACTTTCGGTCGTGGTTTGTCAACGCCTTCCTGCACCCGGTTGAGGATTACATCGGCCTCCTTTTTACTGATGGGTGCCGGCCGGTCGGCAGTTCCCCCGATGAAACCCATCACTTTCGGCACATCTTTCACCAAATGCCAGGACTCATCTGTCATTTCCATTTCTACCAGCACGTAGCCTGGAAAGAATTTCCGGTCCGAACGGCGCTTCTGGCCGCCTTTCATTTCTACAACCTCTTCAGTTGGCACCAGCACCTCACCGAACAGGTCTTCCATACCAGCCCGGGCGATGCGGTCTTGCAGCGATTTTTTGACCTGCTTTTCAAATCCCGAATAGGCGTGAACCACGTACCAGCGCTTGGTCATCAATCAAGCTCCGCCCAGCAGGGACCGGACTGAAGCGCCCAGTATCCAATCTATTCCAGCCAGCATCAGTGAAATCAGGATGGTGACGACGAGGACCATCAAGGCTGTCTGCAACGTTTCCTGGTGAGTTGGCCATACCACTTTTCTTCGCTCGATATCCGACTCTTTCAGAAAGCGGAAAAGAGCTGACCCGCTGTCCGACTGCACAGCAACAAACGACGCGATTAACACCACCACGATCAGGCCCACCACCCGTATGGGCGTATTGATCGCCCCCTGGTAATAGTAATAGCCCGCAGTGCCACCCAGTAGCAGCGCGATGGCGACCGTCAACAACAAGGTGTTGAGCAATTGCGACTTACCTGTTTCCACTTTCGTTGTCATATTCCGGCTTTAAATTTCCCGGTAATCCTGTTGCTGGCAGGCCAGGAGGGAATCGAACCCCCAACCTGCGGTTTTGGAGACCGCCGCTCTGCCAATTGAGCTACTGGCCTATCTTTAAACCACTACCATCCAAACTACTCGTGGATTTTGGCAACTACGCCTGCACCCACCGTCCGGCCACCTTCGCGTATCGCAAAACGCAGCCCTTCTTCCATCGCAATCGGTGCAATCAACGCCACCTGCATCTTCACATTGTCCCCCGGCATCACCATCTCA
>DATDPS010000267.1:0-3798 GCA_035292625.1 Lysobacterales bacterium | reverse complement strand
ACCACTGCTGCCGCCAGAAGTTTGGTACGAGGTGACTATGACGTTCTTGAGTTCATAGGTCAGGTAGCCCGTACTGGTGTCACCCTGCTTGGGCAGGTACACGGTCATGCTGGGGATGGCGCTACCGTTCGCATTTGCTTGTTGCAGTTTGGGAGAAGATTTGTCCACCCGCTTGGTGATCATGAGCGGCTTGTGCTGGCGCTTGCCAGTTGCCATGCCAGAGGCTGCATCCCGTTGGCTTTCTCCCCAGGACCAGGACAGGATGTCGATTTCATCCTTGTGACCCTTGTCGGTCGACTCACCTTCGACACCCGAGATTTTTATGTAACCAGCCGCACTGGCGCTTGCTGGGCCAAGCAAGGCACAAGCCAGAGCGAGCCCAAGGACGCCTGATAAAACGATTGCAAAGTGTTTGTTCATGGTGACTACTCCTGATGACCAGGCCAAAGCCGGCAAGAACCCAGTCATTTAATGAACCGGGGCCGCTTCTGGTGAAGCCTGGTCTGTACGCTTAGTGTAGTTCGGGAATCAGGATTTTGCTTTGCCATAGCCGATCCCCCCAATTGCCCATCAGGGCATCAGCCTGAACCCGTCGGCGCGGAAGTCCTCGTCCAGCGCCAGTGCCATGTCGATACGCAGCCGGCGCATGAGGGCGAAAGAGGTGCAGTCGGTGAAGTGATAGACTTGACGAGTCATGACACGTCCTGATAACCTCATGACATGGCCAAGATCAAGATCAGCTCCAAAGTCGAGCAACGCGAATGGGAAGCCCTGCAGGCGATCGCCAGCGAGTCGCAGCAGAGCATTGCCGGATTGCTGTCCGAGGCGGTTGCCGATTATGTACGCAAGCGCCGGCTCCGCCCGGCGGTTCTGTCCCATCTGGAAGATTCAATGAACGAAAACGAGGAGCTGGGGCAGCGTCTTGCCGAGTGAAATCGTTCAGTTCCTGTCGCTCGACGAAGCCATTGCCATTCATGAGCGCCTGATCGACAGATTTGGCGGCACGCCGGGCTTGAGGGACAAAGGCCTGCTGCAAAGCGCGCTGTTTCGCCCGCAAACCGGCTACTACGAAGGTTTGGCGCAGATGGCGACCGCACTGTTCGAATCACTGATCATCAATCACCCCTTCGTGGACGGCAACAAGCGCATGGCATTTTTTGCTTGCGATGTCTTTTTGCGTCTCAATGGCTGGAAACTCAAGGTGGGTGCGAAGGCCGGACAGGCCTTTATCGTCGGCTCACTGGAAAAGGGCCAGTGCGATTTCAACCACCTCCTGCCCTGGATTGAGCTGCGCCTCGAAAAGCTCTGAATCAGGCAATCTCGAGCCAGATGCCGATCATTCCCTGCGTGGATCATGGTGGCGTTGCGCTTGGGTTTGCCTTACATTCTCCCTGTGACATTACCTCCACGCGAAACCCTGCTGCAGGCCATGCAGGACAAAGATCCGGATTTTGATGGGGTCTTCTTTACCGCCGTGCGCACCACCGGCGTATTCTGCCGGCCCAGTTGCACCGCCCGCACCCCCCATTCCGCCAACGTGCAATTCTTTGCCCTGGCGCGGGAGGCGCTGGCGGCTGGCTTTCGCCCGTGCAAAAAATGCAAACCGCTGCACGCCGGGGATGCCGACCCCGATTGGCTGCCGCGCCTGATGGCGGCGGTGGACAGCGACCCGGGCAAGCGCTGGCAGGACAGTGACATCCGGAACCTGGGCATGGACCCGGCCACGCTGCGGCGCTGGTTCGTGGCCAACCACGGCATGACCTTCCACGCCTACAGCCGCCTGCGCCGCCTCGGCATGGCCCTGCGTCAGATCCAGTTGGGCGCAGCCGTCTCCACAGCGCTGGTCGATTCGGGCTACGAATCGGAAAGCGGCTTTCGCGAAGCTTTTGCGCAGGTATTCGGCCACCCGCCCAGCGAAGTCGACCGCGAGTCCTGCATCTGGATCAATCGCGCATCCACGCCACTGGGCTCCATGATCATGGGCGTGTCCGACCGCGGCCTCTACCTGCTGGAATTCGCCGAACGGCGCATGCTGGACACCCAGCTCAGGCGCCTGCGGCAGGAATTGGGCCGGGTGTTCCTGCCCGGCGAGCACCCGCTGATGCACACCGTGCAGCGCGAACTGGATGCCTATTTCGACGGCAGCTTGCGCGAATTTTCACTGCCCTTGCAGGCTCATGGCACGGTCTTCCAGGAGCAGGTATGGCGGGTCTTGCTGCAAATCCCCTACGGCCAGATGCGCAGTTATGCCGATGTCGCCCGTCAGTTGGGACAGCCCGAAGCCGTGCGCGCCGTAGGCCGGGCCAACGGCGACAACCGCATGGCCATCGTGATCCCCTGCCACCGCGTGGTGGGCAGCAACGGCGACCTCACCGGCTATGGCGGCGGCCTGTGGCGCAAGCAGTACCTGCTGTCGCTGGAGCAGTCCGAGTCCTTCAGCCTGTTCTGAACACCCAGGTTTCCTGGATTCCAGACGCGCCTGCGGCGGTCTGGAATGACGGGGTAAAGTGTGTGTCGGTCTGGAATGACGGGGTAAAGTGTGTGTCGGTCTGGAATGACGCTGGGTAGTGGTAAGCCGTCTGGAATCCAGACAATAAAGCACGCTATGACCTGTGCCACGAGACGCAGCCGCGTGATTCAGCAATTTGCGACGCCAGCCAAGTCAAGGAGTGCCCGACAAGACGCAATACGTGGCTGGTCATCAAGGCGCCCGATTGAAATATTGCCAACATGGGAATACCATAAAAGCTGTAATCCCATATTTACGGGAGGGCGCGACAAAATGAAAACCACCATAGAAATGCCGGACGACATCTTTCGGCGGGCCAAGGCAGCCGCTGCCCTGCAGGGGCTGAGCATGAAGGAATGGCTGACGAATATCCTGCGGCGCGAAGTGGGGGCAGGGACTGCCGCACCGTCCCCGGCTCAAAGCCCCGAACAGGAAGCTGAAGCATTCATGCAGGAATTGAATCGCCTGGCGGCGGATATCTCTGCCCATTGGCAGGGGCCGCAAGACGCGGTTGCTGCCATACGTGAGCAGCGCCGGGATCTCGGTGCATGATCGTAGACGCCTCGATCTGGGTCGCCAGTATCCTCGATTCTGACCGGCACCATTCCGCCAGCGCCGCATTTGTGCGTCGGCTGATTGAATTGCGTCAACCCGCGTCAGTTCCAGCACTGGTCTGGCCGGAAATTTCAGGTGCGGTCGCGCGCCGCACAGGTGACTCGGAGAGGGGCATCAAGCTGGCCCGATTCCTCGCCGCACAGAACTGGATCACCAGCTTCCCGCTGGACTCAACGCTGGCCCGTGAGTCAATGCGCATTGCCGCCGGGCAACGAATGCGTGGTGCCGATGCGGTCTATATCGCGCTGGCAGCCACGCGCGGTGAGCCCCTGATTACCGTGGACGCCGAAATGCTCGAACGCGCGCCCGCGAAGGTCGAGCGCCTGAGCCCTGCGGACTGGCTGCAAAAGAATTCCTGAGGCGTCTGCCCCTGCGGACGCATGGCACGGCCTTCCCTTGCCGCCGCGTGGTCGGCAGCAACGGCGACCTCACCGGCTATGGCGGCGGGCTGTGGCGCAAGCAGTACCTGCTGTCGCTGGAGCAGTCCGAGTCCTTCAGCCTGTTCTGAACACCCAGGTTTCCTGGATTCCAGACGCGCCTTCGGCGGTCTGGAATGACGGGGTAAAGTGTGTGTCGATCTGGAATGACGGTGGGTAGTGGCGGAGCCGCCTGCGTCATTCCAGACTCACGAAGTGACATCTGGAATCCAGCCTGATGAAAACGGCCTGTGGTGG
>DATDPS010000266.1:0-10508 GCA_035292625.1 Lysobacterales bacterium | reverse complement strand
GGCAGTAGCTCAGTTCGAGAACGTTCTCAACCTCACGCCAGTTGATTGGGCCATGATCGAGCCGGAGGCCGAACCAGCCTTTTTTTCCAATGTAGCGTGGCAGGTAGAAGCGCCGGGGCTCCCGATTTGCGCGGTCGACGTTCTCCCCGAGTTCGGACTTGCAGCAGATGGAGACGATTCCATCCTCGTTGTGATTGCTGAGGAAGTAGGCAAAGAGCTTCTTTCTAACGCGGAACTCGGCGTAGTCGGTGTGTACGACGCGCACGGCTTCCGGCAGCCTTTGGCACAACTGGGTGATTCGCACTAGGCGAGGATCATCTGACAGAGTGCGTATCATGATGCGGTTCCTCTCGGTTTCGTCGTATATTCGGCCATCGGGAGTACCCAATGATAATTCGATAGTACCTTAACTCAAATCCACCTTGACGTCGTGCTCCCGGCGGTCGTCCACCAGAGGGATCACGCCTTGCGGTCGCCCTGCCCCATCTACGCCGGCTCCATTGACCATGATGCCGTCCACCGTCACATGGATCATAGGCTCCCGCTTTTCAGTAACGCGCATGACGGTGATGTGGTAAACCGTCTCGCGATAGCGGTAGTGGATTTTGTACGACTGCCAATGGTCCGGGATGCACGGCGCCATGCGCAACTGATCGACTTCCAGTTGCAAGCCCAGTAGTGTTTCCAGGGTCAACCGGTACATCCAGCCCGCCGCCCCGGTGTACCAGGTCCATCCTCCCCGACCGGTGTGGGGTGGCGCACCGTAGATATCCGCGCTCATGACATACGGCTCGACCTTGTAGCGTTCGATCTCTGCAGGCGTACTGCCGTGATTGACGGGATTGAGCATGGCGAATAATTCCCACGCGCGCTCCCGGTCACCCAGCATGGCGAACGCCATGGTGGTCCAAATCGCGGCATGGGTATATTGGCCACCATTCTCGCGCACGCCGGGCACGTAGCCCTTGATATACCCAGGCTCCAGGTCTGATTTATCGAAGGGTGGGGCAAGCAACTGGATCAACTGCGCATCGTGTCGCACCAGGTGCTGGTCCACGGCAGCCAGCGCCTGGCGGGCACGCACGGGATCGCCGCCACCCGAAATGACCGCCCAACTCTGGCTTATCGAATCGATTTGGCATTCATCATTGTCGGACGAGCCCAGGGGAGTGCCATCATCGAACCAGGCCCGCCGGTACCAGGCGCCATCCCAGGCATGGGTTTCAATATTGTCGCGCAGCAACGCAGCCTGCCCGGTGCAAACTTCGGCAAAAGTCGCGTCGTCCCGGGCCCGCGCCAGATCGGCAAACCGCTGCAGATTCTGGCACAGGAACCACGCCAGCCAAACACTCTCGCCCTTACCTTCACGACCGACGAGATTCATGCCATCGTTCCAGTCGCCGCAGCCCATCAGCGGTAGTTGATGCGCGCCAAAGCGTAAACCTTGTTTGATGGCACGGGCGCAATGTTCATACAGGCTGGCCACGGCAGTCGAACGTTGTGGCTGGTCGTAATATGCCTCCTCTTCCGGATACAATTCGCGACCCTCCAGAAACGGTATGGACTCGTCGAGTACTCCCGTATCGCCGGTCGCCCGCACATAATGACAGGTGGCATACGGCAGCCACAGATAGTCATCGGAGAAATGGGTGCGGACGCCTTGTCCACCGGGCGGATGCCACCAGTGTTGTACATCCCCCTGCAGGAACTGGCGCTCGGCGCAACGGATCAACTGCTCGCGGGCCAGCCACGGTGTGGCATGGATCAGCGCCATGGTGTCCTGCAATTGATCACGGAAACCGTAGGCGCCACCGGATTGATAATAACCACTGCGGCCCCAGAGTCTGGAGGACAGGGTCTGGTAGACCAGCCAACCGTTGGTCAATACGTCCAGCGCGGGATCCGGCGTTTCCACGTGCACTGCGCCCAGGGTACGGTTCCAGTGTTCCCACACCGCTTCCAATGCCTGGCGGGCGCCGGCCCGTCCACCGAAGCGCTGAATGAAATGCTGCGCCTCGCCAGGGTTGTGGGCCGCGCCAAATACGAACACGATCTCACGCTCTTGCCCGGCGGCCAGTACGATCCGGGTCTGTAGCGCCGCGCACGGATCCAGGCCCGCACCGGTCCTGCTCGATAAATGCATACGCTGCATGGCCGCCGGACTCGTCAGTGTTCCGTTGCGGCCAATGAACTCGGTACGGTTTCCGGTCAGCGTCTGCTTGGGCTCGCTGGCATGCACAAAGACAACCCGATTGGCGCATTCACGACCATAGGCATTACGGGCGAACAGCGCCCCGCTATGTGGATCCGTTTCGGTCACAATGTGCATCAGGTTGGCGTGTCGCCATTCACCGAGCACCAACTCCCAATACCCGGTCAATGACAATCGACGCGGGCGCTGCGAATGGTTGCGCAATTTTACCACCACGAACTTCACCGGTGCGTCCATGGCGACGTAGGTAAACAACTCCGAGGAGATACCGGCTTCATAATGTTCGAACACACTGTAGCCAAAACCATGGCGGCAAACATACCCCGACAGACCGCGTGCGGGTAAGGGTGTCGGCGACCAGAACGCACCTGTTTCCTCGTCGCGGAGGTAGAGCGCCTCACCGCTGCTGTCGCCAAGCGGGTCATTGTGCCAGGTGGTCAACCGGAATTCGTGCGCATTTTCCACCCAGGTATACGCGCTGCCGCTCTCACTGACGACGGTGCCAATGTGCGGGCTGGCGATGACATTGACCCAGGGTGCAGGTGTACTCTGACCCGGCTCGAGGGTGATGACGTATTCGCGCCCATCGGGTGTAAAGCCCCCCAGTCCGTTACAAAAAATACGCTCGCGTGTGGCCAACGGATGAGTCGGTTCAGAAAACGGTTGCAGTACCGGCTCGAAACGATCAGATACACGCTTTTTCGACACGCGGCGTTCCACTTGCTCGACCAGGGTCTCGGCGGAATCGCTGAGCACAACACGGGCGACAGACTGGAACAAGACCCGGTCCTCCTCGGAAAGTTCTTCGGCACGTCGCACGAAGACCCCACCCGGTTTGTCGATAATTTGCGCTTCGGGACCTGCGTTGATCAGCCCCATGATCTGATCGTGTAGAACCGCACGGTACCCAGAGAAGTCCTCATTCACGATCATCAGGTCCGCAGTCAAGCCCTTCATCCGCCAATAGGCATGGGCCTGCAGCACTTGTTTTACCAGGTCGATGCGATTCAGGTCGCGAATACGCAGCAGGATGATCGGCAGATCGCCCGAGACGGCAAAGCGCCACAGCCCGGACTGGCCCAACTGGTTACGGGCAATGACGCTGGGCGCGGCGCGGCGCAAGGCATTGCCGTAGATGATGGAGCTGGCCAGGCGGCCATAGACCTGTGCATCGGCTTCGGTTGCGTTGAGGTGGCGCAGTACCTCCTGACTTTGGTGCCATGCCATTTCAAAGGCACGCTCAACAAAGTGCCGGTCACAATACTTGTCAAGTAAAGCCAATGCCCCCTCACGCGTGTCTGCGACACCGGAAATAATCTGCACTGTCGCCGATGTATCGGCTGACAAGCTGATGGTGCAACGGATCGCGACGATGGGATCGAGCACCGAACCATCCGTGTTCGACAACATCGACGGACTGTCACGGCTATCCAGCACCACTGGATTGGCCACCGTTCGGCCGCGTCCGATGAATTCTGCACGATCAGTCTCGTAAGACAGCGCGTCTGTAACTGCACCAGGCGCCGCCAACAGGTGGAACATCCACGGCGTCTGCTCCCCCGGTGTACGACGGCGCCGCGTGCAGAGAATCGCCTGCCGGTCGGGCAGGATTTCAGTTTGCACGAACAGGTTGCTGAAACAGCGATGGGCCAGGTCGGCATTCAACGGCGCCAACACCACCTCCGCGTAACTCGTCACTTCGATATGACGGGTACGGGATGACAAGTTGGTGAGCGTAACACGGCGTATTTCGACATCGTCTTCGGCCGATACGGTGATCTCGGTATGGGATTCGATCGCCTCATCGCGCCGACGGTACTCGGCGCGCGCCTGCACAAAGATCGCCTCGTAGTGATCGGCCGCGTGCAAGGTCGGTTGATACGCACTCGACCAGTACCGCCCGGTGGCGCTATCACGCAAATAAATGAATGTGCCCCAGCCATCAGTGGTCACATCCTCACGCCAACGGGTGACCGCCAGGTCGCGCCAACGGCTGTAACCGCCTCCGGCATGCGTTGCCATAACATGGTAACGACCGTTGGACAACAGGTGAACCTCAGGTACCGGCGTATTTGGATCGGTGAACACGCGCATGGTCTCACGACTTTCCGCAGCAGGAATGCGCGCGGCGGCGTTCACTTCGGCCGCATGTGGGTGTAGCGTAGCCCCCTTCTTAGGCACGCGCTCTTGCAGCAATAATTCCGTCGCCCGTACCAGAGGATCAGACAGGAACCGGCGCTGCATTGGCCGATCGAGCAACACATAAGCCAGCGCCAACAGACTCATGCCCTGGTGATGTGCCATGTAGCTACGCACGATCGCGTGGTGCATACCCGGCAACACCCGGGACGGCGTGTAATCAATCGCCTCGTAGAGTCCGTAGTCCCCCAGGAAACCAGCGCTGGCCAATGCCTGCAAGTTAAGACACGCCGCGCGCGGCATCACTGTCAGCGCCAGCGCACTGGCGTAGGGGGCAATGACCAGATCGTCCCCCAGGCCGCGCTTGAAGCCCAACCCGGGCACGCCAAAGGCACGGTATTGATACACCTGACGCATATCGGTAGCGTTATAGCAGGACTCGGAAATGCCCCAGGGCACGCCGCGTTGCCGGCCGTATTCAATCTGACGGGAAACGGCGGTCTTGCAGGTTTGCTCCAGCAAGGTGTTTTCATAACTTGGCATGATCAACTGCGGCATGAGGTACTCGAACATCGAGCCACTCCAGGAAATCAGGCTCACATTACCACCATGACTTGTCAGCAAACGGCCAAGCAGGAACCAATGCTTCTGCGGTACTTGTTCCTGCGCAATAATCAGGAAACTGGCCAGCCGCGCTTCGGATGCCAGCAGGTCATAGCAGGACGGATCACGCCGCCGTTCGCCCACGTCGTACCCGATGCTCAGCAAACCACTGGTTGTATCGTAGAGAAATTCAAAATCCATCGCTGCCGTTTCGTGGCAACGCTCAATCAAATTATCGATAACTCTGAGGCGCTCAACCGCGTATTCTTGACTCTCTTGTAACCGCACCGGATCTACAGCGCCAGCGATCAATCCTTGTTTAGCCAATTCCTCCAGCGTGGGGATAGTGCTGAAGCGCTGCGGCTCCGGCGCCAGGGACCTGAGCTCATCTCGAAGTGCGCGGGATTGCCGGGCGAATGCCTGCGCCCAGTAATACAGTGCGTCATTGGTATCAATCTTTGTGGGCAGCCCGGCAAGCAGCCCCTCGCTGGCACGTTGAATCTCAGCCAACAAGCTAGCGGCGGCAGCCAGTGTCCGTGGCTGCGCTGCTGGGGTGAGTGAATGTAAAGTGTCCTCCAGCAACTTGAGCTGCTGCGCAAGCGCCGGATCTGATAGCGAGGACACCTGCACGGCAAGCTCGCGCAAGGTGTCCTCCAATCCCTGAAACGTCCGTGCAGACAGCACCGGCTGGTGTTTCAATTCGGCCAGTCCCGCCTGCAAGGTGAGCAAACATCCGACCAGGTTCCCGCTGTCCACCGCGGAGACGTACTGCGGACGCAGCGGTTGCAGCGTGTGGGTGTCGTACCAGTTATAAAAATGGCCGCGGTAACGTTCCAACTTTTCCATGGTGGCCAGGGTATTTCCGGTACGGCGCAGGAATTCACCGGCGCCAATGTAACCAAAATCGTACGCCGCCTGGTTCGCCAACAGCGCCATACCGATATTCGTGGGCGAAGTCCGCGAGGCGATGGCTGGGGTCGGGATTTCCTGGAAGTTATCCGGAGGTAACCAGTTGTCCTGCAGGCCGACGAACTCAGCAAAGTAACGCCAGGTCCGTTGCGCCAGTGTCCGCAGGAATACCTGTTGGTCAACGCTCAAGTTCGGTGCGGGTGCCCGGAGCGGGATGCTGATCCACCAGGCAACGACGGGCGACACCAACCAGAATAACAAGACGGGCGCCCAGAAGAACCACTCCGCCGGGCGTGTTTGCCACAGCGCCAGGGTCAACGCCAGCGCCACAACAGGTGCGATCCACATCTCCATAAAAAAATCAGCCAGCGTACGGCATGTGTTGCGGCCGCCGTAGGATTGCAGTTGCCAGAGCAACAATCCACGGCGCGTGAACAGCATCCGCACACCTGAGCGCAGGATCGCGTCCAGGCAAATCAGCGTGTCGTAGGGCAACAGGACCAGGCCCAGCAAAGCGAGCCCTATTGAGCGACCAGCGGAGGTGCTTATAAGGCTCAGATGCACCAGCCAATCACGTTCTGCTGACTTACTGACAAGCTCGATCACGAACTTCAACAAGGTGGGCAAGCACACCACAGCCGCGACCAGCAGAACCCAGAGCCACGCTGATCCCGGACCCAACAGCCAACCACCTGCCATCAGGGCAAACAGCGCTGGTGGCACGAGACTGCGTCGCAGGTTGTCGAAAATTTTCCACACCGACAAAGCGGTCAGCGGGTTCGGTTGCCGCTGCGCTTTTGTTCCGTCCGGCCCGGGTGGTCCGGGTACGCGCGGCAATAGCCAACCGGCCAGCTGCCAGTCGCCACGTATCCACCGGTGGCGCCGGCTGGCCTCTATGGCGTAACTGGCCGGATGCTCTTCAATGAACTCGATATCAGTCACCAGCGCCGAACGCGCATACCCGCTTTCCAGCAAGTCGTGACTGAGCACAAGATTTTCCGGAAAACGTCCATCGACGGCCTGACTAAAAGCATCCACATCATATATACCCTTGCCGGTGAACGACCCCTCCCCGAAAATATCCTGATAGGCATCCGATACCTCACGCGTGTAGGGATCAATGCCCGATTCACCCGCGAACATTTTGGTAAATCGTGACTGACCTGCACTGGTCAAACTGATCGAAGTGCGTGGTTGCAGGATCGCGTAGCCTTCGACTACAAGGCCTTTATCAGCATCGTACACAGGCCGATTGAGAGGATGGGCAAGGTTACCTATCAGTGTGCGGGCCGCATCGCGGGGCAGTTGCGTATCGGTATCCAGGGTGATGACATAGCGGATCGAAGTGAGGATGCTTGTATCACCGATAATATTCGAGAACGCGGTTTGCGCTCCGCCCCGCAGTAAGGCATTGAACTGCTCCAGTTTGCCTCGCTTACGCTCATATCCCATCCACACCCGCTCGTATGGATTCCACAGCCGGGGGCGGTGAAACAGATAGAAGATACACGGACGATCCGCGCGATAGCTCTCGTTAAGCGCCTGAACAGCAGCGCAGGCATGGTTTAGCAAGGCGTCGTCGTCGGCCAGAGTACGCTCAGGCGCATCGCGAAAATCCGTCAGCAAGGCAAAGAGCAGGTTAGGATCACGATTACCTAGATAGCGGATCTCCAGGGCTTCGAGCAGATCATCAATCTCTTCTTGTCTGCTCAGCAAAGTGGGAACCACCACCATAGTGCGGTGTATATCCGGAATACCCAGCGAAAAATCCAGGCGTGGTAACACACGCGGCGGCAAGATGAATGTGACCAGCAGATTCACCAGCGGGACGGCCAGCGCCGAGACGCCGATGCTGCCGGTGATCACAAAAAACCAAAAGCGCCAGGCACCTGGCTCGAATCCGCCGCATGCGAGCAGTACGACCGCGCTCGAGAGTAGCGTGAGCAACAGGATAGGGCCGAGGTAGAAGAGCAGGCGAAATTGCCGGCTCGCCCGGCGGGCCCGCATGGTCCAGGATAAACGGCAGTCAACCGCACGCTCCAGTGTGTGGCGTCCGAGATCGATCAGGTAGAACCCGACATGCGCGGTACGATGGTGGGTATTCAATCTCTCTGCGGCAGAGCATGCCAGGGCAATAGCTGTACGTGCCACCGCCGACTCACTCAGCGAACTGCTCCGTGCTACATCTTCGATGACATGCCGGTAACGGTCTCGCGTAGCGAAATCCTGGCTGGCGTGCATACCCGCCGGGTCTTCACGCAAACTTTGCTCGACCACACTGAGCGCTTCAACGTAATTCCTCCAGTCCATGGCACCGATGAACCGCAGACTACCAATACTGTTGGCGATGGAGATCTGGTTGGTCGCAGCGGAGCGACCGGCCGCCTCCGACAACTGTGTTGCGGTCACCCCTTGCTCCAGCAGTTTTTGCTCGACCCAGGTTTGAATGAATGCCATTGCGGGTCCCTGCGCCTGGAGTCTGGCGTAAAATGCCTCCACAAACGGCGCCGTCAGAGGCACATCGGCATTGGCAAACTCGGCCAGCAACTGGATTAGCTGTTTCGGTTCCCTTTCGGCCGTCGCCAGCATGCGATCTGCCCAGGTGATAGCCGCGTCACGCTCCTCTCGCCGACGAGCGATTAACAACCCAACGCGGCGCAGGTTTTCCAGTAACGCCAACTGTAGCATGATCGGGAAGGCCCATAATTCGCCCAGCTTTAACGGTTCAGCGGTCTGGTAGGCAGCGACGATGTGGGTGGCGTTGTCGTTGTCGACACGACCATCCATGTGCGAGATCAATTCCAACGCCAGGTCGTAAATGCGGGGAAATCCGGCGGAGTGGCCATCAACCAGACGCGGCAACTGCCGGCTGTACCCGCGTGGCAGAAGCCGACGCGCCAGACTAATCTGCTGCTCGATTAGATAGAAATTATCAAGTAACCAGGCCTCTGCCGGTGCGATCCGTTGTCCCGGCGTGGCCGCAGCTGTCACGACGTCATAGGCTACCCGCAGAACGCGCGCGTTGTCCGCCAGCCGTGGCAGCAACTTGTCCGGCCCCGGATGCGGATCTATTCTATGCTGGCCAGCCAGCGTTAGTGCGTGACGCTTCAGTTGCTCAATGCTGAACAACTCCGAGCGCAGCAACTCAATATCCTGATCGTTACGCAGTGTATTCCGTGTGCGTGTCGAAAATCCGAACTCCTTGATGACTATGACATTCTCCTCACTCGAGATCGGGGTGGCCGGCGCTGCATTGGCCTCATAACCTGTGTTTGTCGGCAGCAGAGTAAAAGACCAGACACGCTGCCATGAGGACACGGTTCATCATTCGTTCTCCGTTGTGGACCCAACTCCCGGCATCAATCACGCCAAGGCGGCGCCAATGAACAAGCGCATCGATGATGCGGCATCGACTACAAGAGGTAATCATGCCTCATCATAAGGCTTCTCTACCAGGCGATTCGAGATCCACCAGATATTTCCGAAGGGATCGGTGATCCCCGCCTGCCTGTCTCCGTAGGGCATGTCGGCCGGGTCGAACATTTTGGTTGCACCACGGGACACGGCCTTTTCGAGAACGCCATCCACATCCCCGACATAGACATAATACGTGGCGGGCATGGCATTGTCCTCCCTATCGGCCTCGCTCGCCATGAACGCGGAGGTGCCGATACGCATCCGCACATTGGCGATGCGACCATTCGGAGTAACGGTCCGGCCGAGCTCCGTCGCGTCGAAAACTTCCTGCAGAAAACGCACGAACTCGCCCGCCCGATCCACGAGCATATAGGGAAATACCGTGCCGTAGCCTTCGGGTATGTACATCGCTTTCATCCCCCTTCACTTCGACATCGATTACTCATACCGTAGCGCCTGCACTGGATTCGCACTCGCGGTGCGGAAGGATTGCAGGGTAAGCGTGATGAAGGCCACGGCCTGACATTGGATCTCTCCAGCGGACTGGCTATGGTTCCAACTGGCGGAGGAGATAACGGCTCACTGAGGCCGAGACAAGACCGCTTGCCACAAAATCGGCATCCCCAGGAGAAATGACTTCGTCGAACCCTGGCACACGCTGATGGATCTGTCTGCTGACACCACAGACCAGGAGATCGCGATACACGGGCATTTCCCGTAAAACAATCGCGGGACGGTCTTTCATCGTACCGTCGGCTTGTGGCACAGGAGTGAGCACCACATCACCTTCGTGCATAGTCTGGATTCGGCTCTCTGATGGTGTCTAAGGAATACTCCGGTTCATCCTCACCATACGCATTGGCGAATGCCTGTTGAGAGAGGCGTATCCAGTCGGCATGGTCGTCGGCATCATCCTGCTTCGGCAAGACGATGACGAGCAAGGGCGTATCGGGCTCTAACAGGCACGGTTCATCGAGGTGAATACGCTCACCGTCAAAATGGGCTCGTACGGTTCTTGAAGTCATAACTCTCCTCCGGTAAATGCTTGTCCGACCTCAGTACATGTATCGTCGTTTCTCGCCCGAGAGACGAGGCTTGCAATTGATTGGATTTTACTCTCTTCCGTAGGAGCCTACTTCTGTTATTTCTTTCGCGCTATTGGTGGCGAATGTTATGCGGTAGCGACAGACACACGGTTCTTGCCCTTCTCCTTCGCGATCCGTTCCTC
>DATDPS010000265.1:0-39198 GCA_035292625.1 Lysobacterales bacterium | reverse complement strand
CTGCGGACTGGCTGCAAAAGAATTCCTGAGGCGTCTGCCCCTGCGGACGCATGGCACGGCCTTCCCTTACCACCGCGTGGTCGGCAGCAACGGCGACCTCACCGGCTACGGCGGCGGCCTGTGGCGCAAGCAGTACCTGCTGTCGCTGGAGCAGTCCGAGTCTTTTACGCTTTCCTGATTTTCAGTGACTGCTGGATTCCAGACACGACTACGTCGGTCTGGAATGACGGTGGGTAGTGGCGGAGCCGCCTGCGTCATTCCAGACTCACGAAGTGACGTCTGGAATTCAGCCTGATGAAAACGGCCTGTGGTGGCACCGGCGGACCCAGTTCCCGCCGGTGCGCGGTGGACCTATGGCGCGTGTTCGCAGCCGTTGATCGAAAATCCCGGGTCAAGCAAGTCCACAGCCGGATCAACCCAGGCATCCCCCCCGGCATTACAATTCAGGCTACCGTTCAGCTCCGTGCTGACGTCATAGATCAGCGCGTTCGAGAAGCCGCTCACGTTGGTGGTTCCGATTAGCCGGCTGGCGCCCGTATCGCCGGGTGCCACCGTCAGCGATGAGTTGTCGTCGATGCTGTTGGTGAGGGCGGTCTGCTGGCGCGCCCCAAGCAATTGGACTGTGGAGCGGTCAACCGCAAAGAACCGCCCCCAGAATTCGCCTGATTCGTAAAACCCCACGGTGCTGCCGGCGAACGCCTGGCCCGCGATACCTGTTGAATCGAGGCTGCAGGTGTGGTCTGGGTCGGAAACATAGGAGAGGCAATCAATATCAATGTAGGAATGGCCGTTGGACCAAATGCCCTGGTTGCCGGTCACCTCGCTGTCCAGCAGCGACACAACCGAGTTCAGCCTGGAAACGGCCGCCCATATCGTGTTGCCGTTCAGATCGCACGCCTGACAGAGAGCCCTGGATGATTGGTTTGCGCGCAGGCCGATCCGGTTGCCATCCAATCGCACCCGCGTGCCGGTAAAATTGCTGAATTCCTCCACCCCAATGCCGGTGGCCCCTCCAGTAATGCTGGCGCCACTGCCGCTGACCTCACAGTTGGTCATGGTCACATCGGAACGCAACATGCGGACGCCGGTGGAGAGCGGATTGCTGATGGTCAGGCCCTCGATATCTGTGCCCAGGCTGTTTTCGATCAGAACCGCGTCGGTTAGGGCGGCTGTGCCGGTGATGCCATGCGGGCCGGGCGTGGACGCGCCGGCCAGCGTCAGCCGCTTGTCGCGAATCACGATGTTCTCCTGGCAGATCCCGGTGATTTCGATCACATCGCCGTCCACCGCCGAATTGATTGTGCTCTGCAGTTTGCCGTTCTTGGTACAGTCGATCTTGTACGTCTTGGCCAGTGCGGTGGCCGGCACGCCGCCAGCCATCAACATTACCGTGGCGCCTACGGCCAACATCTTGATCGATAAGGAAAATCGAAACATTTGACACCTCCGCCGAGCCACGGCCCGGGCATTAAAAAACCCCAGAGCCCGGGAAGTGTCTCGGGTAGCGGTGCTACATTGATTGCCAGGTCCTTGGCGCCTGAGCACACGCCCAAGCTCAACCTGTGTTGCGCCGGTAAGTATAGGTAACACGCCCGTTTTTGCTGGTGCATCTCCACAGATAAGTGAGTATTTAGTGATCTGGGTCAATCGACCCGCACATGACCTATGCCACGGGAAGCATCCGGTTTTATGCACTATCTTGAGCGCCAGTAAATCCACTGAGTGCAAATCATGCTGAAACGATATTCCATCGCGCAGTTGGCCCTTGTCTGCCTGGTCTGCTCCCTTGAGGCCAAAGCTTCCGATTCCTGGGTGGAGGAAAGCAATGCCCACACCCAGGTGGTGCTGGACGCGCAATCTAAATTCAACCCGGAGGGTTTCTCGGGCCTTGGCATCAGCGCCGCCGATACGGAAATCCTGGACCTCGAACCGGAGCTTTACGAACGGGTGCAGGCCGATACCCGGCGCCTGCAATCGTTGCTCACCGAGGCCAAGCGCACCACCGAAAACCCGCGCGTGAACCAGGATCTCGACATCCTGCTCAAGTCCCTGGGCGACCAGTTGCATACCAACGAACTCAATCAGAAGTACCTGCTGCCCTATTTCAATCTTTCGCAGTCGCTGTTTTTTGGTTTTCAGGGTCTGCTCGACCCGCGCAATGATCCCGCGCGCTATCCGGCTGCCCTTAAGCGCCTGAAGAAATACACCGGCCAGGCCGCCGGCACCAAGCCCATCACCGAACTGGCCCGCGAGCGCACGGTGGAGCGCTTTGCTGAACCCGGTTTGCTCGGCCCTTATCGCCAGCAGCTCGAGAAGGACCTGGACAATGTGGCCCGCTACCGCGAAGGCCTGCGCCAGGTGTTTACCGAATCCGGCCTCGAAGGATGGCAGGGCGCCCTCGACTTGCTCGATACCCAGCTCGCTGGCTACGCCGAGTGGCTGCGGGAAGAAATGTTGCCGCGCGCCCGCGATGATCACCGTCTGCCGGACGAGCTCTATGCCGACAACCTGAAGAACTTCGGTGTCGACATGGAGCCGCAGCAGCTGATTCGCTCCGCCCAGCTCGGGTTTGCCGATATCCAGCGGCAGATGCAGAACATCGCGCGGCAAATTGCCCTCAAGAATGGATATGCCTCGACCGACTACCGCGCCGTGCTCAAGGAGTTGAACAAGGACCAGTTGCCGGAAGCGGAGGTAATGCCTTACTACCTCGCGCGCCTGGAGGACATCGAAAAGATCATCGTGGACAATGATCTCGTCACCCTGCCCGATCGTGATGCCGCGATCCGCCTCGCCACCGAGGCCGAGTCCGCGGCCGTCCCGGCATCGTTCATGAACCCACCCCAACTCATCGGCAATACCGGCCAGTCGGGCGAGTTCGTGCTGGTGACCAAAAACCCCACCGACGAAAGCGGCGAACCCATGACGGATTTCGGCAGCAAGCCTTCCACCTGGACCTTGATCGCCCACGAAGCCCGTCCCGGCCATGAAATGCAGTTTTCCGCCATGGTGGAAAGCGGCGTATCGCTGGCGCGCGCCATCTACGCCTTCAACAGCGCCAACGTCGAAGGCTGGGGTTTGTACGCGGAAGCGATCATGCTGGAGTACCTCTCGCCAGAAGCACAGCTGTTCAGTCTGAAAGCCCGCATGATGCGGGCTGCCCGGGCATTCATAGATCCAATGTTGAACCTGGGGCTGCTGGAACGGGACGAGGCCCTGGACTTCATCAAGGAAGACGTCGGCCTGTCACACCCGATGGCCGTGCAGGAAGTTGACCGCTATACCTTTCGCGCCCCCGGCCAGGCCACTGCCTATTATTACGGCTACATGAACCTGATGGCTCTGCGCACCGAAGTCGAGTTGCGGATGCGCGAACGTTTCAAGCAGCGCGAATACCACGATTTCCTGCTGGCGCAGGGCTTGCTGCCGCCGGAAATCCTGCGGCAGGCTGTGCTGGAGGGTTACGTGGCCAAGGCCGACTAATTACCGAATTTCTGGTCCAGTGAGGCCTTGCCAGCGCCTTCAAACAGCAGTGCCAGGGAGCAGGCCATGAGCAGCAGGGCCCACTGGTAACCGCCCTCGGCAAACATGCCATTTGGCAGGTGCACCAGCGTCACCGCGATGAACATGGCAAACGCCAGGCCCGCGCTCCAGAAGCGGGTCAACAGCCCGATTACCAGGAAAGCCCCGCCAAAGGTTTCGAAAAAAGCCAGCAGGAAGGCTGCAACCATGGGCGCCGGAAGCCCAAGGCCACCCATCATTCCAGCCACACCGTCCAGGTTCCCGTCACCAATGAAGCCAAATTTCGGCGCCCCGTGGCCCAAGAAGAGGACCCCGGTAACGATGCGCAGGATGGTCATGCCCCATCCGGCTTCCGTGTGCATCAGGTTTTTCAGGTTCATAACGCGTCTCCTCCGTTGCAAAA
This sequence comes from Lysobacterales bacterium, assembly GCA_035292625.1. Taxonomy (GTDB): domain Bacteria; phylum Pseudomonadota; class Gammaproteobacteria; order Xanthomonadales; family SZUA-36; genus SHZL01. The sequence continues at coordinate 35,273 of DATDPS010000265.1, read as the reverse complement.
TGCCTTAATGGCAGCATTGTTTCCTTCCTGCGCACCAAATTCAACCAGAAAACCGGGGGTCAGCTCAACCCCTTGAAGTTTTTTTTGCGGATGGTCTTTTAAAAAACACAAAAGTCCGATATAAAAGACCCAGTCCGCATGTTGCACCAGTGCGCGTAGCGAGACGGTTCAGGAGTGCGTTATGGCTGGATTTCGCGACCGAGGAGCGCGCAGGCATAGTCGACGCTATGTCGAGCACTCCAACCGAGCGAAAGCCAGACAGGGCGTGCTCCTGGGCCGTCGCAGTAGTGACCTGGTGCAACATGCGGACTAGGTGAGCGAGCGTGGATTTTTTGGTCCCTGTCGCCTCAGCCGGAACCCTGAAGATGTGGATGCAACGCACTGGCTTCAGCCAGGCCCTGGTACATGTCGTTGAAAACAGAATATTTTTACCTTAAAGGCAGGGAGATCGACTTCGACCTGGTGCGCAAGAAGTCGGTGCGACGCAACATCCTGGTGCATTTTGAAGAGAACGGGCGCATGCAAGTCACGGCGCCCTTGCACAGCAGCAGCAAGGCCATCCACCTGGTCCTGTCGGACATGCACGACCAGATAGTCGACCTGCGCCGTAAAGTGCTGGAGCGCAATCGCGGAGTTGCGCCGACACGTTACCGCCAGGGCGCGCTGCACCCCTATCTGGGGCGGAACTTCATGCTCGATATCCACCGCGAACCAGGCACTCCGCCCCACGTGACGCTGCGCACCGACCGCCTCGAGGTCCATGTCCAGGAATGGGGTGAGGAAGCGGTCCGTGAAGCCTTGTGGGATTGGTACCGCGCCCAGGCGTGGAACTATTTTTCGCATCGCATGAAAATGTTTTCCTCCACCACGCCCTGGTTGCGGGGCATTCCCCATGTGCTGGGCCTGCGGCGCATGAAGCGCAGTTGGGGCACCTGCGCCACCTCGGGTTTGATCACCCTCAACCCGTTGCTGATGAAAGCGCCGCCGCCTTACATCGACTACGTGATCGCCCACGAACTGTGCCACTTGCGCGAGCACAACCACAGCCCGGCCTTTTACCGCTTGCTGGAAAAACTGATTCCAAACTGGGAAACCCTGCGCACGGCCCTGAACGGGCGGGCGCATATCTACCTGCGCTGGTAGAACCAAGCCGGCTGAAGGTTGTTCGCCGCAGGCCATGAACCCCCGGTGTGTCACAACGCTTTGAGTCAGCTACTGTCGTACAATCCCTGTATGGGCAATCGGCTGTCAAAAATCTACACGCGCACCGGCGATAAGGGCACCACCGGGCTGGGGGATGGTGCGCGGGTGGACAAGGACCATCTGCGGGTAGAAGCCTACGGCACGGTCGATGAGCTCAACAGCGCGGTGGGCGTCGTTATGGCCACTGCGCTGCCGGACACGGTTCGCCACTGCCTGCTGCGGGTACAGCACGAGCTCTTCGATCTTGGCGGCGAGCTGTGCTTACCGGGAACCGACCTGATCCCCGACCGTTACGTGGACCAACTCGAACAGGACCTGGACGGGTTCAACGAACACCTGCCACCGCTGCAGGATTTCATCCTGCCGGGCGGCTCGGAATCAGCCGCTCGCTGCCACCTGGCCCGGACCATCGCCCGGCGCGCTGAGCGCCGGGTCATCAGCCTGGCCCATGAGCAGGAAGTAAACGAGGCCTCGATCCGCTACCTGAACCGCCTGTCGGACCTGCTGTTCGTCATCGCGCGCGTGCTGGCGCGGTCCGAAGGCGGCACGGAAGTGCTGTGGGTGCACGGCGACAAGCGTTGAAGCATCAGGTGTTACTGGGAAACGTGTACTTCGCCTTCTCGCGCACTCCGCCGGACGGCCAGCGCTGGGTGATGGTCTTGCGCCGCGTGTAAAAGCGCACGGAATCCGGCCCGTAAGCAAACAGGTCACCAAACAGCGAACGTTTCCAGCCGCCGAAACTGTGATACGACACCGGCACCGGCAGCGGCACGTTGATCCCCACCATGCCGACCTTGATGTTGTTACTGAAATAGCGCGCCGCTTCGCCATCGCGGGTGAAGATGCAGGTGCCATTGCCATATTCATGCGCGTCGATCAGGTCCATGGCTTCCTGCATGCTGTTGACGCGCACGACGCAAAGCACCGGCCCGAAAATTTCGTCCTGGTAGATCTTCATCTCGGGGCGCACGCGGTCGAACAGGCTGCCGCCGAGGAAGAAACCGCCTTCGTGGCCAGGCACGCTCAGGCCGCGGCCGTCCACCACCAGTTCCGCGCCTTCCTTCACGCCCAGGTCGACATAGCCGCGCACCTTCTCGCAGTGCGGCTGGTTGATCAGCGGGCCCATGTCATTACTGTTGTTGCAGCCTGCGCCCACTTTCAGTCCGGCGAGTTGTTGCTTGAGCTTGCCCACCAGCGTATCGCCGGTTTCCTCGCCCACGGCCACCGCCACCGAGATGGCCATGCAGCGCTCGCCGCAGGACCCATAGGCCGCGCCCATCAGGGCCGAGACCGTGTTGTCCATGTCCGCATCCGGCATGACGATGGCGTGGTTCTTGGCCCCGCCCAGGGCCTGCACCCGCTTGTCATTGGCCGTCCCGGTGCGGTAAATGTACTCGGCCACCGGGGTTGAGCCGACAAAGGACACGGCCTGCACCCGCGGGTCGTGCAGCAGGGTATCCACCGCTTCCTTGTCACCATTGACCAGGTTGAACACGCCGTCCGGCAGACCTGCTTCCTGCAGCAAGGATGCGATGAACAAGGGGGCGGAGGGGTCACGCTCGGAGGGTTTGAGCACAAAGGTGTTGCCGCAGACGATGGCCATCGGGTACATCCACATCGGCACCATGGCGGGAAAATTGAACGGGGTGATGCCCGCGACCACGCCCAGGGGCTGGAACTCACTCCAGCTGTCTATCGCCGGGCCGACATTCTTGCTGTGCTCACCCTTGAGCAGCTCCGGCGCTGCGCAGGCGTATTCGACAACTTCGACGCCGCGCATGAATTCGCCGTGTGCGTCGTTCAGCACCTTGCCGTGTTCCTCGGTGAGCAGGGCCACGACCTTGTCGGCGTTCTGCTCGAGCAGTTCCTTGAAGCGGAACATGATGCGCGCGCGTTTGGCCGGTGGTGTTTCGCGCCATTCGGGGAAGGCGGCTGCGGCGGCTGTGATGGCCTGCTCTACCGTTGCTTTGCTGGCCAGCGCCACCTGGCGCACCACCTGGCCGGTAGCCGGGTTGTAGACATCCTGGCAGCGGCCTTTGCCAGCAACCAGTTTGCCATTGATAAAGTGCCCGACCACTTCGGCGGCGTCGATGGCCCCGGCGGTTTCTATGACTTTGGCGGCTTCACGGTTCATTCGGTCATCCTCTGTTTTGGTTCGTCATTCCATTCATTGCAATTCATCGAGCACTGCACGGATTTTCTCGAAGCTTTGCGTCATTTCGTCCGGTTTCGAGTTCAGGAAGGGGGAGAACTGCAGCGTGTCCATACCATTGCGCAGCACCAGGTCCTGCTCCCAGTAGCATTTCTTGTGAACTTCCATGCCGCGCGCGCCCGGTGCGCCCGGCCTCGACTCCAGATCCACGGCGCCCATCAGGCCGAAGTTGCGCACATCCTTGACCAGCGGGTGGTCCGCCAGCGAATGCAGCACGTCTTCGAAATGCCCTTCCAGCGCGCGGGATTGTTCGAAGGTGCCCTCTTCGCGGTACACCTCGATGGCGGCGACGCCGGCGGCCGCGGCAACCGGATGCCCGGAGTAGGTGTAGCCATGGAACAGTTCGATGGCCTGTTCGGGTCCTTGCATGAACGCCTGGTAGATTTTTTCCTGCACCATCACCCCGCCCATCGGGATGACCCCGTTGGTCAGCCCCTTGGCCATGGTGATGATGTCGGGGTTGACGCCAAAGCGCTGTGCGCCGAAGGCCTCGCCGATACGGCCAAATGCCGTGATCACTTCGTCGAATATGAGCAGGATGCCGTGCCGGTCGCAAATCTCGCGCAGTTTTTCCAGGTAGCCCACCGGCGGCGGCAGCACACCCGTTGAACCGGCCACCGGCTCGACGATGACGGCGGCGATATTGCCCCCGTCGTGCAGTGCGGCCAGACGCTCCAGGTCGTCGGCCAGGTGAGAGCCCCACTGCGGCAGGCCGCGCACGCAGCGATTGTGCTCGAGATCCCAGGTATGGCGCATATGGTCCACGCAGGGCAGCAGGGTGGCGCCGAAGGCCTTGCGGTTGGGTGACATGCCGCCAACGGACATGCCGCCAAAATTCACCCCGTGGTAGCCGCGTTCACGGCCGATCAGGCGGGTGCGGTGACCTTCACCCCTGGCGCGGTGGTAGGCCAGGGCGATTTTCAGTGCAGTGTCCACCGACTCGGAACCGGAGTTGGTGAAGAAAATCTGCTGGAAGGGTTCCGGCGCCAGGGCAACGACCTTTTCCGCCAGTTCGAACACCCGGTCGTGTGCCGCCTGGAAACCCATGGAGTAATCCAGCGTGGCCACCTGCTTTTGCACCGCTTCGACAATTTTCGGGTGACAATGCCCGAGGCCCGAGGTCCACAGGCCGGAAAACGTGTCGTATACCTTGCGGCCGTCATCGGTGTGGTAATAGTGACCTGCGGCACCCACGATGATGCGTGGCTTTTTCTTGAAATCGCGGTTGGCCGTGAACGGCATCCAGTAGGCATTCAGGGCGGCAGGCGAAACGCTCATGCGGGGGTCCTCGCGCAGTGGCAGGTGGCAATCTATAGTTCGTCTATTATATTGAACATCCCCCGTACGATTCCATTCTTTTTTCCAGTGAAAGCGCCTTCAGGGCAAATTCAGTGTCACCGATAAAATCGCCCTGAAATCATTGGCAAACACGCCCTTGTCTATTTTATGGGGTTCACTCAGGTTGGTGCCGACGCCCTTGAGTTCGAAATAGAGCTTCTTCCAGGTGTAGCCGCCGCCAATGCCGTAATTGAAATAGTCCGCAAAGCCGACAGCCGGGCCAGTATGCTCGTCGAAGGCATCGCCAAAGCTGTAACCGGCGTATGCAAGCACCTTCCAGCCGTTGTCCCAACTGTAGCTCCAGCCGCCATCCAGGTACCAGCCGCTTTCGCCAACGCCGGCAAAGTCATCCGAGTAGGACAGCTTGATGCGAAACGCGTCGAAGCTGAAGCCGCCGTAGAATTCCAGGAAATTGGCCGAACTCAGGCCGGGGTAGTGGTAGAACAGCAGGCCCGCGTCCCAGGTGACGCCACTGTCACCAATGGCGCTGGCGTAGCCCGCCACGTAGTCAAGCTCGACATCCGCGGTGCTGCCCTCACCCCAGTCCAGGGTCGATCCCCAGGCCGAGGCGTAAAATCCGCTCTCATGCGCATACGCCAGACTGCCTTGCAGGGCGGGGTCCTCAGCGGTCTGCGCAATACCGCGGTAGTCATAGTCGGAAGTCACCGTCGCGGTGCCGGAAAATCCCGCAGTTGCCGTTGACGCAAGCAGCAAGGACGCCAAACCTGTCAAACCAACTTTCCATGCCTTCACACCCACACTCCCCGCCGGCCTGGCCGGCTTTATTGGCTGTCGCTGAAAAATACCTTCAAACCTTAATTGCAAGGCTCGAGCCAAAAAGGGGAATTGATTACGTTTCAGGAACTTAGAATGGAATCATCCAGCAATGACTGTAGCTACGCTCACCCATCGTGGTGCAGCAACCAGGGTGCCGCACCAGATGGGAGCGCTGGCCGACGCAAGGCAGCGATCGCCCGGCGCCAGCGCCCGTGCACAACCGAACTCAGACGTTGAGCAACAGGAACTCCCTCTCCCAGGAGCTGATGACTTTCTGGAACTCGACGTATTCGGCCATTTTCACCGCCTTGTACAAGGCCACGAACCGGGTGCCGAGGATGTCGGCCAGCGGTTTGCAGTTGTCCAGGTAGCGAAAGCCCTCTTCGATGGTGCGCGGCAAGGCATGGGGCAGTACATGCGCGCTGCCGACGATTTCCTCGGTGTGCTGGATCTTGTTTTTCATGCCGAGGTAACCGGTGGCGAGCATGGCGGCGATGGCGATATAGGGATTGACATCCGCCCCACTGATACGGTGTTCCACGCGGCGGTTATCACCATCCGAGCCGGGTACGCGCAAACCCACCGTGCGGTTGTCCCTGGCCCAGTGCGAATTGATCGGCGCTGACATGCCGGGAATCAAGCGCCGGTACGAGTTCACGTTGGGAGCAAAAAATGGCACGGCTGCATTCATATAGGTTTGCTGCCCGCCGATGAACCAGTTGAACAGGTCCGTTGGCTCACCGTCATTGCCGGTGAAAATATTCTTGCCGGTTTCCGTCGACACAATGCTCTGGTGCACGTGCATGGCGGAGCCGGGTTCATTCGCCATCGGCTTGGCCATGAACGTGGCGGTGCACTTGTGGTGGAAAGCCGCTTCGCGAATGGTGCGCTTGAAAACGAACACCTGGTCGCACAATTCCAGCGCGTCGCCGTGCTCGAAATTGATTTCCATCTGGCCGGCGCCGTCTTCATGGATCAGCGTGTCGATGGCCAGGCGCTGGGCCTCGGCGTAATCGTACATTTCCTCGAACAGGGGATCGAACTCGTTCACGGCATCTATGCCATAGGATTTGCGCGCCGTTTCCTTGCGCCCGCTGCGACCGGTGGTGGGCGGCCCAAGGGGGTAATCGGGATCGTTGTTGACCTCGGTGAGATAGAACTCGAGTTCCGGGGCGACCACCGGCTTCCAGCCTTCGTCGGCGTATAACTTCAGCACGCGCTTGAGCACGTTGCGCGGCGCCATCGGCACCGGCGTGCCATCGTTGTAAAAGCAATCGTGGATGATCTGCACCGTGGGCTCGTGCGCCCAGGGCACGAAACGCACCGTGTCCGGGTCGGGCATGACATGCATGTCGATTTCCGCCGGGTTGATGATCTCGTCATAGACATCGTCGTCCGGCCAGTCGCCGGTGACGGTCTGTCCGAACAGGCTCTCCGGCAGGCGGATGCTTTCCTCCCGCAGGTACTTCTTCGCCGGCATGATCTTGCCACGGGCAATGCCGGCGATGTCCGGCACCAGGCATTCGATCTCGGTGATGTTGTTGCTTTGCAGCCAGTCTTTCAATTCTTCAAAGTTCATGATCAAGGCCTCCATGCTCGAATGTAAAGCATTTCCAGTGCCAGCGTCGCCGCGGCCAGTGCAGTCAGTTCGGCGTGGTCATAGGCTGGCGCCACTTCCACCACGTCCATGCCGCGAATGTCCAGGCCCTTCAGTCCGCGAATGATCTGGATGGCCCGGTCCGAACTCAGTCCACCCGCCACCGGCGTGCCGGTACCCGGGGCGAAGGCAGGATCAAGGCAATCGATGTCGAAGCTCAGGTAGACCGGCTTGCCGCCAATCACTTCACGGATCCGGCGGACCACTTTCTTCACCGGCTTTTCATTGATCCAGGAGGCATCCAGCACCGTGAACGGATGTCCCTCGCGAGTGTAGGTGGTGCGAATACCGACTTGTACAGAATGTTCCGGCAGCAATAATCCTTCCTGGACGGCGTGATGGAACATCGTGCCATGGTCGCACGCCGAGCCATCGCCATACGTGTCCGTGTGCGCATCGAAATGCAGCAACGCCAGCGGACCGTGCTTCCTGGCGTGCTCCCGCAACAGCGGCAGGGTCACGTAATGATCACCGCCAAAGGTCAGCAGGGTTTTGCCGGCATCGAGCAGGCGGCGCGCGTGGGCCTGGATGGCATCGGTAGCGGATTGCGTTTCACCGTAGGGAAAATCGACATCACCGGCGTCCGCGATCTTCAGTCTTTCCTGCAGTTCAAAATCCCACGGCCAGCGCGGCGAATCCCACACGAGGTTGGCGGAGGCCTGGCGGATGGCGCCCGGGCCGGAACGCGCCCCGGCACGGCCAGAGGTAGCCAGGTCAAACGGCACGCCACTGATGATGACATCGGCATCGGGCAGATCCCGGTACCAGGGCGCTTCCAGGAAGGTGAAGGGATTGCGGTAAATCGTGGTGGTCATGTTTGGGTCTTCCGTGCAGTAATCTAAATGGTCGGTGGTGTGTTAGCGCTGACCAGGCGCACCGGCACTGTGCCAAGGTTGCGGAACCGGTGCGGCAGGCGGCTATCGAAGTAGTAGCCGTCCCCAACCCCCAGGATCCACGATTTTCCGGCGACCGTCAGTTCGAGTTCCCCTTCAACTATGACACCCCCCTCTTCACCGGAATGGGTCAGCAGGTCCTCACCGGTATCGGCCCCGGCAGCGTAAACTTCACTCAGGATGGACATCTTGCGGTCACGCCGGGTGGCCGCGACCAGGCGGTACTCGATCAGCCCGGTCGCCATATTGGGTAAATCGGCAGAGCGGAACACCACCTGGTCCGGCCCACGCATTTCGCGGGTGAAAAATTCCGCCAGGGTCATGGGCAAAGCCGCGAGGATTTTCTGCAGCGAGCCCACCGAGGGGCTGACCCGGCCCTGCTCGATCAGCGAGACCATGCCGTTGGTGACACCCGCTCGTTTGGCCAGCTCACGCTGGCTCAAGCCGAAGGACGTCCTGACGGCTTTAAGCTGTTCACCAAGCTGGCCGCTCATCCTGACACCCGTGAATTGGCCTGTTAATTAAAATAAACACCGGGAGAGACTGTAGCGGATCAAGCCTCGTCCCGGCAAGCCCTGCGTGCGAGGCCAGCGGGGGCTTTACTGCTCCAGGGCCTCCAGCGCCGGCACGTACTCGTAACCGAGATCGCGCGCCACGTCTTCATACGTGACCATGCCGCGGTGCACGTTGAGGCCGTGCAACAGGTGCGGATTGTCCAGCATCGCCTGTTTGGCGCCCTTGTCCGCCAGCTGCAAAGCGAACGGCAGTGTGGCGTTATTCAGCGCAAACGTGGAGGTGCGCGGCACAGCGCCCGGCATGTTGGCCACGCAGTAGTGGACGATGCCATCGACAATGTAGGTGGGCTCGGCATGGGTGGTCGCGTGCGAGGTTTCAAAACAGCCCCCCTGGTCGATAGCCACATCCACCAGCACCGATCCTTTCTTCATCAGGGAGAGGTGTTCGCGGGTGACCAGCTTGGGCGCTGCGGCGCCGGGAACCAGAACGCCGCCAATGACCAGGTCAGCGTCACGCAGGTGACGCTCGATGGCGTCGGCGTTGGAAAAAACCGTTTCCAGCCGGCTGGCGAACAAGGCATCCAGGTTGCGCATCACACGCGCGCTGCGATCCAGCACTACCACGCGCGCACCCATGCCGACAGCCATCTGGCAGGCGTTAAAGCCAACCACGCCGCCGCCAATGATGACCACCTTGGCCGGATCGACACCGGGCACGCCACCCAACAGGACACCGGAACCTCCATGGGCTTTTTCCAGGCACCAGGCGCCCGCCTGGATGGACAGGCGCCCCGCCACCTCAGACATGGGCGCCAGCAAGGGCAGCTGGCCCATTGCATCGGTAACGGTTTCATAGGCGACGCAGGTGGCGCCACTCTCGACCAGGTCTGCCGTCTGCGGGGCATCCGGCGCCAGGTGCAGGTAAGTGAACAGCGTATGGCTTTCCTTCAGCATGGCCCGCTCGCCCGCCTGCGGTTCCTTTACTTTCACAATCATTTCGGCCACATCGAAAATTTCGGCGGCATCCGGCAGGATCACGGCTCCCGCCGCTGCGTATTCCACATCGAGCACGCCGATGCCGTCACCCGCACCGGATTGCACGAAAACTTCATGGCCCCGGCTGGTTAGTTCCCGCACGGACGCCGGCACCAGGCCGACACGGTATTCGTGGTTCTTGATTTCCTTTGGCACACCGACGCGCATGGCAGGACTCCCGGACAGATTAATGCGCCATTTTATTGGGATTTATCCGGCATTTTTGCCCATTATTGCTCAATCAGTAGTGATTAATACTGCACGTATAGGTATCCTAAGATATTATGACTGCCCGAAAAACAGAAAAACCGCACCGCCTGGATCGCACCGACCGGCAGATCCTGAACGCGCTGCAGGCGGAAGGGCGCATTTCCAACGTGGCGCTGGCGAGAAAAGTCAACCTGACCCCAACCCCTTGCCTGGAGCGCGTGCGCCGGCTCGAACGGGAGGGTTACATCACCGGTTATACCGCGCTGCTGGACGCGAAGAAAGTCGACGCGGGCCTGCTGGTGTTCGTGGAGATCAGCCTGCTGCGTAACTCTCCGGACGCATTCAGCGATTTCCGCCGGGAAGCCAGCCGGCTAACCGGAATACTGGAATGCCACCTCGTGTCCGGTAACTTCGATTACCTGATCAAGGCCAGGGTGAAGGACATGGAGGAGTACCGCAAACTGCTGGGGGAAAAAATCCTGGCCCTGCCGGGAGTCAGCGATTCACGCAGTTACGTGGTGATGGAAGAGGTCAGGGAAACTACGATCATCCCGTTGCTGGCCAGGTAACTCAGCCATGCCACCACTTACAGTCATCAAACAGCTGGATTGACGCAGCGGCTTGAGCGGCTCCTCGCCGCCTGGGGCCATGCACTGCAGGATGATTTCCACCGGAGTAACAGGGTCACACGCAGTGCGTGCAATTTTTGATTTACGATGTTCACGACTGCCGGTAAATGTTAGCCTCTGTTTGCAGTGAAAATTACCGTTGCGTCGATCAGTTGAATCCAAGGTATCTTACATTTTCCCGGGCCATTGCTGGTTTGACATAATTGACAACACTCATCCTGCATCATGACGACTGCCTGGCGCACGACCCGGGCGCTCATCACGTGGAGACCAGTCAACGCCTCAGGGCGGTACTGGGTGGGATCAGCGATATTCCCGGTACAGAGTTGCTGCCGGCGCCATTGGCCACTGTAGAACAAGTTGAACGGGTGCATGTTGCCGCATACTGGGACCAGCTTATCGCAGCAGAGCCGCGGGAGGGTTACGTGACCCTGGACCCGGACACCTTCCTCTCACCCGGCTCCATCCGCGCCGCCCTGCGCGGCAGTGGCGCCGCGTGCTTCGCAGTCGACCAGGTGTTTGCCGGCAAAGCGCGAAATGCCTTCTGTGCCACCCGCCCCCCCGGCCATCACGCCGAGTGCGACCGGGCCATGGGTTTCTGCCTGATCAACCACGTGGCCATCGCGGCGCGCCACGCCTTGGCCTGCCACCCGGTGGACCGGGTTGCCATCCTGGATTTCGACGTGCACCACGGCAATGGCACGCAGGCGATATTCGAGCAAGCGCCGGAAGTGCTGTATGTTTCCAGCCACCAGATGCCGCTCTACCCGGGCAGCGGTTATCCGGACGAGGTTGGCTGCGGCAATATCCTCAACCTGCCCTTGCAGCCGCACTCGGGCAGCCGCGAGTTTCGCCAGGCCTGGTCAGTGCTGGGCTTGCCGGCCTTGCATGCATTTGATCCCGACCTCATCCTGATCTCGGCCGGGTTCGATGCCCACGAGAAGGACCCGCTGGGCCAACTGGAACTTCAGGACGCTGATTTTCACTGGATCACCCGTGAAATCCGCGAGTACGCTGAAAGCGCCTGCGGCGGGCGCGTGATTTCGGTACTGGAAGGTGGCTATAATCTGGAGGCACTGGCCTCGGCATCACGCGAACACGTGCAGGCATTGGCAGCAAAGCGGGTGTAGTTCAATGGTAGAACGGGAGCTTCCCAAGCTCTTAGTGTGGGTTCGATTCCCATCACCCGCTCCATAAACGCAGGCCCATGGTCATGCAACTACCGGGTGCTTGCCCGCGGATTTATGCGCCCGAGCGGCCAGGCTGCCTTCAACCAGGGAATAAACCGCCGGGACCACCACCAGGGTCAGCAGGGTTGAACTGAACATGCCACCGATAACCGCCACGGCCAGGGGGCCATTGGTGGCGGCTCCGGCGCCCAGACCAAGGGCCGCCGGCGTGAGTGCGAGAATCACCGTTGCCGATGTCATCAGCACCGGCCGCAGACGGATGGGGCAGGCTTCCCGCAATGCGTCGTCGACACCCCGCCCCTGTCCGCGCAGCTGGTTGGTCAGATCCACCAGCAGAATGGAGTTCTTGGCCACCAGGCCAATCAACAGCACCATCCCGATCATCGAATACATGTTCAGGGTATGCCCGGTAAGCCACAGCAAAAACAAGCCACCGACGATAGCCAGCGGTTGCGCGGTCATGACAATCAACGGCTGGACGAAGGAATTGAACTGGCTGGCCAGCACCATGTAGACCAGCACCATGGCCAGGGTGAACGCAAAGCCGATGTAGCCTGCGGTTTTGTCCAGTTCGCGCGCCTGGCCCTTGAGACTGATGCTGTAGCCCAGCGGGAAGAACTCTGCCGCTTGCTGATTGATCAAGGCAGTCGCGGCCGCCAGCGGCAGAGTGGGCGAACCGAAGAAATTGGCGGCGTAGCGCAAATCGTAGCGGCTGATGACCGCCGGCCCCACGGTTTCCTCGATTTCCGCCAGGGCATCGAGCCGCACCAGTTCGCCGGTTTCATTGCGCAAAAAAATCTTGCGCAGGTCCGCGGGCACGGCGAGCTGGGAAGGGGCCGCTTTCACCCGAATGTCGTAACGTTCACCATCACCGGGTTCATCATTGAACTTGGCGACATCGAGTCCACCCGCCAGCATGTTGACGGCAAAAGCCACATCGGAGGCCGATAATCCCATATCCGCGGCCGCCAGCCGGTCCACTTTCAGCCGCACCTGCGGCAGGTTGAGCTCGAGATCCATATCGAGCCGGCCGATGCCATCGATCTTGTTCAAGCGCTCGAATAGCAAGCGGCTCAATCGCGCGACCTCGCTCAGCTCCGGGCCCGTCACCGCGAACTGCAGCTGCTCGCCGCGTTGGCCACCGACTGGCGAGCGGCGTGACGCAAACGCTTTTATGCCTGGAATCGCGGCCAGCTGCTGGCGAATCAACTGCAGAAACTCTTCCTGCCCCATGTCGCGCTCATCACGCGGGACCATGCGCACAAACGCTATGCCCTGGTTGGCCTGCCCGGTGGCGTTGAGACCGATCGCGGTGAACATGGTGGTAATTTCCGGATGCGATGAAAGCACGTTTTCGATTTGCCTCAGGCCAGCGTCGGTGGCTTCGATTGACGAGCCCAGCGGCGTGCGGAAGTTGACCAGGAACGTTCCCTCGTCTTCCGCGGGAATGAAGGTTTTGCCGATCGCCCCGAAGAAATAAGCGCTTGAAATCACCACCATCAGGGTAAGGCCAAGGACCTGCCAGCGGCGCTGCAAAGCCGCGCCGAGCACCCGCCGATATCCGCGGTCGAGGCCATCGAGCCATCGGGTCAGTGTTTGATGAATACGGCCGTGGCGCTTGGCAACATCCAGATAGCGGGAGCAGAGCATGGGCGTCAGGGTGAGCGAAACCAGCAGCGAAACGAGCACCCCGGCAGTGACCACAACCGCGAAAGACTGGAAGAACCGGCCCATGATGCCGCCGAGAAAAATGACAGCGCCAAAAATCGACACCAGCGTCAGGCTTGCCGCCATCACCGCGAACACCACCTGGTCCGTACCTTTAATGGCGGCCGAAACGGGGTCAGGATCGATCTCCTCGCGATGCCGGTAAATGTTCTCCAAAACCACTATGGCATCATCCACCACCACCCCGATCAGCAGGAGCAACGCAAGCAGCGTCATGGTGTTGAAGGTGAAACCGGAAAAATACATCAGTGCCACCGCACCGAGCAGTGACACCGGGATGGCTGTCGCAATGATCAGGGTGGAGCGCACACTGCGCAGGAAAAACAACACCACGAGCGCCGCGAGCAGGGTTCCCTCGATCAGATGGTCCTTGAGGGCAGAGACAATCTCGTAAATCAGTTCCGCGTCGTTGGCAGCAATCTCGATGGTCAAGCCCGGCGGCAGTTGCGGCCTGATCTCCGCCGCCAGCCGCCGTTGGACCTCTTCGATAACCGCAATGGTGTTGGCGTTGCTGACTTTGACAATGCCGATGCCCACCGATGGCTCGCCGTCGAACCGGGAAGTCTGGCGAAAATCCGCGAGCCCATCGATCACCTGACCGATATCGCCAATGCGCACCGGAGCGCCATCGACATAACGAACGATCATCTCCTCCAGCGCCCGCGGCTCATGAAACTCCAGATCGAGCTTGATCAGGTTTTCAGTCGCCCCGGCCACCAGAAACCCGCCGGGCAGCTGCACATGCTCTTCCCTGAATGCCGTGCGCACATCCTCGGCGGTGATGCTCAGGCCGGCCATTTTATCGAGGTCGAGCTCTACCCGAATGGTGCGTTTGCGTTCCCCGCCCAGGCGGATTTCGCCCACGCCATCGACCGTCTCGAGACGCTTTTTGATGACGTTCCTGGCGTACTGATTGAGCTGCTGCAGGGTTCGGTCACCCCGTAACGCAAGCCACATGACAGGTGATGCACCCACTTCGACCTTGGCCACCACCGGCGGATCGGATTCTTCCGGCAAGTCGCGCAGGACCTGGTTGACCTTTGCCTGCACCTCGTTGAATGCAACATCGATGTCTTTGTCGAGCTCGAATTGCAAGGCCACGACTGACACGCCCGGCGTGGAAGTCGATTGCACAAAATCAATACCCGGAATGCTGTTGACCGAGGACTCGATGATATTGGTAATACTTGAATCCACGATGTCGGGATTGGCGCCCGGCAAAGTGGTGGTAACCGAGACCACCGGGAATTCGATGTGCGGGAAGCGGTCGACCCCGATACGCTGGTAACCAATGATACCGAACAGGACCAACACGGCGTTGATCATGAACGCGAATACGTATTCCTTGATGGATAGTTGCGGGAGGTTCACTCAAGTGCCTGCTGAACATCTATGGCCGCGCCATCGGTCATGAAACCCGCACCATTGCGGACCACGGTTGCGCCGGCTTGAAGACCCCGCAGTATTTCGACCCAGTCGGCCGATTGCACCCCCAGCTCCACTGCATTTTGGCGCGCCACACCATCCTCAACCGTGTATACGACGATTCCGGCCGGGCGTCGCACAATACTTTCCGGTGGCACGGTCATGCTGTTTTCACGCGCATCGACGACGACCTCGACGGTCACGGAACTGCCCGGGCGCCAGCCGCCTGGATTTTCGAACTCAATAATGACGTCCATGGCGCGGCTGCTCAGCCCGATTTGCGGGCGCAGTTCCGTGATCGTTGTTTCGATCGATTCAGAGGGTGAACGAACCGGTGCAACATAGGCCTTCTGCCCCACCCGCAGTGAACTGCCGATGGTCTCCGGGAACGGGGCGATGGCCTGCAATCGTTGGGTCACTACGAGATCGAACAGTGGCTGACCTACGGCGACGAAATCACCAACCGAGATTCTCCTGGATTGGATAATACCGGTAACGGGACTGCTGATTCGGGTCTGCCCGAGGTTGCGATCAGCTTCGTCTGCTTGCGCACGCGCTTCATCCAGCTGCGCCTTCAGGGCAGCGCGTTGCGACGTGGCATCGTCAAGCGCGCTTTCGGCAGCCAATTCCCTGCGCACCAGGTCCTCGAGCCGGGTGACCGCCCTTTCCTGATTCGCCAGCAGGGCCTTGAGCTTTTCCGCATTGGCCCGGGCGGCCTGTCCGCCGTGCCGTTGCGCTTCGCCGTCGAGATTCGCCAGCGTATCGCCCACTTTGACTTCGCTGCCCGCGTCGACCAAAACCTGTGTGACACGGCCGGACGTTTCCGCGGCGACTACCGGCGCTTGCGGTGCTTCAAGCCTTGCCACGGACCGCTCCAGTACCTCCACCCGGCGCTGCGAAATGGCCACTGCGGTGACCGGAGTTGCAACTCTGGCAGTCGTAGTACTTTGGGAGTCCTGCGAATTGCAGCCGGTCAGTAAAGCCACCAGGACCAGCGCGACTGAAGCGGAAATCGATTTCATCTGACATTCTAACCTTTTGCTGAGGAGGGCCTGGTCAATTCTCATCCTTGGCTAAGGATCGGCGTGCGACCGACAGCGAGTTCGACCCGCTGCAGGATCAGGTCTTCCGCCAGGCTTTCCAGTTTCCAGTTTTTCAGAAAGCCGCAATGACCGCCATAGCGCGTGACCAGGATTTCAAGGTGAGGGTTGGCGGGGAGGTTTCTGAAGTCCGCCACCGGAACCACCGGATCATCGGCTGACGTAAGTACAGTCGTGGGGACGTTCAATGGCAGCAGACGATCACCGGCGACCGAATAGCCCTCGAAATAGCTGTCCGCTCCATCGAAACCCGCGTAACGGGTGGCGAGGAAATGTGTGCGGGCACGCAATCCGCGTATTTTGTTCCAATCTTCCGTTCCGTACAGCTCAGGAAAACTCCGCTGCTTGGTACGCAGGGAGCGAGACCACTTGCCTTCAAAATAGCGCTCATAAAAACGCAGCCCCTGCTCCATGGCCAACATGGCTTTGGCCGGATCGATCACCGGGCAAACACTGACCACTTGCTGCAGCCTGAGGCCTTCCCGTTCGGCGCGCAGGGCAACGCGCAAGGCAAAATTACCGCCCAGCGAATAGCCGGCAAGGCACCAGGGCTGCCCATCACGGCGCCGCTGCAGGTCCGCCAAGGCATGAACAACTTCGTCGATACGGCAGGAATGGAAAATTCCCGGATTGAGATGGTGTGTATCGCCGTGATCGCGAAAGTTCAGCCGGAACACGTCGAAACCGGCCCGGTAGAGGCGCACGCCGTTCGACAGGATGTAGTTCGAGTTGACACTGCCTTCCCAGCCATGCAGCAGCACGACCAGGCCACGCGGTGCGACGGCATCGCGGCCCCTGGCCACTTGGGCAGAGTAGAAACCTTGCAAGCGAACCCCGTCACCGCCGTCCAGCACCCAGGCTTGTTCCGCCGCACGCAATACCATCGACCGGCGCCGCACCACCCGGCGCCGGATTGCGCTGCTGCTCAGCAGGGACTGCACATGCCGGTTGCGCAATCCCGCCGGCGGCACGAAATCAAGTCCGGTGATTGTCACCGCAGTAACGCGCCAGCATACGCAGCTTCCACCGCAGCCTGGGTTTCAGCGGCCAGCGCACGTCGGCGCTTGCCACCGGACGCGATGGGAGCAAGAACATACACATGGGCGAGACAGGCCGGCTGACGCAGCAGGCGGAAAAAATTCGCCGGGAAGCTTTCGTCTGGCTGGAAGGTGATGTCCGGGTAGGGCCGCCCCATGCTCGAATAACGCAGCATGACCGGTTGCACCGGCTTTTCACTGTCGATGGCGGCGGCAAACAGGCGCGCATGGAAATGTTTTACCCCTTCACCCGGAAGAATGCCGCCCTCGGGGAAAATGGCCACTTTGCGGCCCTCCAGCAGGCGCTGGCTCATCGCTCCCATGACATTACTGGCCGAATCGTGGCTGCCGCGGTGATGGAAAACCGTCTCGCCAAATGCCGCCACCCAGCCAGCCAGCGGCACGCCTTCGATTTCAGCCTTGGCCACGAACCCCATGGGGGAAATGCCGTGCAGCACCTGGATGTCGAGCCAGCTGATGTGGTTGGCGGCGATCAGGCACGGCCCGGCGATGAAACCGCCGGACACTCGGCTGCGCAGGCCAAATATCCGGCACAGGGTGCTGGCCCACCAGCACTGCATGATTTCGTTGAGCGCCCGGCCGCCCGGGCGAATCGCCCGCAGCGGCTTCGAGTAACAGACCAGCGTGAGCGGTAAGCCGAAGAGCAAGTGCAGCAACAGCGCGGGCAGGCGATAAAGCAGGCGCCAACAACCGGACCAGGCGTTCACCGGGTTTCAGTTTCCGCCGGCATCTCACCCTTGATGAAATCCGGCCCAACGGCGGTAATCGAAATACCCTGCCTGTGGCTCAGTGATTCATGGAGAATTGTGTTGTGGGCACCAGGATCCAGGTCACTTTGGCTCAGACAGGCTTTCAAGCGGTTCACGTTCCAGCAGGCGTGGGGAAGGGAAGCCTAGCACAGGCCCCGCGGACACAAAACCGCTGGCCGGATTTTGGATTTACCCCCGCTTCGGTGAGAATACCCGCCTCTGATGGAGATTCCGATGAGACAGTTTCAGGTCACCCTGGCCGGCAGCGACCGATCCTTCCTGGTCAGGCAGGGCGAAAGTATACTTACGGCCGCCCTGCGGCAGGGTGTGATGTTGCCTTATTCCTGCAAGAACGGCACTTGCGGCAGCTGCAAGGGCCAGGTGCTGGAAGGCGAGGTGCACTACCCGTTCCATCCGCCGCTGGCGCTGGAACGGTCTGACATTGCCCAGGGTTATGCCCTGATGTGCCAGGCCGAGCCGGTCGAAGACCTGGTTATTGCGGTACGGGAAATCGAGGCCGTGCGGGACATCGAAGTGCGCAAACTGCCGGCCCGGGTCATCGAAAAATCCGTACTGTCGAGCAATGTCGTGCGCTTGCGCCTGAAACTGCCCACGGCGCAGCGGCTGCAGTTCCTGGCCGGCCAGTATGTGGATGCCTTGCTGCACGGTGGCCGCAGGCGTGCATTTTCCATTGCCAGCTGTCCTTCGCTGGAAGATGAAATTGAACTGCACATCCGCCACGTAGATGGCGGTGATTTCACCGGCTATGTCTTCGACACGCTGCGCGAACGCGACATCCTGCGCTTCGAGGGCCCGCTGGGTAATTTCTTCGTGCGCAATGACGAACCGGACCGGCCGATGATCATGGTCGGCGGCGGCACCGGCTTCGCTCCGCTCAAGTCCATGATCGAAAACCTGCTGGAGGGCGGCGACCGGCGCCCCATCCACCTTTATTGGGGCGCCCGCACCCGGGCCGATCTCTACCTGGACGAATTACCCACGGGCTGGGCGCGTGAGTATCCGCATATCCATTATCGCCGCGCGCTGTCCGAAGCCGGGAATGAAAACGAAGACGAGGCGGGAACGAATTTCTTTGCCGGGCTGGTGCATGATGCGGTGCTGGACGAGCACCCGGACCTGGCGGGCTTCGATGTGTACATGAGCGGCCCGCCAGCCTTTATCGATGCGGCCAAGGTCAGTTTCCTGCGCCATGGATTGCCGCAAGACCGTCTCTACTACGATTCCTTTGAATTCGGCCTGGACGTGCCGGTGCGCGTATTGGCGCGGCCGCATTAGGTCTTCGATGCCGGAGTATGGCGATGGAACAGAACCTCCCCGCCGGTTCCGCTAACCCTTGACAGGAGCCGCCAAGCGGAACTGGTCCCCGGGCAGCGGCAGGGGCTTTTCACCCTGACTCATGCGCAAAGCGTTGCGGAAACTGGCCATGGCCACTTCCAGTTCACCCTGGCGCTCCAGCAACTGGCCCAGTGAATCGTAACCGGCCGCGGTCGGCCCCAGCTCCAGGCTGCGGATCATGTGATAGCGCGCTTTGCCCCACAGCTCTTCCCGCCCGCACAGACGGCCCAGCGCCAGGTGCAGGCTGGCATCTTCCGGGTGGTCCTTCAGCCACTTCTCGCATTGCTTCATGCGCTGGTTGGCATCAGTGGCCGCGGGATCGCCGTAGGGAATCAGTAACGTTGAGTCCCACTCGTTTTTCAGGCTTGCCCGGATAATGTTTTCGCTCAGGTCCCCGGCGCCCAAGCGCGCGGCTTTCTCTGCAAAGGGCCTGACGAGTTCCGCCGATTTCTGCATGCCCTTGGGAAACGACAACCAGGTTCGTTCCAGTTGCTCCCGATCCTTGCACTGGCTTATCTGGGCGACCGCAGCCTGGTTCTGCAGTGTCTGCGCGCGCGGCACGTCGATCAAACCGGCCTTCTGCATCACCGGCAGGATATCCTGCATGGCCTGCCATTGCCCCAGGGCGCGATAGCAGCGGGACAGCAATTCGAGCACCTGGCTGTGGCGCTTGCGCCGGCGGCGCAGTTCTTCCAACACCGGCACGGCTTCTTCGTAGCGTGTGTTGTCAACCAGCAGCCGGGCGCGGGTGAGTTCAACCAGGAAGCGGTTCTTGCGCCCGCCTGAATCCGCCTGCTCCAGGTACCATTCCGCCCGCTCGTTGGCGTCCTGGCCATCGGCTGCCTGGGCGGCTGCCAGGTATCGCGCCGTGGTCTGGCCCTCGGCGCTGGTCGACCTCTGCAGGGCACGTTCAGCGGTGCTCCAATCGCCCTCGGTCAGGGCCAGCAAACCTTTTTCCAGCTGTTTGAGTGCGCGCTGTTCCCTTACTTTGCGCGCGGTCTCGGTGGGCAATTGCCAGATGCGCACGGCGATGTGAATCAGCGCCCAGGCGATGAACACGCCCAGCACCAGCACCAGCACGCTCATTTCCACGGTCCAGCCGCGGAAACGGATTTGCACCACCCCAGGATCAGCCAGAAAAACCGGGGCCAGGGCCGCGGCCAGCAGAACCACAGTCAGAATGAACAGCAACAGAAACACCTTCCTCATTGCACTGCAAGCCCGGCGGCACGAATGGCCTGCAAGGCCGTCCACGGCGCGCTGATATCCGGCAGTTCCGGATCGACATCCAAAAGCCTCAAGGCGTCCAGCAGAATCGCCGCTTCCCTGCGGCCCTGGCCAGCGGGATCGAACCGGCGCTCCAGGGTGGCGGCAAAACGACCCAGGGCGGCCTGGTAGGAGACCTGCTCACGGCGCATGGCTGCCAAGCGCGCTACTTCGAGTTCCAGCCAGGCCTGCTGCCGGACGAATTCCTGGTCCGCCAATAAGGGCAGGTCCTCTTCAGCCGATGTGGTGCGGCGCACGGTCACCAGGCTGGAGAAGGTGTTGCGCAGACGCGCCCACCAGCCCTCTTCCACTTCAGGGGCCGGGGTCACCGCAGCTGTGGTGCCCTTGAGTGGCATGCTGGCCACGAAACCCTGCAGCCCATCCAGCTTGCTGTAGATGGCGGGATAATCCGGTGCGCTCACCAGCGCCAGGCTTTGCAGGGCAGAGGAAATCTCACCGCGCAGACCCAGGTACAGCGGGTTGTCGAAGGCCGTAACCTGCTGCTCGGCGATGCGCAATGCCTGGATGGCGGTGCGGATGTCGCCAAACAATACCAGGCGCTCCTGCGCCAGGCGCAATACGTAGTCTATTTCGGCCAGATCCAGCTCCGCCGTGGCGCTCATATCACGCGCCGACAGGGCGGCCAATCGGGCTTCGGCGCCAGCCAGCCGGGCCTGATCGCCTTCGATCGCCGCTTGCATCGAGCGCGACCAGGCACCAGTGTCGGCCTGGAAGGTTTTCGCGGCGCCGGCTTCGGCTTGCAGTGACTTCAGCTCCTGCTCAATACTGCCCAGGCGCGCACCCGTATCCGCAGCGGCCATGCCAGACACCCGGGTTTCCAACGCTGCCAGGCGGCCTTCCAGGGCGTTCACTGCCTGCCCCTGGCGGGCTGTTTCGGCATTCAATCCTTCTGCCGTTTTCTCGCCCGCTGAACCTTGCCACCAAAACCAGCCCAAGCCGCCCAGCGAGGCCAGCGCCAACAGCAGCGCCAACCAGGACAAGCCATGGCGGGGTTTGATCGCCTCGTCGCTTTTCTCGCTTATCTGTGCAGGAAAGTGTTCGTTCATTGATCCGTCCGTTGTGTCGAACTTGCGTGAAGTTCCGGGCCCTGTCATGCAATGCCGGCCCATGGTACCGCCAGGCAAGCCCGGGCAACATGGTTTTGCGGCTTTGACCTGCCGCCGTGAACCGGCTAAGTATAGCCCTACAAGCTTGTGATGATGCTCGATCGGGCTTCAAGCCAGGGCCTGAATGGCGCCCAGGATATCCGCATTGGCCGGACCGAGCGCAAGGTGCAGTTTCGCCGGCTTGAACGATTGCGCCAAGCCCATCAGACGATCTGATATGACCAGCCATTCCGCCTGGCGCAGGCTGGCCCAGCACCCTGCCGGCAAGCGCTGGTGCAGGGCATTCATCGAGTTTGCGCTGGTCCACACGGCCAGCAGGGACTCCGCCTGTTCAATCGCCGCGATGGCAGTCGGTTCGAGGCTGGCGGGTATGCGCTCGTACACCAGCAGCATCTGTGCCAGGAAACCGAGCTCTTCCAGTCCTTCCCTGAGTGCGTCCCTGCCGCCCGGCGCAGCAAAAATAAAAGCTTGCCCGGCCTCGCCTGCGGCGATTGGCGCGTGGAGTTGTTTCTCCGCCCTGATCGTCTCGAGAAGGTCTTCACTGCTGTAACCGTGACGGGGGCTTAGCACGTCGCTGATGCCAGACTGCAGCAACACCTCGGCGGTGCTCGCCCCGACCGCCGCGATGCGCGAGTTTTTCAACACGCCCGGCGGGACCTGGCCAAGGCCAAAATCCACTGCTCGCGGGCTGGTGAACACCAGCAGCGGAGGCTGCGGCGCAATGACAGACTGCTGCAATTGCCTGACCTGCTCCGGGGGTAATGCGCGCGCGGCGAACTCGAAGGCCGGCAGGATGATGACTTCGACCCGGAAGGGCGCAAGCAATGCGGCCAACTCCATGGCCTCCGCGTATGGCCGTGTGATGAGGATGTGGGAGTAATGCATGCGGCCCCCAAAAGTTACCGGCGGAGTCTAGCATGCAAACCGTCGATTCGTTGGTCGGGGAAGCAGGTTGACCGGGATCAGCGGTCGAGTGGACTCAACACCCCGCGCCCGCCGCGATTGAGTACGTGGGTATAGATCTGCGTGGTGCTCACGTCCTTGTGGCCGAGCAATTCCTGAATGGTGCGGATGTCATAGCCCGCCTCCAGCAGGTGCGTGGCGAAGGAGTGGCGCAAGGTGTGCGCCGTCACCGGCTTGATGATCGCCGCCTGGCCGCGTGCCCGCTTCAGTGCGCGGGCCAGCACGCTGTCGTCAAGGTGGTGGCGCCGTGTCGCGCCATCGCGTGGATCATTCGAGCGCTGGTTCGATGGGAACAGGTACTGCCATTCGAGCTCGCGCGCCACCCGCCCCTGCACCGCCAGCGACGATAAGAAGCGCTCGACCTCTGGCCCGCCCATGTCTCGCGGGTGACGCTTGCCATTGGCCTGGATGAACTGGCGTAGGAAAATTACTTGACGGAAAATAAATGCAGTGTGACCATCCGGTGCTACACCCCGAATCCGGGGTCTACTTGGAGTTGGGCGTATTTGTGAGTGGACTCGAAATGACTCAAACCAATACAAAGTCCAGATTCAAAGCAAAACTGCTTCGTCCGGCAAAGCCTTGCAGTAACACTTCGGGGGCATTCGTCGTTCTGCCAAAGGATGTGAGTGAAAAGCTTCCGAGGCGGGGGAGGACGACTGTAACAGGAACAATTGACGGCCACCCATTCCAGGCGACGCTCGAGCCGGATGGTCAACTGAGCCATTGGCTGAGAGTAAGTAGCGAGCTGTGCAAGGCGGCAGGTGCAGAAGTTGGTGAAATCGTCACGCTAGAAATCATGCCTGTGGAGCAAGAACCTGAACCTGCGATTCCCTTAGATCTTCAAGAAGCCTTGGCGGCTGCTCCTGAAGCCAGTCAAACTTGGAACGATACGACAACCATCGCGCGTTTGGACTGGATACACTGGATAGTCTCAGCCAAGCAATCTAAGACTCGCGCAAAACGGATTCGCGATGCCTGTGACATGCTTGCCGTTGGAAAGAAGCGGGTTTGCTGTTTCGACCCATCTGGCCACTACAGCAAGGCCTTTAGTGCGCCCGAGGCAGATTGATCAAGTCAGCCATGACGTTGAATACGGGGCCTAACCCCACGGCAATTTTGGCGATTGTGAGCCGGTGGGCGAAGGAGTCTCAGAAATGCGCGTCCACGTTGGGCCGGGCTATCGAGCCTATTTCACGCGACGTGCAGAGGTGGTCTATTTGCTTCTCTTGGGCGGTGACAAGTCCTCGCAGAAGCGTGACATCAAACGTGCCATTGAGATGGCACGGGCTTTGAACAAGGAGTGACCCATGGCTAAATTTGCCCCCTTCGATGCTGCCGACTACCTCAATGATGATGAGACCGTCGCGGAATACATAACCGCCGCACTGGAAGATCTCAATCCCGATGTATTTCTAACTGCAGTGCGTGATGTGGCTCGCGCCCGCGGCATGGCACAACTCGCCAAAGATGCGGGTCTTGGCCGCGAAAGCCTTTACAAGGCACTGACACCCGGTGCTAAGCCACGCTACGACACGATGCTCAAATTGCTTCATGCTCTCGGCGTCAAGCTCTCAGCGTCCCCTGTCCATTCGTGAGTAAATGCTACTCCCCATCGTGAGGCCCAACTATTCATTGGTCCGGACGCCTATCGGCGCCGCACAATTCGGATGTTAGGCTCAACCACCATTGCAATCCTGGAGAACACTCCGATGCGCATTACGGCCGTCTTACTCGCAATCTTGTGCCTCGTCGGTTGCGCGTCTGTCCCACCAAACGCCAACTCTTCGATGGGCCGTTCGGAAACGTGCAAGGACACAACCGAGCAGCAAATTACCGCGCTGTTCGACCGGTGGAACAGCTCATTGCAAAGCGGCGACGCACATAAGGTCGTGGCCAACTACGCCGAACGCTCGATCCTGCTTCCGACACTATCCAATATTCCCCGCATTACAGCCGCGGAGAAAGAGGACTATTTTCACCATTTCCTAGAAAACAAACCCGTCGGAAAAATCGAATTTCGATTCGTCGAGATTGGCTGTAATTCGGCAGTGGATTCTGGTTTTTACACTTTTACTTTTCGAACCACAGGCACTCAGCTGAAGGCCCGCTACACATATACTTACTCGTGGAATGGCAAGACGTGGCTTATTTCAAGCCATCATTCTTCTGTCATGCCGGAGAAGAATTGAAGTCGCAAGACGGGCCTGACAATTCATTCAAGCCGACCGCCGGGGTCGGGCTGGTTTATTAGCAACCGCTCCCGGCCAGCGGCGGCTTAATTCAGGTGTTGGGCATCACAACCACAAGAGGTAGAGAAGTCATGAACGCAAAAATTGCTGGCATCGTTGCAACGACGCTTTTGATCTTCGCAGCCCAGTTAGGTCGGGCGGAAGGGCCGACTAGTTCAACTGCGACAGCCCATCAGCAGCACATCATGGTTGCCCCCGAAGATATCCAGTGGGGGGAGTGTCCACCCTTCCTACCGCCTGGCGGCAAGTGCGTGATCATCGAAGGAGATCCGCAAGCATCCAATGCTCTGTTCACTCTTCGCAGCAAATTGCCCGACAACTACAGAATCCCTCCCCACTTTCATCCGACGGATGAGCACATCACAGTCCTTTCCGGTACGTTCAAAATGGGGCTCGGTAAACAATTCGACGAAAAAGCTATGAGAGCAATGGCCGCCGGAAGCTTCATGGTCATGCCAAAAGATGCCCCGCATTTCGCGCTAACCAGCGGCGAGACGATTGTTCAAGTGCATGCTATTGGCCCCATGATTTTCACCTACATAAATCCAACTGATGACCCTCGGAAACGGT
This sequence comes from Lysobacterales bacterium, assembly GCA_035292625.1. Lineage (GTDB taxonomy): Bacteria > Pseudomonadota > Gammaproteobacteria > Xanthomonadales > SZUA-36 > SHZL01. The sequence goes on along the minus strand of DATDPS010000265.1, from coordinate 10,020 downwards.
GAAGAGTGCTGCCCAACAAGGCCATGCACGCGACGTGCGAAGACGCACGCGCTTGCTGGCCGGCGTCGGGCGTCACGGCTCACGGGCGCGGCCTTCGTACGTGGAGCTAGGAGGCAAGCCTGCATGTGAGCCAGCCGGTGTGAAAGCACCGTTCGGGAAGGGAGCCGGAATGACCCAATGGATAGCGCAGCATCCCGGAGAGCCCTTGCCCATCAGTGGTCCGCCACTGCTCCTTTAGAGGGGGTTGCAGATGACAAGCTCTGACATTGTTAAGTTACAGATCAGGTACGCAAGACTTGCGGGCTTCATGTATCTGTTAGTCGACGCCGCGTACCTGACATTCGCTCTTGTTGCCAACCGTTTCAGAGTTCCCGGAGATTTCGCAGAGACCGCCCATAGGATTACTGACTCCGAGCTGCTCTACCGTATCGGACTGTCGAGCGGATTGGTCGCCAGTCTGTGTATCGTGTTCTTGGCCATGGGCCTTTATGTAGCTATCAAACCGCTGGGCAAGAATCTGGCGCTGCTTGCTTTAGTATTTAGATTACTAGAGGCTGCGTTCGTCGGAGGTCAGGCCATTCTTGGTTTTGTTGTTTTGAAACTCTATATTAGCGCCGACTCCCTTAATGTCTTCGACGGAAAGCAGCTCTCCATGTTCGTGACTTTGCACTCGACTGCGGATTGGGTGGTATTTAATAGCTTCGCGATATTCTTTGGTGTCGGCTCCACTCTCTTCTTTTACCTTTTCTTCAAGTCGACCTATATCCCAAAACTTTTGTCCGGTTTGGGCCTGTTGGGGTCCGTGCTGGTGCCGATAGTCTGTTTTGGTTCCCTCCTGTGGCCGCAGCATGCCAAACTGCTGCAACTTGGTTGGGCGCCCATCGGGCTTGCCGAGATATTGGTTGGCCTCTGGCTTCTGTTCAAAGGCCTAAACCTTCAGGTGTCCACGCCCGCGCGACCGCTCCCGAAGTGACTGTGACGCCTAAACCGGTTGCACCGGACGGCGCTGAGCGCCCTGGCCACCCCTGAGCTCAGGCGTTGACCGCCTGGGAACCACGAGGCCACAAATGTCAAGCTACGTGACCGGTATTCTTGGGTTACTCGTGTTGCTCCTCGTCTCGGTAACCCTGACGGCGTGTCGCCCCCGCCTCGATTCGAGAGTCCGAACCAGTAGTCGATTCTCCACGGTCGTGGTTGCTTCCATTCTCGCGCAGGGTACGCACTTCCTGGAGGAGCTCCGAACAGGGTTCTTCGTGCGGTTCCCAGAGACGCTTGGCATTCCTGTTTGGAACGAGAGCTTCTTTGTGTGGTTCAACGTCGCGTGGCTCGGGCTTTGGGCCGCAGGACTGGTTGGGGTGCGAGCCGGCTGGGTGGTTGCGCTCTGTCCACTTTGGTTTCTGGGTCTCGCCATGCTGCTGAATCTGGTCGCTCATCCTGTTCTCGCTATCCGCGTTGGGGGATACTTTCCCGGCCTGGTAACATCGCCGCTGGTCGGGGTGTTGGGCGCCCTTCTGTTGTTGGAATTGCTCAAGGTCAGCAACTCCAGGGCCGCGGCCTAACGAACAAGGATAGATCGTGAGAGCGAAGCGAGCAACGATCTTATCCGGTAGTTGAATAAACCCGGAGTTGGCTGTGACGGGGTTCTTTACATAAGCAAATAAATCTTCCTTGAGAACTTTTCCTGGCGCCACAAGCTGCCCGGCGCCTGCAGCGTGTTCGCGAACGGAAGCCGGAAGCTTGACTTGCGGCCGGACACACTGAGCGCCCTGACGGAACAGGCGGTTCTCTTGGCTTGGCCGATCCCAAGGCCGGCATCGGCTACGCCTATGTCACTATGGGCAACTTCAGTTTTTTCCCAAGCCGGCGATGATTTCCCCGGCGCCCTGCCGGACCAGGTCATCGGCCACGGCGGCGGCCATCTGGCTGGCCTGCCCTGCTGCGCCGCGGCGGCGGCTGCGCAGGATCCGGCTGCCGTCCGGGGTGCCCACCAGGGCATCAAGCGCGAGCTGCCCGCCTTCCAGGCGGGCGAAAACCGCCAGTGGTAGCTGGCAGCTTCCCTGCAGGCGCAAGGACACGGCGCGCTCGGTGGTGGAGCACAGGGCAGTGAGCTCATGGTTGAGCGGGCGCAGGAGTTTTTGCAGCTCTTGATCCGTTGCCCGGTATTGCAGGCAAATGGTGCCCTGGGTCGCGGCCGGTAACCAGTCCGGCGCTTCCAGCGTTTCGTTGACCAGGTGGCCCAGGCCCAGCCGCTCGAGACCTGCACGGGCCAGGATGATGGCCTCGTAGTGCCCCTCATGCAGTTTGCGGATGCGGGTATTGACGTTGCCACGCAAGTCGGCCGGGCGCAGGTCCGGGCGCAGCGCCAGCAACTGGCACTGGCGGCGCAGGCTGCTGGTGCCAATGCGCGATCCCGCTGGCAAGTCCGCCAGCTTCTCACCCTTGCGTCCCAGCAAGGCGTCAAACGGATTGGCCCGTTCGAGCACCACGTCAAGCAGCAAATCCGGCGTAGGTATCACCGGCACATCCTTCATGGAGTGCACGGCCAGGTCAGCCTCGCCGTCCAGCAGTGCCACTTCCAGTTCCTTCAGGAACAGGCCCTTGCCACCGATTGCCGCCAGCGGGCGATCGAGGATGCGGTCGCCCTGGGTGACCAGCGGCAGCAGTTCAACTGCCAGGTCCGGGTAGCGTTGCTGCAACAGGCCTGCCACGTGGCGGGCCTGCCACAGCGCAAGTTCACTCTGGCGGGTGGCGATCCTGACGATTTTTTTCATGTGTGCGATATACAGGAATCAAAGATTGTTGAGTAACTTACGCAGTGCGGACACATTGCGCCTGCTCACTTCGGGCTGCTGGTCGGTTCCGCTGAGCACCGCCCGGGCATGCCCGTCGGTGCCGCGGCTCACACCCCGCAGGTGGCCGCGGGAAATCAGCGCATTGCGGTGGATCCTGAAAAATCTGTCCGGAAAGCGTTGTTCCAGATCCAGCAGGGAATCCTCGATCACGGTTTTGCCGTTTTCATGCACGACGGTGGTGTACTTGTCCTCCGCCAACAGGCAGATCACCCGTTGCGCCGAAATCAGCATCACCTTGCCTGCAACGGTGGAACGTAAAAACCCGTCTTCAAGCTCGTTTTGCCGGTCCCCCAGGTAACGCCGCGCTTTTTCCAGCGCCTGTTCCAGACGCCCGGCCCGCACCGGTTTGACCAGGTAGTCGACCGCTTCGGCCTCGAACGCCTCCAGCGCCTGGTTCTGGTAGGCCGTGCAGAAAATAACCGCCGTGCCCAAGCCACCGCGCTGAATCACCCGGGCGAGGTCCATGCCGGTCATGCCCGGCATGGAGATGTCCAGCAACAGGATATCCGGCTGCAGGCGACCGATGGCCTCCAGCGCCTCATCGCCGCTGCCAGCCTCGCCGACCACTTCGTATTGGGAAAACGCAAGGACCATCCGGTGCAGGCGGTCACGGGCCAATGGCTCATCATCGACGATCAGGATGCTCGGCATCATGCGCGCTCGGTTGGTTTCAACTCGATGTGGGGCAGGCTCAAAACGGCATAGAACTTTTCGGCATCTTCGTAGGTCACCAGGCTGGCTCGTGAACCGTAAGCAAAGCGCAGCCTCTCCCGGATGTTGTCGATGGCCATGCCATGGCCGCCGGTTACCGACCCTGCAGCGGCCACGGGATTTGCGATCGTCACCACCACCTGGTCCCCCTCCGCCCGGCCATAGACCGCTATGCTTCCGCCCTCCCTGCGGGACTGTATGCCATGTGCCACGGCATTTTCCAGCAAGGGCTGCAGCATCAGCGGCAATACCGCGGCGTTGGCCGGCAGCTCGTCCACCCGCCAGTTGATTTCCATGCGCTTGCCCAGGCGGCGCTTTTCCATTTCGAGGTATTGGCAGGCCAGTTTGAGCTCCTCGGCAAGGCTGATGGGCTGGTCCGCCCGGCGCATGCTGCCGCGAAATATATCCGCCAGATCCTCGATCGCCGCTTCGGCGTTGCCGGGTTCCACCGGGATCAGGCTGGCAATGGTATTGAGGCTGTTGAACAGGAAGTGCGGCCTGATGCGTGCCTGTAGCGCTTGCACCCTGGCCTCGGCCTGGGCCATCAGTTCAGCCTGCCAGCGCGTGCGCACCAGCAGGTAACGGAAGAATACAAATGCGACGAGGCCGACGGCAAAGGTGCTTTCCAATACGAACTGCCCGGCCGGCTGGCCACCGGTCGAGATACCCAGCACAGGGGCAGCGCTCCACGCGGCATAGCTGAACACACTGGCCAGCAACACGGCCAGCAGCCAACTGCCAATCCAGGCGCCATCAGCGGACATGCGGTTGGTCCAACCGCTGGTAAGGCACAGCGCGGAAGTGCAAAACAGGGCCAGCCACTGGGCGTAAATGCTCGCCAGGCCGGCCCATTGCCAGCTTGGAATGCCCGCTTTGCCGAGCCCGATCAAAACCACCGCCAGTTCCGTAATGACGATCACCACCGCCACCAGCCGCCAGGCGCAGAACGAAGGCGGATAGACCCCACCCGAGGCTTGCTGCAGTTCCTGTTCCAGGGAATCCGCCACGCGCTTTATTCCAGGCGCTGACGAAGCCAGCCGGCGATATGACCAATTTCGTCCGGGCATACGGCATGGGCCATCGGGTAAGTGTGCCAGTCCACCCGGTAACCCCAGCCCTGCAATAGTTGTGCAGCCGCTTCACCCAAATGGAAAGGCACCAGCGGATCCAGGCGGCCATGCGCCATGAAAATAGGCAGGCCCTGGTTTACCGCGTGGCGGTCGGCGGGAGAGCGGCTGGTATCGAGCAGGTAAGTTGAAAGCGCGATAAGCCCGGCGATTCGATGCGGGTAACGCAAGCCCAGTTGCAGGGCGATGGCCCCGCCTTGCGAAAATCCGGCCAGTGCGACCCGGTGCGGGGCGATGCCGCGCCGTTGTTCGCGTTCCACCAGCGCAGCCACCTGGCCACAGCTTTGCTCTATCCCCGCCACGTCCTGGTTACGGTCAAGGCCGACGCTGCGAATGTCGTACCAGGCGCGCATGCGCATGCCTGCGTTCAGGGTGACTGCGCGCATGGGCGCGTGCGGGAACACGAATCGGATTGACGGCGCCCCGCGCCACAGCAGGTGCGGCACCACGGGCTCGAAGTCGTGCCCATCGGCGCCCAGCCCGTGCAGCCAGATGAGCGCAAACGATGGGTCAGGACCGGTATCCAACTCGACCGTTTCAAGCGCTGGCAAGCTGTTGGAAATGCCCTCCTCCCGCGCTGCTGATTCAGGATTGCTCATGGCGTATAGTGTAGCAGCACCCGCCTCCATTCCCGACCCAATGCTCACTGACCCAATGCTCACTGACACGAACCATGCCTGCGAATAAATTCCTGAAGATTTCACTCCGCCTCTCCTGGCTGTGCCTGGCCCTGCTCACGGCCTGTGGCCAGAAAGGGCCTTTGTACCTGCCTGAACAGGCGCCGCCTCCCGCACAAAGCGCAGCGCAGGACCCGGGTGAACCGACACCAGACACGGCAGCCGGCCGTGCAGCGGACCCGCTTCCGGAGCCGGCGAAAGCGGACGATGACCAACCCCTCTAGCGTGCTCTTCCACAAGATGCACGGCGCCGGCAATGATTTCGTATTGCTGGATTTGCGCCAACAGCAATTGCAGATGGATGCGGCACTGGCCAGTCGCCTGGCCCACCGCCGCCTGGGTATCGGCTGTGATCAGCTGCTGCTGCTGCATTCGCCGCTGCACCCCGGTAGCGCAGTGCGTTACGAGATCCGCAACACGGATGGCAGTGCCGCCGGACAGTGCGGTAACGGCGCCCGCTGCATTGCGCTTTACCTGCAGATGAACGGCGAGGCGGGCAGCGGCAGGCTCACCCTGGAAAGCCCCACCGGCCTGGTCAAGGTCGATTGCTGTGCTGATGGTGAGTTCCAGGTGGATATGGGTGAACCGGCTTTCGATCCGGAGTTGATTCCAATCAGTATGAATTCACGGGAAGGCAGCTATCACCTGGATTCGCCAGCCGGGCCGCTGCAATTTGGCGCCGCTTCGATGGGTAATCCACACGCCCTGCTGGAAGTGAATGATCTCGCCAGCGCCGCGGTGGAAACCACCGGCTCCTGGCTCGGGCAGCATGAAATCTTTCCCCAGGGTTGCAACATTGGCTTTGTCCAGGTGTTGACCCGCGACACCATCCGGCTGCGGGTTTACGAGCGGGGCACGGGCGAAACCCTGGCCTGCGGTTCGGGTGCCTGCGCCGCGGTTGCGATCCTGCGCCGCGCCGGGCGTGTTGACCGGCTGGTGAATGTTTTTCTACCTGGCGGACATCTTGTGATAGAGTGGGTGGGACCCGGGTTTGGCATCAGGATGAAGGGCCCGGCTACCCATGTCTTCAGCGGAACGGTGGGCCATGAGTGCAAGCAAAGCAACACTTAAGGACGTAGTGGCGAAGTACCTGCGTCGCAATCCCGATTTCCTTTCTGAATGCCCCGACATACTTGAATCCTTACAGCTCAGCCATGCCTCCGGCGTAGCTTCTTCCCTGATTGAACGCCAGGTGACACACCTGCGCCGCAAGAACCAGGAACTGGAGCGGCAGCTCAATCGGCTGGCCTACGTGGCATCGGAAAACGAGCAATTGATGTCGCGCCTGCACCAGCTCACGCTGGAATTGATGAGCACCAACGATACAGTAGCCTTCTTCCAACACCTCAGCCGGAGGCTGCTGGATGATTTCAAGGCCGACATCCTGCGGGTTTTTCTGTTCGATAGTCGGATCGCCGCACTGGCCGGAGGGGATGTCCACTGGATCGACCGGAGCGATGAAAACCTGCATCAGTTCCAGTCGCACCTCGAGAAAGGCCACACGGTCTGCGGCCGCCTGGTGCAACACAAGCTCAACTTCCTGTTCGATGTGAAGGCGCGCTGGGTGCAGTCCGCTGCGCTGGTGCCGCTGGGCGAGAAAGGCTCGGACGGGATGATGGCCATCGGCAGCAGTGACCCGGCCCGGTTCTATCCCGGCATGGGAACCCTGTTTCTCGACTTGCTGGCTGACGTCATTTCCAGCAGCCTCGCCCACTCGAACCCGGAGGAGCAACGCCGTTCCGCCTGATCGCTCATCCGGAGCCGGCCTGGCGGCGGGCAAATGAACGAATACGCGCAGCAATTTCTTAACTACCTGCGCAATGAACGGGGCCTTTCACCGCGCACCATAAATGCCTACAAACGGGATCTTGACCACCTGCTCGACGGATTGTCCCAGCGCAATATCACCACTCCCGCGGTAGTTACCGAGCATGAAATTCGTGCATTGGTGTCGCGGCTTCATCGCCAGGGCCAGGGCAGCCGTTCCCTGCAGCGCCTGCTGGCCGCCATCCGCAGTTTCTACCGCTGGCTGATCAAGGAGGGCCACGCGGGCAATAACCCTGCCATGGCAGTGCGCGGACCAAAACAAGTCCGCACCTTGCCCGCCACGCTGGATGCCGATTCCGTCACCCGCTTGCTGGCCTTCCCCGCGGACACCACCCTTGCCAGGCGGGACAAGGCGATGATGGAGCTGTTTTACTCCTCGGGGCTGCGCCTGTCCGAGTTGGCCGGACTGACCTGGACCCAGGTGGATACCGCTTCGGGCATGCTCACGGTGACCGGCAAGGGCAACAAGACCCGGATGGTGCCATTTGGCCGAACCGCTGCAGCCGCGCTGGGCGAGTGGCGTAAAGTCAGGGCCGAGTTCGCATCTTTCGACGAACCGGTGATTTTTGTCAGCCGCAATGGCAACCCGATCGCCACGCGCACCATCCAGGCCCGCGTTCGTTACTGGGCGCGCCGGCAGGGCCTGCCGCAAAACGTTTATCCGCACCTGCTGCGCCACAGTTTCGCCAGCCACCTGCTGGAGTCCTCGGGTGATCTGCGCGGGGTGCAGGAACTGCTCGGCCACAGCGATATTTCCACCACCCAGGTCTATACCCACCTGGATTTCCAGCATCTCGCCAAGGTTTACGACAAGGCGCACCCGCGGGCGAAGAGGAAATAGCCTGCTTTGATGGGGCGCTTGCATTCCGCGGCCCACATCCCCATTTTTGAAATCCAGTCCTGACCGGGAAGGCCATTGTGGAAAACTATCGCGGAACAACCATTTGCTCGGTGCGGCGCGGCAAGCAAGTCGTGATGGGCGGTGACGGCCAGGTGACCCTCGGCAACACCGTGATGAAAGCCAATGCCCGCAAGGTGCGGCGGCTTTACAAGGACCAGGTGATTGCCGGGTTCGCTGGCACAACCGCCGATGCGTTCACTTTGTTCGAGCGGTTCGAGGGCAAACTGGAGAAGCATTCCGGCCACCTGGTGCGCTCCGCTGTCGAACTGGCCAAGGACTGGCGCACCGACCGCAGCCTGCGCCGTCTGGAAGCCCTGCTGGCCATTGCCGACCGGAATAACTCCCTGTTGATCTCGGGCAATGGCGATGTGATTGAACCGGAACACGGCCTGATCGCCATTGGATCAGGCGGCCCCTATGCGCAGGCCGCCGCCATGGCTTTGCTCGAATACACCGAACTGGACGCAGAGACCATCACCCGCAATGCACTCGGCATTGCGGCCGACATCTGCATTTACACCAACAAACACCTGACCATCGAAATACTGGAAATCGAATAACCATGTCGCAAATGACTCCGCGCGAAATTGTCCAGGAACTGGACAAGCACATCATCGGCCAGACGGATGCCAAACGCGCGGTCGCCATTGCGCTGCGCAGCCGCTGGCGCCGCATGCAGGTTCCGCTGGAATTGCGCGATGAAATCACTCCCAAGAACATCCTGATGATCGGCCCGACAGGGGTGGGCAAAACCGAGATCGCCCGCCGGCTGGCGCATCTGGCCAATGCACCGTTCATCAAGGTCGAGGCCACCAAGTTCACCGAGGTCGGCTATGTCGGCAAGGACGTCGAGTCCATCATTCGTGACCTGGTCGACACCGCGGTGAAAATGACCCGCGAGCAGGCCATGGCGCGGGTGCGCTCGCGCGCCGAAGATGCCGCCCACGATCGCATCCTGGACGTGCTGCTGCCACGCCCGCAGGGCATCGGTTTTGCCAACGAACCGGAAACCGCTGAAGCACCCAGGAGCAAAACCCGCCAGAAACTGCGCCAGCAACTGGTGCGCGGTGAGCTGGATGAACGCGAAATTGAATTCGATGTCACCGCCCAGCTGGGCGTTGAGATCATGACTCCGCCCGGCATGGAGGAAATGGCCAGCCAGTTGCAAGGCATGTTCCAGAACCTGTCAGGGGGGAAAAAGCAGAAGCGCAGAATGAAGATCCGCGATGCGTTTCCGTTGCTGGTCGATGATGAGGCCGCCAAGCTGGTCAACGATGAGGAAATCAAGCAGCAGGCGCTGGAAAACGCCGAGCAGAACGGCATCGTGTTCATCGATGAGCTGGACAAGGTTGCCAGGCGTGCCGAGTACGCCGGCGCCGACGTGTCACGCGAGGGCGTGCAACGTGATTTGCTGCCACTGGTCGAAGGCTGCACTGTTTCCACCCGCAATGGCGTGGTCAAGACGGACCACATGCTGTTCATCGCATCCGGCGCATTTCACGTGGCCAGGCCGTCGGACCTTATTCCCGAACTGCAGGGCCGGCTGCCCATCCGGGTCGAGCTGCGCGCGCTCGAAGTGGAAGACTTCACCCGCATCCTGACCGAACCCCAGGCGTCACTGACTGAGCAATACACCGCGCTCATCGCCACCGAAGGCGTCAAGATCAGCTTCACCCCCGATGGCGTGCGGCGTATCGCGGAAATCGCGTACCAGGTGAATGAGTCGACCGAAAACATCGGCGCCCGCCGCTTGCACACGGTGCTGGAGCGCCTGCTGGATGTGATCTCCTTCGAGGCTCCGGACCATTCCGGTGAATCCTACGAGATCGATGGCGCTTACGTGAACACACACCTCGAAGCGCTGGCGGGCAATGAGGATTTGAGCCGGTATATTCTTTGATTCATACGGCAATAAAGATCTCTTC
>DATDPS010000264.1:0-3473 GCA_035292625.1 Lysobacterales bacterium | reverse complement strand
GGATCATCGAAGCTGACTCGCAATGAGCGATCTCCACCGAGCATGTTGCCGTCAAGCGCAGCCTGGGCGGCGCGTGCTTCGTGGCCTTCCATTTCAACGAAGCCGAAGCCTTTGCACTTGCCCGTAAAGATGTCCGATGCCACGTTTACGGACCGGACGGAACCATAAGCGGCGAACATCTTGCGCACCGACTCCTGGCTGGCATCCGGGGGAAGGTTACCAACAAACATTTTTAACATGGCTGTATCTCCTGCTGAGAAAAAAAAACCCCGCGCGAAGGCGGGGTTCTTTCATGGTTCCTTAGTTTGGTAGCCGATCAGGCTGGTGTTACGTTGGTGGCTTGCAGGCCCTTGGGGCCATTTTCCACTTCAAACGTTACTGCCTGTCCTTCAGCCAGGGATTTGAAACCACCGGCCTGGATGGCTGAGAAATGCACAAACACATCTGCACTGCCATCGGAAGGAGCGATAAACCCAAAACCCTTGGAATCGTTAAACCACTTTACTGTACCTGTCGTCATCTTAATTACCTTTTAAAAAATTAAACACGTTATTAATTGCAAATCTAAAAAAGGTGAAGTACAGGAGTTACCAAAGTGGGGCTTCTGAGTAGACCTAAAAGACGTGCAACCAACCTTATTGTCAGCCGGAGTTTTAAGAAACGATGCAACTGCGCATGGCTGCCGACTGAGGGTGTGAAGGATACGCGCAAACACAGGGAATAACAAGCTTTCCCTGATCTGCCTGGCTTTGAATAAGAACGGGGTCAGAGTAAAGTGCCAGAGTAAACACTCTGGCACTTTACTCTGACCCCTTTCCTCCCTTTCCTATGACCCAACAACGTCACCACGCAGACCAAAAGAAGGAATCACCATGCGCGCTCACTTCGAAGGACATTTTTCCAGACGCATAGGTTGGTTACGTGCGGCCGTGCTGGGCGCCAATGATGGCATTGTGTCCACTGCCAGTTTGCTGATGGGCGTTGCCGCCGCTGAAGTGGCGCGCGACGGCATCCTGGTCGCGGGCGTCGCCGGACTGGTCGCCGGAGCCATGTCGATGGCCGCCGGCGAATACGTTTCGGTCAGCTCCCAGGCCGACACGGAAAAATCCGACCTGCGTCGCGAGCAGCGTGAGCTCGACGAAAACCCGGAATTCGAGCACCGCGAGCTGGCCCGGATATACATCGAAAGGGGCCTGGATACCACCCTTGCCGACGAGGTCGCCGGACAACTGATGAAACACGATGCGCTCGCTGCTCATGCCCGCGATGAACTGGGGCTGTCGCACACGCACGCGGCCCGCCCTGTTCTGGCGTCATTGGCTTCGGCAGGCGCATTTACCGGCGGAGCAGCCCTGCCGCTGTTGGCTGCATTGTTGGCGCCATCACAAGAAATCATGCCCACGGTTGCCGGAAGTTCCCTCGTTTTCCTGTTTCTGCTGGGCTGGCTGGCGGCACGTACGGGCGGAGCTGACATCTGGGTGAGCGCTGCCCGGATTACGTTCTGGGGTGCACTGGCCATGGCGCTGACCGCGGCGGTGGGGACCTTGTTTGGAACCGTGGTTTAGGGACTGTTAAGAAGGGGGTCAGAGTAAAGTGCCAGAGTGTTTACTCTGGCACTTTACTCTGACCCCTTGCCTTCCAGGCCGAGTTCGCGCAGCAAGCCCAGCACACGCTGCTTCACCTCGTCCCGCGTGGCGCAAAACTGGTGCATGACTTCCTCCTCCGTGCCGGTGGCTTTGGCCGGATCGGACAAGGGCCAGTGAATCTTGCGCCTGCCCGGCGGCAATACGGGGCAAATTTCATCGGCGTGCCCGCACACTGTCACCACGAGGTCGGCGGCGTTCAGCATGGACGGCGTGACCACGGTGGATTCCTGGGCAGAAATATCGACACCCGCCTCGGCCATCACGGCAATGGCACGGGGATTCTTGCCGTGCGCTTCAATGCCGGCCGACTGGACATCGATCAGGTCGCCCGCCAGGTGCCTTGCCCACCCCTCAGCCATCTGTGAGCGGCAGGAGTTTCCGGTGCACAGGAACAGGATATTCATCGGAGATTGCCCCAGGATTTGATTGACCGGGCAAGGTATCCGATAAATGTAACCGTTTTATGACAGCCGCGTCCAACGGCCGTCCCGGTTAACGGCCGGGTGCTTGCGTGCAGGAATTCAGCGTGGCTATTCCAGCACCAGTTCGCCGTTTTCGACCGGGATGCGCTCACCCGGATCGTGGTCCATACGAACCATTTTCTCCACACCCTGCAACCGGTAGCTTACATCGAAACCGACTTGTTCTTCGTGGCTGTCATAGACGGTCTGACAGTCCTGCTGGACCTCCTGGTAGGTGTTGCGTTCCTGCATGCCTTCCTGAACCTTGTTACCAGCATAACCGCCGGCCACCGCGCCACCGACCGTAGCCACCTTCTTACCCGTACCACCCCCGATCTGGCTGCCCAGCAGGCCCCCGATTACCGCTCCGGCCACTGTTCCGGTCACCTGCTTGGGGTCTTTGGTCGGGCTTTGCTTTTCCACCACCACCTCGCGACACTCCTCCCGCGGTACATTGACGGTGGTCATCGCGGGTTTGACCGCGATCACCTCAGCGTAGTTGGCTGCTTCGTACATCCGGTAACCCGCCACCGCACCGATGGCTGTAACCGCCGCCGCGCCGATGATGATGCCAATGCCAGTTTGTCTGTTCATGGTATTACCTCCCAGAGTTCCACGTGACTGCACAAAATCGTAGCCTTCGCTTCGACCGTGGCTTCAAGGCAAAAATTCAACTGAATGATGATTAATCCTCAAGCCATTGAAAATAATGGTTGACATCAATTTTATGCTATGGTCGAATCGACTGATGCGCCCGATGAACAATCATGTGCCGGAGATTGCCAGCCAGGCCACCGGATCCCAGGCCAACAGACCCACAGGTGGCGCAGTCATGGCGCGCGTGTTGGGCCTGAAGCTGGACCTGCTCGCCCTGGGTTCGCTTCTTGCGCTTCTTATTATCGGCAGAGGTGCGGGCACAGGCTAAGCAGAACCAAGATTAACCTGAAAAACCCGCTCCAAGAAGGTGCGGGTTTTTTTTTACAAGGAAGGTTTGACCAGATGCGAAGTGACCAGATCAAGAAAGGACCCGACCGCGCACCCGCGCGGGCCATGTTGCGCGCCACCGGCCTGGACGACGCGGCCATCAACCGGCCGCTGATCGCCGTGGTAAACACCTGGTCGGACGTGACCCCATGCAATTCACACTTGCGCCAGCTGGCTGAGCCACTGAAGGAAGGCATACGGGCCGCGGGCGGCACACCCATCGAATTTGGCAGCATCGTCATCTCCGATGGTATTTCCATGGGTTCCGAGGGCATGAAATGTTCCCTCATGTCACGTGAACTCGTTGCCGACTCCATTGAACTTGTTACCCGCGGGCATTGCCTGGACGGAGTGGTGGCCCTGGTCGGTTGTGACAAGACCA
>DATDPS010000263.1:0-6055 GCA_035292625.1 Lysobacterales bacterium | reverse complement strand
GCCCTTGGTTGCGGTGATGGTGCCAAAAGAAAAAGTGCCGTCACTCAGGTACTTATCCTCCAGGGTGACACCAAGTGCCATGGTAGGACCATTATTTTCTACCGTGATGGTGCAAATCCCGGTTTCTCCCACCAGCAGTGGTTCATCTGGCTTGCAGTCTTTAAGGACCTGGAGGTCGGGCGCATCGTACTCCAGCGCCATACAGGCGGCATTGGCAGCAACGTGGGCAGACATCCTGTCCGGTACGCGGAAGGCCGCGATGCCATCGGGGTGCCACTTGCCGAAAGTGAAGCTGAAATTACCAAAGCCACCGGTAGGCTGATGGCAATAACTCATGAGCGTGCCATTCCCGGCGCCTGCCGTGCCGCCGGTCAAAGCCCCAGGCCCGGGTAAACTGCCAATAATGCCCGCATAAGTGGCCGCAACACAGGCGCCTTCAACGGCTGCACAGACATCTACCGGATCAGTAATGCCATCAATCGTGCAGTAGCCCTGGGTGTGCGGAGAATTGAAGTTATGCCCGATTTCGTGGGCTACTACATAGGAATCCCAAAAAATGACTGGGTTGTCGATATCCAGATTACCCCCACCATATCCCAGGCCAATCCCCATGCTGACGCCATAGCCATTGGCTTGTGAACACAACACCCCGACGTTGGCGCAGCCCTGGCCGGCCGTTTTACCGCTCAAAAGATGCACGTTCGTGCGAGGCGTGGGATCAGCGCTCCATTCAGCGGTCAACTCTTGCAGGGAACCAGCTACAGTGCAACCTGCGTTGTTTAATGCATAAGGATCGAAGTCGCTGGTAAACAGGCGCGCCTGACTGATCAGCAAGTTGGTGTCTATTTCCCGTTCGTAAACACTAGAGACGTAGGCGAAGAGGTCGCCCATGTATTCAAAGGCGTCAGCGGCATTCCCAAAAATCTGCCAGTACTCGTAGTCCGTATCCACGATGACGTAAGCGGTGTACTGGACGTTGGTTGCAGGCGGAAGACCGGCCGCCAGTGCAGCGGCCGCTCCGGCACTGGCCACTGTCGATTGCAGTCCATTCGTGCCGCATTCAAAAGACCTGCCCGCCAACTCGGATTCGAGGTCCACCTTGCGGTTGCGTAGTCCGTTTGCCTGGCCGGAGGGACCCTCCAGCAGCCACGCGCCGGTGGAGCCGGTGATCATGCCGCGCATTACGCCCTGTTCCGACACGGCCAGCATGACCACGGTGTCCGGATCATGATCCGACCAGCCGCGGAAGTAGGCATCCGATGGCGGGTCAAAGGCGGTGCTGCCGTTGTCCCCAACCACCGTGAGTTCGGCATCCGTCGCAAATACCTCGAACCGCTCCAACTCGAGGGTAACCGTTCCCTCACCTTCCAACTCCAATGCAAAAACATTGAGCGCCCCCCCCTTGGGTACTCCAAGAGCCTTGTCGGGAAGGTCAGGGTCTGCTGCATTTACGAACGTGGGCGCCGCCCACAAGCTGCCGGACAGGCTCAATGCCAGCAACACCATAAATGGCCAATACAATAACCAGCTTTTTACCACTCTCATAGTTGCAAACTCCCTACAAAAAGACACTACAATCACCAAAGGACACAACTATGAGGTTTACGCCTTTTTTACCGTCTGGTATATGCATCAATCGCCTCATATTACTGATGCAAAATAAGTCATGTATGAAGCTTGCTGAATCTCAACCGTGACGGGCCTGGCGCACACAGAATGCTTTGTTTGCACCATTTACCTGATGCAAATTCATTAGTGCTGAATTGGGATTATTTCAGACCAGGAGCAGCCGGCGACCCAGGGAAATCGCTTCAAGCCGGCTGTGTACATTGAGTTTGAAAAGGATATGCCCTATGTGGTTTCGAACGGTATAAACACTGATACACATTACTGAGGCGATCTCGCGGGTAGCCTTTCCTTCCGCGATGAGTGCAAGGACTTCTCGTTCACGCTGGGTAAGTGCCCCGCGTTTTTGGTTATTGGAAGGCTGTGTTGTAGAACGCTGGGTGATGGGATTTGTTAATACTTCGATCTCAGGTCGGCATATATGTACGAGCAGTTCCTTGCCGGGTGCGGTGGAGAGCATCAGGGTGGTTACCCTGAACGGATTCAGTTCCTGGGCAGACGTCTTGAAAAAAATCCTGAAACTGTTGACGGAATGACCGCGAAACGCCATGGTTCGAAGTGGGCACGCGTGGCTGCAGTACTCGTTGCCGTAGATGTCGCGTCCGCACAGCAAGGTGCAGCAGCGCTGTCCCGCTGCCTTGTCAGCCGAATAGCCAAATACAGTTTCTGCTGCCCGATTCCATGTAACAATTTTCCCCTTTCTGTTCACGGCAAAAGCCGGTTCACCCGTACTGTATAAGGCGGTAGCGCCGGGTGTCTGGATGGAATGTTTTTGGCTATAAACCACCGAAATCCCCTCGGATTTCACGTTGCCGGATGTATCTGCAGGGCCGAATTCTCATGATATACCCAATTCAGATGCCAGCCCAAACGCCGGGTGGATCCGGCCCACAACCCGCGATCGCCGAGTCCTATTCGATCGGGCCAGCGGGGTAAAGCCGCAGCTTGTCGATGCCGACGAAATAGCCGCTTGATTGGGCGTGCTTGCCGATGATCATGAGACTCACCCGGCGTTTGCCCGCCGACAGCGGGAAGGTGCCAAGTTGCACCGGGCCTGAAGCCAACACCTGCGCCTGGCCATCGATGAATTGAGGGTCGTCCTGCGCCAGGCAACTAACCTCCCAGGCCCAGCCCACGCTGCCACCCTGCGCCTGCTCGACTAGCGCCTTGCACTTCCCGACTTTCCACGGTCGTGTGCACAGCATGGTGTGCGAGTTGGTGGCCGACACCGCACAACGTTTGGCGCCCAGCTGTGCGGCGATCTGGGCGGCAAGCTTGGTCGCGGCTTTGGTACCGTCGAGCCCGCAGTGGCCACTGTCGTCCTGGCCGCCGAGAGCGGCAACCTCGGCCTTGCAGGCGCCGAGGCCCTCCCAGTTGTCGCAGAGGAATCGCAGCGCCGTGTCGCCCTTGGCAGGCTGCTGGGTCTTGCAGCCCGCGTTCGCCATCTTGGCGGTGAGGGCGGGCGTCGCCTGGGTCTTGTAAGTTTGCAGCGCCTGCTCGAAGCTCGTGGCGACCTGCGTGCACACCCATTCCCAAGCGGTGAGCGGTGGGCTGTTCCACTTGCCGTGCATGATGTTCTGCTGGGGCAGCACGCCCGGAATCGGCACGACGTCGCGCACGTCGTAGACGCAGTCGGTGTAGAGCGAGCCGGGCATCGGGCTCGCTGGCGCGTAGAAGTACTCAACGCGGCAGTTGCGGTTTGAGCTTGCTTTCGAGGTAGGTAGACGGCGCGGCCTTGACGGCGTTGAGCGCCGTGGTGAACTGCGCCTTCGCCTGCTGGCGCATCCTGCCGCACCATTTCTGCGCCGTCGATTTCGAGGCCTTGTGCGAATCGAAGTAGCTGACGCAGGTGTCGGAACCGTGTTTCATGTCGGGCGGCGCGGTGGAACCCGCTGTCAGCGCCGCCAGCAGGTACCAGTGAGTATCCACGTACCAGTAGGTCATGAAATACTTTTCCGGCGCCATCGGCGGGTCCTGCCCGGCCAGATCCTCGGTGAAGTCGACCAGCAGTTCCGTGGCATCGCCGAGTGCGGCAGCAATGGCTTTTGCGCCGCCCTCCGCCAGCGCCACGGCGGCTTCGATGGCCGCGCCCAGCGGCCCGCACAACGTCGCCTTGATCTCCGCAATCGGGATGAACTGGCAGGCTGTCTGCGGCCCGAGCAACTGGGCGAGCGCCCACCAGTCCGGGCCCTTCACGGCGTCCCAGGCGTCGTCAAGCAGCTGCTGGTTGTTGTCGATGACGTATTCGACGATCGGGCAGCCCAGGCTCTTCACGCCCAGCGGCAGCGCCGCGCAAGCGACGATCTTGCCGACTGTCGTGCCGCCCTTGCTCAGCACTTCGAGCCACTTGCCCTGGCTTGCAGCCTGGACTACCGCGACGATCTGCGTGATGCGGTTGTCCTTGGGATCGAAGGGCAGCGCGGCGGTGGCCTGGTCTGTCGCCTGCTGCCCGAGCGCGGCTGCCTGCTTTTCGACCTCCTGGTCGATGCAGCCATGCAGGCTCTTGCCACCGAGCAAACAGAGGACGAGCGGCTTGGCCGGCGCCAGCTGCGGCTCGACCGCCTGGATCACCACATCGATCAGTTCACTGGTGCCAAAAGCGCGGGCTGCCGGCGCGAAGGTAGCGAGCGCGAGGATGCCCAAGAGCAGGGCGGGGTTGAAGCGTTTAGCGTACACGGCCGTGAACTGGAAGGATAAGCCCAATATTTCCGGAAATCCATCGGCAAAAGGCTGAGCGTCAACAGGGTGCTTTGCCAGCCGAATTCCAGGTATCACTTCCCGGCTTGCAGCTTCTCCAGGCGCTCGATCTCGTCAAGGAAACTGCGCCGCCCACCCAGGATGCCAAGCGCCCGCCACACCGGCGCCAATCGCACGGTGCGTTCCCTGAATGAATCGCTGACGTATTCCTCATCGAGGAATCCCTGTTGGTACTGGAAGTACAGGTTGTCCCAGTGGGTCTGCTGGGCGATTTGCCACAGGCGAAAGCGGCCGCGTTCTTCCGCGCTCAGCCGGTCGAGCGCGGAGACATCCTCCGGGTAGCCGTCCTCGGTCAGCTTGACGATGATCGCGCCGATCTCGGAAGTGGCGGCAGTGACGACCATTTGTTGCAGTGCATCTGCGCGCATCTGGTAGGTTTGGGCCAGGGCCAGGCGCCTGCCTTCATCCATGGCGTGCGTGTTCTGGTGGATTTGCACGCCGAGGTAGATCAAAGAGGCGATAACACCGATTGCGCCGACGATTTCACCGATCGCGGCAAGTTCGTTGATGCTCATTTGTGGGCCTGCTTGTGTGGTGGTAAAGGTTTTTACTCAGAGCCCTGATGATAACGTTTTTAATTCAGTGGCGCGCGACGTCGGCGTCGTTCGGGGAGTTAAAGTACTCGCTGGTTTCCGCCATTTCCGTAATCAGCTTGCGCAGGGTTTTCATGCGCAGATCGGCAGTCCGGATACTGGCGCAGTCTTCGCAGCCCGGGTTACCGCAGGGCGAATTGGCATACAGCCACCAGTGCACGGCGCCGGACAGGATGCCGTCGGCGACTTCCCAGGGATCCGCGTCGGGATTGGCTTCGGCCAACTGGTTGGCAAGTTCGATGATCTCGTCCGCAATGGCTTCCTGGATATTATGGTTTTCCAAGACTGATGCTCCGGTATGAAATGCATGCTGGTCAGCGGATTTCCCGCAGGCATGCTGGTTCATGGCGCGTGAATTCTAACAAAAATGCCGGGCATCCAGCTTTATTTTTCGCCTCCGTCTTTTCGCTGGGCATCTTAGCCAGCAGCCAGAATTTCAGTGCCGAGGAGCTATCGTGGCTGAACCAGCGGCGGGCAAGGCCCGCACCCACGCCTGGGTCAAGCGCAGTGGCGAAATAAAGTAGAATGGCTCCCTGACCATCAACAGGGAGCCGTCGGGTCCTCATGCAGCCAGCTTCGCCAAAAATCCAAACCGGTCGTTTCGTGCCGTTCGCCTTCGGATTCCGGCCTTTTTTCCTACTGGCCGGGTGGTCCGCCCTGCTCGGTATCGGCGCTTGGATGTGGATGTACGGCTCCGGCCGGGGGCCGCTGCCGGGGCTTCCGCCGCAATTGTGGCATGGCCACGAAATGCTGCATGGCTTTGTTCCGGCGGCGATTGCCGGGTTCATGCTGACGGCGGTGCCGGGCTGGACTGGCAGCCGCGGATTCGGCGGGCCTCCGCTGCTGCTGCTCACCATAGCCTGGTTGCTGGGGCGCATTGGTTTCGCATCCGCTGGCGTGCTGCCGTTTTACTTGCTGGCCATCTTCGAGCTGGCTTTTCTGCCGCTGGTGGCCGCGCTGATTGCGCCGCCGCTGTTGCGGGCACGCAATCGCAATCGCCCCCTGCTGCTGGTGCTGTTCGTGCTGTGGGCTTGCGACGTGGCGTTTCTGCTGGCCCTGCGCGCGGGCGATGCGGCACT
>DATDPS010000262.1:0-3909 GCA_035292625.1 Lysobacterales bacterium | reverse complement strand
GCCCGCATCCGCGCGGAACTCGCGGCGGCGCGAGAACCACATCACAATCATCGAGGCCAGGATGGAGAGGAAGATCTGTGACACGATGGAGGTGATGTAATAGGCCGGCCCGTAACCCCGTTCGGTCTTGAACACGACGCGGTCCACCACATGGCCGATCACGCGCGAGAGGAAAATCACGAAGGTATTGACCACGCCCTGCAGCAGGGCCATGGTCACCATGTCGCCATTGGCCACGTGGGAAATTTCATGGCCGAGCACCGCCTCGACTTCCCCGGCCTGCATGTTCTGCAGCAGGCCGGTGCTCACCGCGACCAGGGCCGCGTTGCGGCGCATGCCGGTGGCAAATGCGTTGGGCTCGGGTGAGTTGAATATCCCCACTTCCGGCATGGCGATGCCGGCTGCGTCGGCCTGGCGCCTGACCGTGTCCACCAGCCACTGTTCGCTGCGGTTCTGCGGTGCGTTGATGACCTGCACGCGCATGGAGTGTTTGGCCATGATTTTGGACAGGGCCAGGGAAATGAACGAACCGCCAAAGCCGATGACCGCGGCCATCACCAGCAAGGCCTGCAGATTCAGGTCGACGCCGTTCCGGGCCAGGATGCCCTCCAGGCCCAGCACCTGGAAAACAATGCTGACCAGCACCAGCACGGCTGCGTTGGTCGCCAGGAACAACAGGATGCGCATCATGTTCGGTTTCTCCGTAAATCAAATTGAAAGCAGGTTTTGATGTGCTGCTTGGATAGCGCGCAAGCAGTGAGAGTTCCCGATTTGCCAGTCTGGCCGGAATTTTCCAAACTCGCAAATTTGGTCGAGTTGCAATGGCCAGCCGTGTTGGCAGCGGTGAATCGATTGCCCGCTATCCCGTCAGTAGCGGCAACAGCAGTGAGGCCGTTCCCAGCAGCAGGAAAAAGCCGCACATATCGGTGACCGTGGTCAGAATGGGCCCGGAAGCCACGGCCGGATCGATCTTGAGGGCCTTGAGCAGGATGGGCACGGTGCCGCCGATCGACACGGCGACCAGGGTATTGACTGCGAGCGCGAAACCCACCACCAGGCCCAGCCAGCCGTTGCCCTGCCACAGCCAGGCCACCAGGGCGATGAGCACGCCCAGGCTGATGCCGTTGATCACCCCGATGATGGCCTCCTTGCGCCAGACATAATAGAAATCCGCTGGCTTGATGATACCCAGCGCCAACTCGCGCATACTGACGGCCACCGCCTGGTTGCCCGAACAACCGCTCATATCCGAGATGATGGGCAGGAAAACGGCCAGGATGATGACGGCACTGAGTACGTCCTGGAACTGGGCGATGACGCTGGCGGCAATCAGGTTGAGCACAATATTGATGGTCAGCCAGGAAAGGCGGCGGCGGGAGCGGACCGCGACTGGCATGGAACGTAACTCTTCGCCGCCCACGATACCCTGCGATTTCCGGTAACCAGCTTCGGCGCGCTCCGTCGCGGCATCGTAAACGGCACGCCGCCGCACCACGCCGAGCATGCGCTTTTCCGCATCCACCACCGGAACGGCCGTCATGTTGTGCTCGTCAAAAAAGTCTTCAAGTTCACCCAGCGGCGTCGTGTCACGGACCGAAAGGGCAGGGCGGACGATTTCGGCCAGGCGGACGTCGGGTGATGCCAGGATCACGTCGCGGATTCGGGCCACGCCGAGCAACTCCTTGTTTCGGTCGGTGACGTACAGGTAGAGCACGTGATGCAGTTCGAATTCTTCCTCGCGCTTCGCCAGGTCGTTCAGCACCGAGCTGGCGCGGTATACCTTGGGATAGGTGAAGTACTCCGTGATCATCAGGCCGCCGGCGACGTCGTCGTCGTAGGCCATCAACTGCCGGGCCTCCCCGGCGTCGCGTTCATCCATGAACCGCAGAATCTCTTCGAGGTCGGCTTCATCCAGCTCACCCAGCACGTCGGCCTGGTCGTCGCTGGACATCTTGCTGATGATGGACGCCGCCACCTCGGGATTGAGTTCGCCCAGCAATTCTGCCGCCGGTTGGTCAGGAATGAACTCGAACACATCCGCCGCCGAACCCGGTGAAACCCTGGCGAGGATTTCCTGTTGCTCCTTCGTATCAAGGCGCATCAGGGCACGCAGGCTCTCCTCGCCACTCAGGCCGGACAGGTATTCGTTGAGTCCCGAGGCATCGTTGTGCTCCAGGTAGTCACGCAGGATTTCCCAGGAATGTTTCACTTTGACTTGCATGCGTGCTCCGACCTCTCCAGCTCGGCGATGCGGTCCAGCAGTTCGAGCGCCAGGGCTGCGCCGGCCAGGTTGACACCCAGGTCACGCTGCAGGCGCATTGCGGTTCGGATGCGTCTCAGGCTGCTCAATTCAAACCGCCAGCAGTCATGATCCTCGCCGCTGGCTTCCAGCAGGCCTTCCTGCACAAATTCCACAATATGATCCATCTTCAGACTAAAGTTGCGGCACAGGTCTTCGACGCTGAACAACAGTTCGTCTTCCACCAGTTCGCCCGTGTATGCGCCCGTCGCTGTTTGTGGTGTGTTCATGGTTTATGCCTCCACGGCGGTCCGCGGGTTGAACTCGAATTCCTGCTGCATCCTGCGGTATGCCGCCCGCGCCTTATCGGTGTTTGCCGGAGGTATGACGATTTTCAGCACCACATACAAATCACCAGGTGATGTGCCAGGCAGGCCGCGAGCCTTGAGACGCAGTTTCCTGTCCGCCTGCGATCCGGGGGGAATTTTGAGATCTATGCTGCCCAGCGGCGCCTTGACTGGCACCTGGGCGCCGAGCGCCGCTTCCCAGGGTGCCACCGGCAGATCGAGATACAGGTCAGCGCCGTCAACGCGGAAACGTGGATGGGGTTTGAACTCCACTTCCAGGTACAGGTCCCCGGCATCCGCAGCAGCCGTACCCATGCCCCCCTGGCCGGCAAGACGGATTTGCTGGCCCGGCCGGATGCCCCTGGGGATGCGGACATTGAGCGTGCGGTCGCGGGTTACCACGTGTCCATCGGGAGTCAACTCGGGCGAGCGCAGGCTGATCTGGCGGCTGGCGCCGTTGAAGCTGTCCTCAAGGTCCACCAGAACTTTGGCGTGATGGTCCTGGCCGCGCATGTGCATCCCCGCCTGGCGGCTGCCCCGTGACGCACCCTGCGGGCCTTGCTGGCGGCCGTACAGCGCCTCGAAAAAGTCGCTGAAGCCAAAATCCTCGGCGCGGCCCCGGCCGGCTTCACTGAATTCAAAGCCAGCGTCCCAATTGGGCGGCGGGCGGAAATCCTGTCCCGCCTTCCATTGGCTGCCGAGTTGATCGTAGGCGGCGCGTTTTTCGGGGTCTTTTAAAACTTCATAAGCCTCGCCAACTTCCTTGAAGCGGGCTTCGGCGTCTTTTTCGGCACTGACGTCCGGATGATACTTTCGCGCCAGCTTGCGGTAAGAGCGCTTGATTTCGTCCTGGGTGGCTTTGCGACCCACACCCATGACCTCGTAGTAATCCTTGAATTTCATCTGCCTGCCCCGTTGTCACCGCCGCCCTGCGGAAGTCCCGGTGATTATTCCATGTCTGGCTTGGAACCGGAAAGTTCGATCTTGTCCCCGCTTGATTTGCCGCCTGGTTCGTGCGGCGCTTTAGGTGTTCCTGAGCGGCCGCCGCCGGCGGCCTTGCAGGTGCAGCAAGCGCAACAGGGCCAATAAAAGCAAGCCGGCCAGCCAGTTATGCGCCACGGCCAGGGCGATGGGCAGGCCGTAGAGCACCGAGAAAATACCGACTGAAAACTCCACCGCCACGAGCAGCAGGATGGCGCTGCCGGTATTACGCTGCGGGCTGCCGTTACGTATGGCCAGCAGGCCGGCGGCAAATACCAGGGCCAGGGTCGCCAGGGCGCCCAGGCGGTGCGCCTGGTGGATGGCGATGCGTTCAGGCCCGCC
>DATDPS010000261.1:0-4912 GCA_035292625.1 Lysobacterales bacterium | reverse complement strand
CGGCAGCCAGTCCTTACCGCTGAAACTGGCCGGCTTGGGTTGAATCAATAATTCCCGGGGTTCACTCTCCACTTCGATGCGCCGGCCGCGCACCGCCGGCTGCCACAACTTGTCAGAACGCCGCTCGACCACGCGGCCGCTCAATTGCATCGGCGGAATCACCAGCGGGCCGGAACGTTCGGGGAAAACCGCGTAGTGCCGCTCCAGTACTTTGTAGCGCTGGCCGTGACGATCTGCCTGGAACGGCACTTCATCCAGCAGGCGAACGGCGGCGGAAGCGGGCTCGGGCTGGGAGATGGCCGCTTCAGTCAAGCTGAGCTGGTAGAACACGCGCACCGTGAGCAGGATTTGCGCGTGTACATACCAGGGTGAGGAATCAGGTTGCACGTCAACCTCGATGAACACCGGCGGCGCCTCCCCCGGCTGGGGCTCGGGTGCCGCGTCAACCAGGAGGCGCAGTGGCGCTGTCGCACCCGCACCAAAATGCAGCGCAGGAATGATGATCTCGCCGCTGCGCCTGGGTTCCAGCGTAAGGATCAGGCGCACGATGGCTGACTGCTGGCCATTGACGATGGACATCTGGGTCTCGGAGCGCTGGTCCAGGAGTTCAAAGTCCCCGTCCAGCATGCCGAAATCTCCATCCAGCCTTTGCTGCGGGTTGTTGGTCTCGATGGTCAGCGTCACGGTTTCGCCTTCGACCACGTGATCGCGGTCCAGCTGCGCCCTCATCTCCGCTGCTTCGACGGACAGGCAGAGCAAAAAGCCGATCCAACATGCTGCCAAATTGTTAAGCTGCTTCACCATGGTTCCGGCTCATCCTTGGGCGCCCCGCGGCGCTGATGCTCATTGATGAACTTGCGCCGCAGCAATCCACCGGGGTCATCCGGGATGCGGCGCAACCACTGCTCCATGGCTTGCGCGTCTTCCGCGGACCAGGACTCGGCATAGTTGGTCTGGTTGCCGTGCTTGCCACCTTGCTCGCCTTCCCCCTGCTCCGATTCCTGTTCCCCTTCCTGCTGCTCGCCGGGTTCACCTTCGTCCGGGCTCTGGCCATCCGCCTGCTCCGAGGTGTCGCCCTGGCTGGCCAGGTCGGATGATTCACCCTCCTGTGATTCGCCTGCCTGGCTGTCCCCTTGCTGATCCTTTTGTTGCTGCTCCTGCTGCTGTTGCAACTGTTCGACGAGTTCACGGTTGAAGCGCGCATCCTCCATGCCGGGTTCCATTTCGAGCGCCCGCTCATAGGCATTCAAGGCCCCGGCGTAATCGCCCAGCTGCGCCAGTGTGTTGCCCTTGTTGTACTCGGCGTCCGCCGTTTGCCGTTTCGCCCAGGCGGCCAGTGCACTGTCGTACTTTCCGCTGCGGTACCAGGCTTCACCCGAAATATCCGGGTCGTTGGCCAGGGCGGCGGCACGTTCGTTGTCCTCTGTTTTCAGCGCCTGCCAGGCTTGCTGGTCGCGGCGCTGCCATGCGTCAGCCCACCAGCCGGCCTGGGCCTCGGGCACATGCAACAATGCGGGCAACAGGCCGAGCGGCAACAGGAACAATACACCGCGGCGAAAGCCAATCAGCGCCAGCGGCAGCAGCAAAAGGACCAGCCAGGGGCCGCTATCCTGCCAGCGCTGCCCCAATGCGTCTTCACGCCGCGTAAACTCGCTGCCCTCGCCGGCAGCCCATGGTTCCAGCCCCGCCGTCACCGTTTCGAGTTCCGAAAATTTCCCGCCGCCGGCCTGGGACACAGCTTGCAGGCTGGCCATATCCAGGCTGGTGATGATGACATTGCCGCCGCGATCGGTAAGGAAGCCGCTGCCGCTGGGAATGGGCGAGCCGTCGACGGTGCCGACCGCCAGCACCGAGGTGATGATGCCACGATCACGCAACTCCCGCGCCCTGGCAGCGTCCCTGGCAGTGGCGGAATCGGTTACCAGGAGAACTTCACCGCGTGTGAATCCCGCGCGTTCCAGCAAGGTGGCCGCCATGCCGAGTCCGCGGTCAGCGCGGCTGCCGCGTACCGGTATGACGTCCGGCTGCAAAGCGGGCAGCATGTTCGCAATGGTATTGGTGTCTGTGGTCAATGGCGAAACCGCGTACGCGTCCCCGGCGAAAGCCACCAACCCGGTTTGCCCTTCCTGGGTTTCATTGAGCAGGTCGGCCAGACGGAAGCGGGCACGAGTGAGGCGATTGGGACGTAAGTCCGTCGCCAGCATGGAAGCGGACAGGTCCAGCACGATCACCCGGGCATCGAGCGCCGAGAAGGAACTGTCCGGAAGCTTGTGCCAGCTGGGCCCGGCCAGGGCCAGGGCCGCAATGGCCAGCGCCAGGCCCGCCAGCCAATGGCCACTGCGTACCCGTGCGTCCGAACCATCGTGGTGACTGAGCCAGCGCAACAGGTGGGGGTCACAAATCCGTTCCCAGTCTCCCGATGGCTGGCGGCTGCGCCGCCACCACCAGGGCAAAAGCACGGCGAGTGGCAATGCTGCCAACCACAGGGGGCGGATAAAATGGAACAGCTCCTGCCCACTCATGCCGGCTTCATCCGCGGCAAGCCGCCTGGCCACAATAAAAGTACGGCAGTAAAAAAAACCAGGGCAAAAGCAAGCGCCAAGGGCCAGAAAAACAGTTCGTCCACCGGCCGCACCGTTTCCTGGTCGCTCGCTGCCGGCTCCAGTTCATCCAGAATGCGGTAAATCTCCTGCAGGCCCTGGGTGTCGCGGGCGCGGAAATACTCTCCGCCGGTTCGCTCGGCGATGGCACGTAGCGTATCTTCATCGAGATCAGCCGAGGGATTCACCACCCGGGTGCCGAAGAAGTCCTGCACCATCATTTCATCCGCCCCGACGCCAACGGTATAGATCGTCAGACCCTCGCGTGCCGCAAATTCGGTGGCTTGCAGGGGTTGAACTTCACCAGACGTGTTGGCGCCATCGGTGAGCAGTATCAATACGCGTTCCGTGGCCGCATCCTCGCGCAGGCGCTTGACTGACAAGCCAATGGCGTCGCCGATGGCGGTTTCCCTTCCGGCCAGTCCGATTTCGGCTTCTTCCAGCAGGATCGCCGCAGTCTGGGTATCAAAGGTCAGGGGCGTCTGCAAATAAGCGCGGCTGCCAAACAGGACCAGGCCAACGCGATCGCCGCTGCGGCGCTGGATGAACTCCCCAGCCACCTGCTTCACCACGGTAAGACGGTTGACGGCCTGGCTGCCCAGAACCATGTCCTGGGTGTCCATGCTGCCGGAGATATCCACCGCCAGGAGCAGGTCACGGCCCGTGACCGGCAGGGATTCGACCTCGCCAACCCATTGCGGCCGTGCCGCCGCCAGCAGCAGCAGCAGCCAGGCCAATGCGGCGATGGCCAGCAGCACTGGCTTCCTCATGTAAACGGCCTCGCTGCCCCGCACCAGTGCGTACCATGGCACCCGCAGGGCTTGCAGGGATTGCTGCGGCAGCTCGTGCAAAATCCTGCGCACCAGCCAGGGCAAAGGCAACAGGAGCAGCAGCCATGGCCAGGCCAGCAGCAAACCGGAAACGCTGCCGGCATCAGCCATGGTTTCGAATCCAGGTTTGAGCCAATTGCCGCAGCTTGCCGGCATCAAATACCGGTGAGGGTTCGTACGGCCCGCTGGCCAGCACCCCGAGGCTTTCCGCCAGTATGCTTTCCGGCATCAGGGACTGGATGAAGCGAACCCACTCCGGGCCCTGCAGCCGGGCACAGCCGCTGGTCGGAAATGCCCGCAGGGCCACGACGCGAAACAGGCGGTTCAGCCGGGCGAGGTATTCATGCGGATCAGCGCCCGGGTCGACTTCCCTGCCGATGCCTTCGAGGGCATCCAGCAGACGCCGGCGCCGGCGTGAAACCTGCCAGCGCCGGGAGCCCCATCGCATGGCCAGCGTGAGCAATACGGTCAGCAGAATTGCCAGCAGCCACCAACCCGGCGCGGGTGGCCACCAGCCGGGGGCGGCGGCGGCATGGATATCCCGCAACTGGGAGAGCAGGGCGCTGTTGCTTTCGTCCATGAGAGAATCAGCCGGGACGGCCTACCAGGATGCGCAGCTCCCGGCCGAGCAATTCGACCGGATCATCATCCGTGTGCATTACCATCCAACCACACTGGTGCCGATAGAACTGGCGGCGCGGTTCTTCGCTGTGCCTCAGGCTCATGGCCAGGAACCGGTTTTTATCCGTTGCAAGTCCGGTGTCGATGACAGATGAGGCCTGGCCGTCGCTTATCGGATAGCGCCCGTCGGGCAACTCGCACTCGGCCTGGTCCAGCACCTGGCAACCGATCACGTCATTGTGTTGCCGCAGCCGCGACAAATGCCGGTTACAGTTCTCGTCCAAACTGAAAAAGTCACTGATGACGATGACCAGGCTGCCCGGACGAACCGCGTGCCGCACGCGCTCAAGGGCCTGGGACAGGGGCTCGGCTGGCAGCGCATCGTCGCGCGGCTGCAACCAGTCCACCAGGCTTTGAATCAGCCTCATGGCCCCCCGCCGCCCCCCGGCCGGGCGCAATTCACGATGTTGACCGGGGGCAAAGAGGAAACCACCAATGCGGTCACCACGGCGCACGGCCGACCAGGCCACGGACGCGGCCAGTTGTCCCGCAGCCACCGACTTGAGCCTGCGTCGCGTGCCGAAATACAGGCTGGGGCTTGCGTCCAGAACGATCAGCACCGGCCGTTCGCGCTCTTCCTGGAACACCTTGGTATGGGCTTTGCCGGTGCGCGCGGTGACCCGCCAATCCATGTTGCGGATATCGTCGCCCGGCTGGTAATTGCGCGATTCGACGAAATCCACGCCGCGGCCGCGATACCGGGAACGGTAAGCGCCCGCCAGGGCCGAGGCTGCCGCCTGCCGCATCGGCAGCCGCAAGGCATGGCAGCGCGGCCGCAGGGCGATCAACTCGGCGGCCGTC
>DATDPS010000260.1:0-16232 GCA_035292625.1 Lysobacterales bacterium | reverse complement strand
GGTAAATACCAGGTCCGCAGGTTCCGTTACCACTGCTGGTTGGCAGGCCGCAAGCAGGATAAAAATGGCGACGAAGGAGATGATGATTTTGGATGGCATTGTTAAGGCCCTCATGTGTCAAATCGCCGCGCACGGCGGCTCACGTTTCGATCGGAGAATTCGTGGTGAAAGTGTACCCGACTGCGTTGCCGTGGGTGATGCATGCACGCAGAGTGCAAGGAACTGTAATACGCCAACGCTGAACCAAAAAACCCCGCTTTCGCGGGGTTTTGTGGACCAATTCAATGCTGCCTCGCTGGCTTGATTTACGCTGCAATACCCAGGCCACAAAGCTTGCTGATTTTCAGTGATTGATTTTCCAGGGTACGATTTTCCAGGCCTTTTTATCGGCAGACCGGACATCCACACCCAGAAAATATTCCTTTCCTGCAACCACGTTTACCGTCGCGGTACTTTCACCAATGCGCTCGCCCTCGGCTACGACAACGGCTTTTTCCCCTGAGAACGTGACGCATGGACTGCGATCGTCGTCGCTGGCATAGCCGGAAACGGTGTGTGCGCCCGGTTCAAATTCCATCCGGTCAACAGCCTGACCTTCCGTGACTGCCACGCCATCGACGGCGGTAACCACCATTCGCAGGATGCAATGCACCGCCCAGCCCTCGTTGGTCACCACGGCACCTGTCGTTGGTTCTGCAGCTGCTTCTGTTTTAGCTGCCTCAGCAGTACCCGTTTCACTTTCCTGGGCGGTGATCGGGGACATTCCCACAACCAGTGCCGCGGCCAGTAAATTCCGCATCATCTTATTCATGAAATCTCCAGAAATGTATTAAACCAACATGGCAGTTTTCGTGCCCGGCATATTCTACTCGCAAAGCATAGAGCGGTGTGCGTCTGAAAAGTTCCTCCCGGCGAAGCGGATCTTTCAGCCGGGCAGTACGTTCTTCCTGGGGCCGCTTTCCGGCATTGAATTAATCGCAATAAAGCTCGCCGCACGGCTTTTTATGTTCATTACAGCGCTGAAATCTAATAAAGTGGCGGCAATGTGTTCACTCTCGAGGAATGGTCATGAAGTTACAGCAGATTTTAATCGCCGTTTTGCTGGTAGCCAGCGCACCCTCCCAGGCCCAGGAAACCCGTTACGAGTTGCACGGGGTTGCCGGCCCCTACGTGGTCGAACAACTTGTGAACGGGTTTTCCCAACCCATCGCCATCGAGTTTCTGCCAGACGGCAAGGCCCTGGTGGCACAGCGCAACCTGGGTGTCATTACACGGGTGGATTTTCGCAACGGTGAGCGTGTGGACATAGCCGCCATGCCCGGCGAATTCAAAGTCAGTGATGCCGGCCTGCACGATGTCGAGTTACACCCGGATTACACCCACACCGGCTGGATCTACATCACCTATTCGGAAGGCGACCCCCATTACAGCACGCTGGTCATCGACCGGATTCGCCTGGACGGCGACAAGATCAGGGACCGTGAGCGCATTTTCACCGCGGACGCCTACGCCGAAACCCTGTATCACTATGGCGGCCGCATGCAGTTCCTCGAGGGTTACCTGTATGTCTCCGTCGGCGACCGCCAGCACCCGGAACGCGCCCAGGACCGGAGCAACCATACCGGCAGCATCCTGCGCCTGCATGATGACGGCCGGGTGCCCGTGGACAACCCGTTTGTCGGCCTGGAAGACGAAGCCAAACCGGTACGGCCGGAAATCTGGAGCTACGGGCACCGCAATCCGCAAGGCCTGTACGTCAACCCGCAAACCGGGGAGCTTTGGTCAAGCGAGCACGGTCCCCGTGGCGGTGATGAAGTCAACCGCATCGTGAAGGGCGCCAATTACGGCTGGGCGGAAATTTCCTTCGGCTTTGAATATGAGGGCGGACCCATCGGCAAAGGCATTGTGAGCCAGGAGGGCATGCAACAGCCGGTGTGGGTTTACGTGCCGTCGATTGCGCCCAGCGACCTGGTCTTTTACCAGGGTGAAGCGTTTCCGGCGTGGCGCGGAAGCTGGTTGATCGGCGCCCTGGCCCTGACCCATCTCAATCGCCTGGCGCTGCAGGATGGCGCCGTCGTGCTCGAAGAGCGCCTGGTCAATGGCCTGCTGGGGCGCATCCGTTCCATCGCCGTGGACAGCGCCGGCCTGGTTTACCTGGGCAGCGACCTTGGCGGGATATGGCGCCTGCGGCCTTTGTGAATCGGCAATGGGAATTTTACCCCCTTGACAAATACAGCCGTCGGCGTTGATACGGGCGCGGGAATTGGCCGCACCAGGCTGGGCTCGCCGATCATCCTGGGTTCATTCGATGCGCTCATCGATGCAGAGCTGATGGACCGTTGCTTCGAGCTGTGTGGAGGGGCACTGGGAGCCATCGTCACGAAGTCCACCACCATCGACCCACGGCAGGGATATGCGGAACCCAAGGTATCGCCATTCGGGCAAGGGTTTTTGGTGGCTTCGGGAAACACCAACCCGGGTATCAGCCGGATGGCGTCCGAGGTACGGCGCCTTAAGGCGCAAAGGCCTGGCGCAGTGGTTTTCGGCAGCATTGTCAGCGATGCGGCTCATCCGGAGAGGAATCTCGATGACCAGTACTCCTTCCTGGCCAGGGAGTATGCGCAAGCCGGCGTCCACGGTGTGGAACTGAACCTGTCCTGTCCCCACCTGGACCCCGACGAAAAAGAACACACCATCGTGCCGGCGCAGGAATCGGCCCTGGTGGCCCGGCTGGTCGGCGCGGTCAAATCCAGCCTGGCCGAAGCCGGGTGCATGGATTGCCTGGTCATACCCAAATTGACGGGGTGGAATTGCGATCCGGTAGAAGTAGCGCTGGCGGCAGAACACGCCGGCGCAGACGCCGTGACGATATCAAACCTGTTTCCCGGTACCGGGTATTACACGGGGCTGGCAGCGGCTGGCGTGGAACATTCAAGCGGCCGGAAACTGGGCCAGCACCTGCTTGCACATGGAAAGGGCGCTTTCAGCGGCAAGGCCATGCATTCAGCGGTGCTGCTGATGATCGAGAACCTGCGTAAACACATCCAGATACCCATCCTGGGTACAGGGGGTTGCGCCGCGGACCTCGATTCGCTGGTGCAGGCATTCATGGCCGGAGCGACTGCGGTGCAATCCGTAACGCCATTTTACTTCAGCAAGCTGCAGGACATGGGCAGCCTGCACCAGGTGAAGCGCCTGGTGCAGCAGCTTCAGGAGTTTCTTGAACTCCACGGCCTGCAGCACCCGCAGGATCTCTATGAACTCAGGCTTGGCGCCGGTCGTGGCTAAGCGGGTGAGGATGCCAACGGGCCGCTCATGACATTTCGCAAAGCAGCACCGGAATTTCGCCAAGCTGGAATCAATGTGGTCATCGTCGGATTTGGGCGGGCCGGCAAAATACATAAAAAAGCTTATGACGCCCTGGCGGGCCGGTGCAACATGGCGGCTGTCGTGGAGCCAAATGCGGACACACGCGCGGAAATTGAATCGGCACTGCCCGGGGTGAAGGTATTCCGGGAGTTGGGAGAAGCGCTGGGAGAGGTGGGCAGCGAGGTCATCGTTGATTTTTGCGTGCCGGCCAAGATCAACCTGGACCTGGTCGGGACAGCGCTCACGCACGGCATCAGGAAGTTTCTGATCGAAAAACCCCTGGGGTGGGACTCCGCCAGCAGCAAAGCACTGGTCGCGAAGCTGAGTCATTGCCAAGTGGTCTACATGGACACCTACGTGGCATCGAGGGGTATACAAAAGCTGCTCGAAAAAATCAACCAGCAGGGTTCGGCTCCCATACAGATCGATGTCCTGTTTCACAAGGACCGGGTTCCTGATTCCACATCCAGCAGGGGATTTGTGCATGACGCGGTGCCCAATGCCTGGATGATCGAAGGACCGCACATGCTGTCCATAGCCAGGAAAATCGCTGGCGAGATCAAGCACATTTTGGACGCCCATACCTTTGACATGCAGATAGGAAAAGGCCAGATCCTGCCTGAACACGGCGGCGGCTATGCTCTGCTGGAGCACGCAAACGGGGCTCTCACACACCTCGACCTGAGCCTGTGTTCCGGGAGCAATGAAAGGCGGGTTGACGTACAGCTTGGCAATGGCGTGCGAATTTCTGTCGAGCTTCCGCCCAGCAAGGCTATCGAGCAGGTCTCGATGGTGACGGTTTTGTACCCATCGGGCAGGCGGGAAGAAGTTCACATGGAAGACCGGCCCATGGAATTTTGCGTCCAGAACGCGATACGGTTTCTGGCCGGGGAAAAGGTCACTGTGTGCAATTTGTCCGATGGCCTTGCGGTCAGCGAAATGGTGAAAAAGATGACGAACAAAAGCCAGTTCTGGCAGAACGCGCCGAAACAGTGGAAATATTTTGGCCCCCCATTACGTCCCTGCCCGGAGGACATAAAGGTCATGGAGAAGCACGTATCGCGATGGTTTGATCAGTCACCGGCTGAAACGTGCAACGTACTCCTGTGTGGTGTTACCCCGGAAATCGCGGAGATGTGCTGGCCGCCCGGCACGCGGCTGTGGGCGGTGGAGAAATCACGCGTCATGATCGAGGAGATCTGGCCCGCCCGGAAATCCGGGACGAAACAAGCCGTTCAGGCCGAGTGGCTGAGATTACCGTTCCAGCCAGAATCATTTGATATCGTTATTGGCGACGGCTGCTTCACCTCGCTCGAGTACCCCAGGCTGCAGAGTGTATTTCTCCAGGCCGTTCGAAGGGTCATGCGCGGCACTGGGTTGCTGATCATGCGGTTTTTTGTGCAGCCAGGCCAACCAGAGCAGCCGAAGCAAGTATTCGCCGATCTCGCTGAAGGCAAAACAGGCAGTTTCCATGCGTTCAAATGGCGGTTGGCCATGTCAATGCAAACCTCGGCCAGGGAAGGGGTACGGGTTGGTGAAATTTGGAAGACGTGGAATGAGGCGAAAGCCACGACAAGCTGGCCGGCTGAAACCGTGGATACCATCAATACCTATCGAAACAGCGACCACCGCCTGACCTTCACGAACCTGGATGAAATCCGCGAATTGCATTCCGGTTTATTCCAGGAGCAGGCATACGAGGTACCAGGCTACGAATTGGGTGATCGTTGCCCTATCATGGTGTTTTCTCCACGCTAGGCTCGGAGGCTTTACCAGTGGCCATACTTTTCGTCATCGGCATCAATGATCAATCGACGATTCGCGCCAGCATCAATGCGAACAATCATATTTCCCACATGTATGACGGCAATTGTTCCATTCAACAACAGCTTGACCTGAAAGAGGAATCCGCCGCTTTCGCCGTGCTGTTTGGCAAGAGCGTGATACAGCAGGGGTTCGACTTCAGAAAGAAACCCTCATTGATCGTCAACCAGATCGCCAACGCCGACACGCATCGCGGCGCGCTGGAGCGTTGCGCGGAACTGTGCGCGCAAGTGGACGCACCAGTCATCAATCGCCCGGAAAGCGTACTGGGGACGACGCGCGAAAGGGTCTCTGCATTACTGCAGGGCATACCCGGCGTCACCATGCCAAAAACGGTGCGCTTCAACCCCGGGTCACCGGACGAAGTGTTCAGGCGCGCAGCATCCGAAAATTTCGCTTTCCCGTTCATGGTGCGCATGGCCGGGGACCACGGCGGCACGAGCACCCTGCGCGTGAACAACCGCGGGGACTACCCTGCCCTGCATGTTTATCCCTTCGATGGCCGGGATTTTTACCTGACGGAGTTCGTGGATTGCAGGGATGACTCGGGCATGTACCACCGGCAGCGTCTCATCCTCATCGACGGCGAACCCGTGCTGCGCGGATCACTCTACGACGAGAACTGGATGGTGCATGGGGCCAGCCGCAGGTTCATGATGCAGCGGGAGTCCTGGGAACAGGATCGCGTGCGGTCAAAAACGCTTGAGACGGAGGTGATCCCGCAGTTGAAGCCTGCCTTGGCTGAAATCACCAACAGGTTGCAGCTCGATATTTACGGCATTGATTGCAGCTTGAGCCCCGCAGGGGAAATGCTCATCTTCGAAGCCAATCCAAGCATGGATTTCCTCACCAATGAGCACCCGCAGATGAATGCCCGTATGGAGATGATCAAAGGCAGGATTCTCGCCATGCTGGAACGGCACTCCGGAGAAAAGCTGCGCCACAACGCATGATGGGACGCGTGCGTCAGCCAGTGCGGGGGGCTAAAACGCGACCGTGAGAGGTATCCGTGGGTGAGTTGAAAAGCGATCTGGCACGCGGCTGCGAACTGATCGAAACCCATATATCGTGGGTCTTCCTCCACGGGCAAACCGTCATCAAGGTGAAGAAGCCCGTTTCCCTGGGCTTCCTCGATTTCTCCACGCTGGACCAGCGCAGGCAGGCCTGCGAACAGGAGTACGTGCTCAACCAGAGGCTCAGCCGTGATGTGTACCTGGATGTAGTACCAATAACCCTGGATGCCGACGGAACCCACCGCGTGGACGGCAGCGGGGCCATTGTCGATTATGCGGTGCGCATGCGGCGCCTCGATGACGCCCACCGGGCGGATGTCCTTCTGCGCAAGGGCCAGCTACGGCGCGATCACATGCACCGGCTGGCCACCCGCCTGGCCAGCTTTCACGCCGGTGCCGAACGTTCCGCCGCTATCGACTCCTTTGGCAGCCTTGCCTGCATCCGGCAAAACGTCCTCGAGAACTTTGCGCAGGCGCAGGGGCTCAACGCGTGCTGTATCAGCCAGCAGCAGGAACGTGAAATCGAGAACCGGCAGCTCGGTTTTCTCGAACAGCACCGCGATCTGTTCGAACAGCGCATCCGGGCGGGCAGGATTTGCGATGGCCACGGCGACTTGCGCCTCGAGCACATTTACCTGGCGGCCAACTCGCTGGATATCATCGACTGCATCGAATTCAACGAGCGCTTCCGCTATGCCGACGTGTGCGCGGACCTCACCTTCCTGGTGATGGACCTGGCCCACCAGGGCCGGGCGGACCTGGCGGAGGACCTGCTGGCGGACTATGCCCAGTGCTCCGGCGACTACGACCTGTATGCCCTGGCCGATTTCTATACGGGCTATCGCGCTTACGTCCGCGCCAAGGTTGCGTCGTTCCTGGCCAGCGATGAGCAAGCTGGCGCGGACGCGCGCGCCGCGGCGGAACACAATGCCCGCGGCTATTACCTGCATGCCCTGTCCGCGCAGCGGGAGCCATTGACAGCGCCCATGCTGATCGCGGTCGGGGGACTGATCGCCTCGGGCAAGAGCCACACCAGCAGGCAGCTTTCGCACTTGCTGCACTGTCCGGCGGTTGACACCGACCGCACGCGCAAGCATCTGCTGGGGGTCGGCTTTGAAACCCGCGTCGATGCCGCTGCGTTCAGCGAAGCCTACGGGCAGGAGTTCACGGCCCGGGTTTACGCCGAGGTGCTGCGGCGGGCTGAAGCCGTGCTCAACAGCCGGCGCAGCGTCATCATCGACGCAACGTTCCGCTCAGCCGCGGAACGCGGGGCCGCACGGCAACTCGCCACTCGACTTGGCTTGCCCTTCTGTTTCATCGAGTGCCAGGCGCCGCGCGGGATTGCCCTGCAGCGCTTGCAGGAACGCGCCCGTGCGCCCAGCGTCAGTGATGCGCGGGTGGATATCTACGATGAATTTGCCCGCACCTGGGAGCCGGTTACGGAGCTGGACCCCGCGCAGTGGCTCACGCTGGATACCTCGCTCGATCAATCCGGCATCGAAGCAATCCTGCGCGAGCGCTTCGCCCCGGATGGCCCGCAACTCCATCCGGGAGCCGGGGCATGAACACTACGCCCTGGCCTGCCGTTCCGTTATAGTCTGAACATGAAATCACCCTGGCCCCGGCGAATACTCACTACCACCCTTGTGGCCGCCGTGCTCATCGCCCTGTCCGCCTCGTCCCTGCGCCATGGCTATGCCGCGCTGTTGGCCCTGGCTGACCTGGCGCACGTCGATTTACCACTGGCGCAAAACCGCCCTGAAGCCCTGCGCAGCGCCACTTCGTGGCGAATGGACGGACGGGTCCAGGAAGCGGATCTCTACCTTCCGACGGATGGACCGCGGGCCGGCATGGTGCTGGTTCCGGGCGCTGCCGCCGAAGGCCGCAATGACCCCCGCCTGATGGAGTTCGCCACCATGCTGGCCCGCTCGGGTTTCGCCGTGGTGGTGCCGGATATCCAGTCCTTGCGCAGGCTGGAACCATCGCCCGAAAGCATCGGTGAAATTGCCGGCGCCTTTGCTTTTCTGCGCGATGAGGCCGGGCTGGAACCCGGGGGCTGGCTGGGCATCGGCGCCTTCAGCGTGGCGACCGGGCCGGCCGTGCTGGCTGCGCTCGATCCCGCCATCCGCGGGCAGGTCAGGTTCCTGTTCCTGGTCGGCGGCTATCATGATATGAAGCGCATCCTCACGTATCTCACCACCGGGTATTTCGAGCTCGACGGCATGCCACAACACCGTGAGCCGAATGCGTACGGCAAGTGGGTCTATGCCCTCAGCAACGCCCAACGCCTGCCGGATCCATCCGACCGGGAAGCCCTGTCCATCCTGGTGCAGCGCAAACTGAATGACCCCGCGGCGGCGACCGACGATGTTTATGCCAAACTGGGCCCGCCAGGCCTTGCGGTCTATGATTTCATCACCAATGCTGATGCGGAGAAAGTTCCCACGCTGATGCAAAACCTGCCGCCCGCGGTTCGCGCCGACATTGATGCGCTCAACCTCGCCGCGGTCGATCTCTCCGAACTGGACGCCGAGGTCATCCTGGTACACGGACTGGACGACGACATCATCCCCTACACTGAAAGTGTCTCGCTGGCCGCGGCCCTGCCGGAAGGCCAGGCGCACCTGTATCTGCTGGAAGGCCTGCACCACGTGGATCGTGACATTTCGGGCATGGATATCTGGCGCACATGGCGCGCACTGCATCTGTTGCTCACGCCACAAATCCAGTAGGGCCCGTCGCGCTATCTGCAATGTGGCGATGCGGGCCCAATGCGGCCATAATTCACTTTCACCAATTGAGCGCAGCACGCCCGCTCGCTGGCGCTATGCACTGCCGAGGCGTTTACCCGGGGAATGACGATGTTCAGAAATTCGATGCTTTGTATTCTTTCCAGTACAGCGCTTCTGGCTGGTGGCTGCACGACCATGCCGAGCCAGGAAGAGCAGGGCGTGATCATTGGCATGATTGCCGGCGGCATCCTGGGCTACCAGGTGGGAGATGGCAGCGGACAGGTCCTGGCCACCATGGTGGGTTCCATGGCGGGCGCCATGATCGGCGGCAGTATCGGCCGCTCGATGGATGAGCAGGACCAGATGAGGACCTCCCTGGCCCTGGAGAATGTGCGCACCGGGGTGCCGACCGGCTGGGTCAATCCCGACACGGGCTATGAGTACACGGTGACACCCACCAGCACCTATGAAGCGGATAGCGGTCCCTGCCGCGAATACACGCTTGACGCACAGATTGGCGGGAAAACCGAACAGATTTACGGCACCGCTTGCCGGCAGCCAGATGGCAGTTGGCAAACGCAAAACTGAATGCGGCCGGGCGCGCCGCCGCCCGGCTCGCTAACTAATGGACCCGTAACCATGGCCACCATCACCAGCAGGGAAATCCACCTCGCCAGCCGCCCCGAAGGCATGCCGCACGCCGGCAACTTCGCACTGGTCGAAACACAACTCGATGCGCCGGCCGGGGACGAAGTGCTGGTGCGCAACCTGTTCATGTCGGTTGACCCCTACATGCGCGGCCGCATGATCGAGCGCAAAAGTTACGTACCACCCTTCCAGGTAGGCGCGGCGCTGGAGGGCCACGCGGTGGGTGAAGTGGTGGCTTCGGCTGACAGCCACTTTCAGCCTGGTGACCTGGTAAAGCATATGAAAGGCTGGCGGGAATACGCCTTGGTGAACAGCAAGGACCTGAGCGCCCTGCCCCCTGACACCGGTGTGCCCGTGCAGGCCTTCCTGGGTGTGCTTGGAATGCCCGGGCTGACCGCTTACGCCGGGCTTTTGCGCATCGGCGAACTCAAGGAGGGCGACACGGTATTCGTTTCGGCCGCGGCGGGCGCGGTGGGCTCGATCGTCTGCCAGATCGCCAGGGCCAGGAACTGCACCGTCGTTGGCAGCGCCGGCTCTGACGAGAAATGCGCCTGGTTGAGGCAGGAGGCCGGCATCGACGCCGCGATCAACTACAAGACCTGCGGCACGCTGACCGCGGCGGTGGCCGCAGCCTGCCCCAAAGGAATCGACGTGTATTTCGAGAACGTCGGCGGCGAACACCTGGAAGCTGCCATCGACAACATGCGCCCCTTCGGCCGCATAGCCATGTGCGGAATGATTGCGCAATACAATGCCACCGAGCCGCAAGCCGGGCCGCACAACCTCATCCAGGTGGTCGGCAAACAGCTGAAAATCCAGGGCTTCATCGTTTCCAGCCACATGGACATGGCGCACGACTTTCAGCGCGATATGGTGCAGTGGATCAGGGCCGGGAAAATGCGCTGGCAGGAAACCATCGTCGAGGGAATCGAGCAGGCGCCGCAAGCCTTCATCAAGCTGTTTACCGGGGAAAACCTGGGCAAGATGCTGGTGCGCCTGGGTTCATTACCCGGTTAAACTGTCAGGCGCAGGCCTTGCGCTTGCTGGTCTGCAGGAAACAGCCGTATTCCTTGATTTCTTCCAGCCGGCAGCTCCAGCGCAACTTTCCTTCGTGAACCGTCATGTCAGGGCAGCCATCACACATGCTGGTGCGCCCATCCGGCAGGATGTCGATGGGCTGGATGATCATGAAGGACTGCAGGTGCACGCGATCAAACAGTGAGCGGGGGTTTTTAAGCACCGTCGCCAGGTAACGCCTGGTAGTGGCGCGCATCTGCCGGTCCAGCAATGAAAAAAACGCCATCGCCAGCCGCCCCATGCGATTGCTCCTGGGTGGCGTATAGCTCAGCCAGGTACCTTTGAAAAAATGGTGGGCGGTTTGGACCGCTTCCATGAACCTTGGCCCGACGTAACCGAAGCCGCGTTTCTTGCTGGCCAGGCGCGAGGCCAGCAGCCACTTGGTCGCATTGGGATCCTCAGTGCCGCTCAGATAGGCGCAGGGCTGGTAGTCAGGATCCAATTCGCGAATTTTGCCCACCACGTCTTTCGCCAGCAGCGGAACATCGCCGCCCCATTCGGGTTTCTCGTACGTGTCACCGATATTGACCAGCTTGCCGTTGGCGTAGAAATCAAAATCACCAGTCAGCTCGGGCGTGCGGAACAGGATGAACACCATGGTGTGGACGATATCCGGATGTTGCTGCGCCCAGGCCATGGAGTCCTTGATCTGGTCCAGGGTATCGGCGCTCACGGTTTGATTGAACGAGCAGGACAGACCGCCTTCTTCGGCCAGCATCTCGGCAAATTTCTGGCGCAGTGCATTGTGTTCCCCCTCGCTGCCGGCGCGTGAATCGGCGCGGACCTGCGTGGTGTCGATATGGAAGGTGAAGCCATACGCACCGGCGTCCTTGAGCTTGCGCAGAAGTTTCCTGCCCAGGGCCAGGCCGTTGGTGTTGATGATGGGTTTCCAGCCCCCGGCCTTGACCATGCTGACTATTTCGCCAATTTGCGGGTGCAGCAGCGGGTCACCGCCCGCGATGCTCATGCAGTCACTTTTGCGCTGCTGTTTGAATACGGCCAGTTCCCCGGCAATCTGCTCGAGCGACTTGTGATTCTTGATGTGCGGCCGGTAGCAGCCCTCGCAGGCAAGGTTGCAGTCATCGGTCACTTCGAGCCAGGAAATGGCATTGTCAGTAAGGGACCAGGGCAGCCGGTAATACGCCCTGGGTGTCAGTTCCGCAACCATGTCCATCAGTCCCACCGCCTTCGTGCTGAAAGTGATGCCCCGGCAGAGGCCCGGGGTAAGCCCCCGCCAAGCCGCCGAGCCGGGACGTGAAAAGGGAATCCTAGCGCGCGCTGAACGGGCCGCGCTTGACGTGCGTCAACAGGGCAGGCTTGCCTGATCCCAGGCGGCAATGCCTCAAAAGCGCTGGTCAGATTGACGGGAGCGCTACTTAATGCGGCTCATCCACGCCCTACCGGCCCTCTTCGGCTATGCGGCTGATCATCGCCACCGGCTCACCTTTATTCATCGGCGGCGTCGTCACCACGTAATTCACCACCCCGGCGAAGGGCGCCCGCAGCTCGGCGATCTTCTCCCCGAAGGGATCGAACAGCGTTCCCAGCAAACCGTTCTCCGCGACGGCATAACCATCGCGCACGGCGGCGCGGAATATGCCCGTGGCGGGACTGCGGATGACCTCGTAACCGCTCAGCCAGACCACGGCTTCGTTTGGCCGGACCTCGCCTTCGATCATGCCCAGGTGGCGCATGAGGTTCTCGCAACCCTGCACGGCCAGGTTCACCCAGTACGGTTCATCCGAGCCGAGCTGGCCGGTCTCCGTGGTGATGGCCGGTATGCCGCGAGACAAGGCTGTCTGGTCGGTGTACACCGAAGCGTCCGCCGGCTGCACCCTGCCCTCGTCGATGACGATGTGGTCAAGTCCGAAGGCCAGCGCCATGCCCCGGCTTGCCTTATCCAGTTCCGGCTTGCCCGTAACCGGCATGTACACATATGGCCGCAAGGCTTCATTGCCATCGCCCGCGTGCAGGTCGACCAGGTAGTCCGCCTGCTCGATCACGTTGCGGGTAATGCTGTCTGCAATACGCTCGCTCAGCGTGCCGTCCGGCTTGCCGGGATACACCCGGTTCAGGTTCTGGCCATCGACCGGGCTGGTGTAGATGCTGCGCGCATAGAAGGAGGGAGGATTGGCAATGTGCACCAGCACCAGGGTGCCGGAAAGCCCGGCGGGCCGGACGGATTGCCGCAACTGCCGCAAGGCGGTGATGCCAGCGTACTCATAACCGTGCGTGCCGGCAATCAAGGCCAGCACAGGCCCCGGCTTCGCCCCCTGGATCACCGATACCGGGATGCGGCTTCCAGCATTGTCCACCGGGGCAATTTCGAGGTAACCCGATACGGCCTCGCCTGGTGCCGCCTGTATCGTGCCGACTGTGAATGTCCCGTGCTCCGCCGCGCCTGCCGCGGAGCAGGCACAAAGAACCAGCAGAAACAGGTTTACCCGTCGATAAAAAAACATACACGCACCTCCGCCTGGTGATCCCGACTGCCGGCGCCGCCGAGTGCCGGGTGATTGGCCCTATGGTGCCACTCATTCTCATTCATTGCTGGTAATATTCAGGGCAGACAACACCAACTGGAGTGCTTCATGACGCGAGTAAAACTGGTCAAGCCGGAGACCGTGGACGATCCGGTCATTCAACAGATTTTTGCCTGGGTCACCGAATTGGAAGGCGCCGTGCCCAACCACTTTTACGTGGAAATGAATTTCCCGGAACTGCTCAAGGCCAAGCTGGGCTGCAGCCGGGTGCTGTGGGAAATGGGTGAGCTCGGCATGGAGGAAATCCAGCACGTGGGCATACTGGTCTCCAGGGACAATGGCTGTCCCTATTGCACCGCGGCTTTCTGCACCATCCTCAATTATGGGCTGGGTACCGCCGAGGAATATGTCGCCCGCCTGGTCGAAGAAGGCAGTGCCATGGTCGACGACCAACGTCTGAGAACCATCCTGGAATTTGCCGCCAAGGTTAACCGCGATGCCAGGTCCATCACCGACCAGGACGTGGATGGGCTGCGCGCCGCCGGCCTGACGGACAAGGGCGTGGTGCAACTGATTCACCTGACCTCGGATTTTGCCAGCTACAACCGCCTCAACCTGGCGCTGGATACCGAATACGATTATCGCGACCTGTGGCGTGCGCAGCTGAGGAAATTCACCGCCGCATCCGGTGAGTAAAATGCACAGCGAGCGCAAACCCGGATGATCCAGCCAGCGACGCGCGGTGTGACGGAGCGTAAGCTGCTTGCGCGGCTCCACCGGCTGATTTTCCTGCTCTGCATGGTTTGCATCCTGGGCGCAGGGACCCGTGGGGAAGCCGAGCCCGCGTTGACCATCGTCTACGCAGGCACTGTACTGGCCATACCGGGCAGGGAACCCCTGAGGAATCAGAGCATTTTCGTCCGCGACGGACGCATTCTCGAGTTGCGTTCCGGCTTTGCCGCTGAGGATGGCGCCAGGGTCATCGACCTGCGCGACGCCTTTGTCCTGCCCGGTTTGATCGACCTGCACGTGCATCTCACCACCACACCGTCGCCCGGCGGTGATCTCGCTGACGTTACCCAGGGGCCCGCCGACCTGGCCTTGCTTGCCGCGGACAACGCAGAGAAGTCACTGGCCGCAGGTTTTACCACCGTGCTCGACCTCGGCACCGGCATGCGCGCCCACGAGGAGGCGGTGTTCGCGCTCAGGGATGCGATCGCCAGTGGCCTGCTGCCGGGCCCGCGCATTCTCGCCACCGGCAGCCCGCTGTCGATTCCCGGTCAATCGCGCACCGCCAGATTTCGTGATGAAGTGCAGGCCGTAGCAGGCCCCGACAACGTTTGTACCGGCGCGGATGAGTGCCGGCGGACGGTGCGCGCCCAGGTCAAGCGCGGCGCAGACCTGATCAGCTTTTACAACACCGGCAGTCTCCTTTCAAACCCCTCGCCGGCAATGACCTTCACCGGAGATGAAATGCTTGCCATCGTGGCGACAGCGCACGCGCTTGGCCGCAAGGTCGTTGCCGACGGTGGGAACACCCAAGGAGACGCGAGCGGCATCAACGCGGCCCTTCGCGCGGGCGCGGACTCCATCGATACCGTCACCTACCCGGACGAGGAGACCTGGCGGCTGCTGCAAGCCGGGGGTGCGTATTTCGTGCCCCACCTGTATGCCGTCCAGGCGGCGGTCGGCGACACGCCCGGCACGCTGCAGGACGGCACCATGGGATGGCTGCCACTGCCGATACTCGAATTTCTCTACCGGCTCAAACAGGAGATGCCCTCGGCAGTTGCCGCCTGGCGGGCCAATGTGCGTTTTGCCTTCGGCTCCGATCCCGGCGTGTTTCCCCACGGAGATAACGCCAGGGAATTCGCCGAGCTTGTCGGTATCGGCATGAAGCCGGGCGAAGCCATCCTGACGGCAACGGTCGCTGCTGCTGGCATGCTGGGACGCAGCGCCGATATCGGCACCCTGGAGCCCGGCAAGGCCGCCGACCTGATCGCCGTTTCGGGCAGCCCTCTGGAGGACATCCGCGAGTTGGAGCGGGTGCAATTCGTGATGAAGGGCGGTATGGTGTTTCGCAACCACCTGGGAAAGAGGTAATGAACATGCAAGCGGCAATCCTGCTTTACGACGGAGTGA
Organism: Lysobacterales bacterium; assembly: GCA_035292625.1. Classification (GTDB taxonomy): domain Bacteria; phylum Pseudomonadota; class Gammaproteobacteria; order Xanthomonadales; family SZUA-36; genus SHZL01. Next base: position 944 of record DATDPS010000260.1, on the reverse strand, counting down.
CAGTGCTCGACGCCATCGGCCCCTACGAGGTGCTGCAAAGCATCCCTGGCATAGAGGTCTGCTTCGTCGCCCGCGAGCGCGGTGAGAAGCGCGCGGACTTCAAGCGGCTCGGGCTGATGGCCGATTATGCCTTGGCTGACGTGCCGCGGCCCGACATCCTGCTCGTGCCCGGCACGCCCTTTCCGCAGGCAGTGACGGGCGACCAGGAAGTGCTCGAGTGGATCCGCGCGGTGCACGCAACCACCACCTGGACGACCTCGGTATGCACCGGGGCGCTGGGCCTGGCCGCGGCTGGCGTGCTGGCGGGCAAACGCGCCACGACGCACTGGCTGGCGCTCGATGCCCTCACGCAGTTCGGCGCAACGCCGGTCAAGGAACGCGTGGTGCGCGACGGGAAGATCTGGACCGCCGCCGGCGTGTCCTCCGGCATCGACATGGCGCTCGCCCTGGTGGGCGAGCAGTTCGGCGCCGCCGCCGCGCAGACCGCGCAACTCATCATCGAATACGACCCGCAGCCGCCTTTCGATGCCGGCTCGCCGGACAAAGCCCCGGCGCCGATCGTCGCCGCGCTGCGCGAGCAATTTGGAAACCTGATGTAAAGTTGAAAGTTTGCCCCCGGGCAGTCGTTTCAGTTGCCTGAATTCCGTTGCTGATAATGCACAGGAGGTGGGCTGACCGGCCTCAGCGGTCAAGTGGGCTCAACACCCCGCGCCCGCCACGATTGGGCACATGGGTATAGATTTGGGTTGTACTGACATCCTTGTGGCCGAGCAATTCCTGAATGGTGCGGATGTCATAACCGCTTTCCAGCAGGTGCGCGGCGAAGGAATGCCGCCTATGTCTCCAGAGACATAGGCGCCACTATCTACCCATCCTGACTATGTCGGGTAATGCCACGCCGGCCTGATTTTTCCGGCAAACGTTAGAGATCGTAACGACATAGT
>DATDPS010000259.1:0-10375 GCA_035292625.1 Lysobacterales bacterium | reverse complement strand
GGCGCGCTCGCCCCTGCGGGCTTCCGCGGCTGACTGCGATTCCGGTGTAGAAGCGCAACTGGCCGCGATCAGTACGATGGCCAGGATCAGCAGAATGCGCCGAACCAGGCCTGTGGCCGGCGCAGTTTCGCCCCCGCCATGGCGCCTGCCCGAGGAGCGCGAGTGATTTTGCATTGTTGACCTGCCTCTATTGCTCATTTTCTTTGTTGGTTTGGTCCCCGCGATTGCGCCCGATCATGGACTGGATCGCTTCTTTATAGCTGGGCTCCTGCTGCTCCTGTCCGCCCGCTTCGGCTTGCTCCGCTTCACGCCTGAGCTCCTCACGGCGCTCGGCGATGCGCTGCCGGATTTCTTCGGCGCGCGACAGCGGCTCGGTATCCGGGGCTTGCTGGGTTGCCGCATTGGATTCCGGCTTCAACTGTTCCCGCCTCGGCGCCGGCAAGTCCGGCTGCGCAATCTCCATGTCATGGACCTTCATCTCCAAGTGCAGTTCCTCGCCGCTGCCGGATATCATCGTGGCGGCGCGGGCCTGGACACTGCTGATCTGCCAGCTGCCGAAGTCCGCTTCGATGGGTTTTCCTTCGAAAGCCACCAGCGATCCGCCATCGTCCCTGCGTTTCAAAGTGACCATGCGCAAAGTGGGCGTGATGATCACACCGGACAATTCCACCTCAGGTGCGCCAACCATGTCTTCGGCAAGCGCCTCATCAAGGTTGGAGCCATCGCCGTCCAGCGCCGGCTGGCGTGTCTCGTTGAACAGCGGGCGCTGGGTAATGACGTTATACGTGTCAATCGGCTTGTTTCCAGCCAATTGCGGCAACTCCAGGGCGGCATCGGCACCCGCCGTATCGCCGGCTTCCGGGGCGGACGGCAGGGGCAGGGAAGAAAGCACCAGCAGCAACGCCAGCAACAACAGGAGCAGGCCGCAGAATATCCCGAGAGCCGTGCCCACGGGATTGTCATCGAGCCATTTCATCACTAGCGCAGGTACCCTGACATGTTGAAACGAACGTCCAGCGCTTCAGCTATGACCACGGCCTGTTGTGTTCTGCGCCGCGCGCGCGGCTTTATCACCGTCAACTCTTCCACAATGATCATGGGCACACCCGTTTCCAGCGAATAAAGCACCCGCATCAGGTCTTCGACGTCGCAGCGCATACGCACATTGACCGTGACTTTTTCGAAACGCTCCACCTCCCTTGCCTTCACGGGCTGGCGGCTAACAATCTGGCACGACTCATCCGCCTGGGTGCTGACCATCTGGTTCAGCCGCTCGGACATGCCGGCAGCCGCTTCGTTGAAATCACCCTCCTCGAGGAACAGATTGGATTCCGAACGCCGGCCCTGCAGCGACTGCAGCTGTCTTTCGACCTGACCACGTTCGGCGGCAACCCGCTGGAACCGGCCCAATTGCCCGGCCAGCTCGGAAATTTCTTCGTTGTAGTCCAGGTGCTTGAGGATGAACCAGTGAATCCCCAGCAAATAAACCAGGATCACAGCGATCGCGAACAAAAGCACGGCCGTCATGCGGCTGTTGCCCTTTTCGATGAGCAGGCTCATCAGGGCGCGCCCCCTGTTGCCACTTGCGCATTTACTTCGAATATTTCCAGACCGCTGGCGGCGTCCAGGCGCGTTGAACCACGAAACGCAGCTTTCTCGAACACCGTGGATTTATTGACCACTTCAATCAACTGCTGCGCATTGCGCGATTTGCCCTGCATCAGGATGCCGCTGGAATTGATCACCAGCCGATCCAGGTAGGTGTCATCGGGCAGGATGTTGGTGATGTCAGCCAAAACTTCTATGGCCATAGGTGAGGCAGCCCGGCGGCGGGTCAGGAAGCTGGCCGCTTCGCTGGTTTCGGCCACCTGTTCACGCAGGCGCTGAACCTCTCGAGCCTCGTCCTGCACGTCGGCAATTGCCACCTCGAGTTCACTCACCCTGCCGGCCCTGAAATTCAACGACTCCACCATGACCAGTACCAGCAGCACCAGGGCCGCCGCCGCCAACCCGAGATTCAGGCGAGTGCGCGGATTGACCACGCGGTGGCGCCTGTCCGGCGGCAACAGGTTTACACCGAGGCTTTGAGCTCCGTCGAATACATCAACGCCACTGGCGGCAAGGCCACGTGCGCTGAGCGATTCAAGCACCGCATCAACCGGCTTGCGCGGCGCCACGAACAACGCGACCCGGATCTGGCCAGAATCCTTCTCAACGCCGAGGAGTTTCCAGGTGTAGTAGACATCGCTGGCGCGGAAAGGGGTCTGGCGATCCATTTCAAATGCCAGCACCTGTTGCAGGTTTGATTCAGTAGCGGCGGGAAGCAGCAATTGCTTGCTCAGTACCTGCTGTGCGTCCAACAACAGGAATCGCGGTACTTCCAGCGCTTCCTGCTGTTCCAGCAGGCCGCGAACCTGCTGGCGTTGCAAGCTGACGTCCTGGTCCTGGGAAACGTCCGTGAGCCACCGGATGGCGCGATTTTCCTCTACCCCCAGCCTGAGCCGGATTGTTTCCCAGCGCAGGGTGATGCGGCGCCGGGCATGCTGCAAACGCTCCTGCCAGCGGGCGGGCAGCAGTGCTTTCAGTTCCCCTGTCCACCAGGTAAAAAACGCGCCGGCAGGACTGTTACGCACGCGGGCGCCCCAATACTGGATCTTGTTGTTCAACGCAATCGCCATGGTGGTTTCAGTGATGGAATCCTTCTTGCCAGCGCAGGATCGTGAAAGGAATCCCGTCCTTGTTTCCGCCCAGGCGTATGGTCGCTTCTACCTGGTCCCAGACGCCGTTCGGCAGGGTGGCCTTTGACACAATACTATACGTGACACCTTGCCCGCTGGCCACGACCACCTGCCCGTTCGGCAAGGACAGGGACAAGTCTTCATTACCCACCCGGGATTGCCGCTCCTCCACGAATTCCACTGCATCTTCCAGGGTCATGTCCGGCAGGGCCAGAAGTGCTTCCACAGGCGCGTAGGCCGGGTTGGGCAACCCACCACCATCAGACCAAACGGTCAGCCCGGGCTCCATTTTCTGGAACAGTTCCCAGGGCAGGCCGATGACCTGCAACGACTCCTCGACCATGATGAAACCGCGGTTGGCTGGACCCACCTGGTAGCCGGCCGAGACATATTCTTCTTCTTCGGCCCCATTGGGCCGCACCAGCTTGTCCTCGTCAATCCAGTCCAGCAGCGCGGCCGCCAATTTGACGGCCTGTTCCTCTTCCACCTCGTTGGCCAGGAAGAGCTGCTGCAAGGTCTGTTCATCGGCCACATTGATGTTGACCTTGCCGCGCTCGTCGGTGGCCCTTACTTCGACTACAGCGTCTTCGTATTGCAACTGGTATGGCCGGCCGTCCGGAACCCACCGGCTGTCGTCTTCCGGATCGCGCAGCAACATCACGCTCAGGTTAAGACCGGCTTCCGCCGCCAACCGCGCCTGCGTTCCCCATAACACGGTATGCGCTTCAAGCTGGTCCATGCGCGCCATCAGGGTATAGGCGCTGGTTGAAATGGTGATCAGCAACAGCAGCCACAGCACCATCACCAGCGCCACTCCCGATTGGCGTTCGCGCGCGTTCAATTCATTTTCTCCCTGCGGTCGATCAGGCGCTTGATGGCGGACTGGTAAGTCACGTCACCGGATACACCAGCGACCACGCTGGGGTCAATCCGTACTGCAGCCACCAGCAGGGGCCAGTCGGTGTATGCGCCTTCCTCGAACTCAATTTCCAGGGCAATGGCCACCGGCAACAGCGCGGGATCCTCCCAGGTGCTGGTCCAGGGCAGCAATTCACCTTCCTCGTCCCGTCCCTGGAAACTGAATGAGGCCGCGGCGATGCGATCGATCAGGAGGATGGGGTCCCGCTCGGTCAGCAGGGACTCTTCAAAGCCTTGCACCAACGCATGCTCCAGCACCAGTTCCAATCCGTTTTCCCCAGCCGCGACGGTTAGTTGCTGTACTTGCGGACCGCCAAAACCAAGATAGCCGGGCATGGGGCCAACGAAACGGATCGACTGGGCACTGCCCAGGAAAACCTCGGCTGTTTCAACATCAAGCGCCTCACCTTCCTGCTGGTTGAACGCCAGGGGAATTGCCTGGTTCAACTGCTTGCGCACAAATTGGTGCGCCATGCGCAGGCGGCCGCTCTCTTCCAGGATGACCTGGCCACGGTCGGTAGCCTGGATAGCGGCATGCAATCCGCCATAGGCGAGGGCCAGCAGGATGCTGAGCAGGGTGATGGCCAGCAACAGCTCGACCAGCGTGAATCCTTTGTGCGGTTTCACAAGCGCCGCTCCGGGCCTTTCGCCAGCACGGCTTTGACCGTGCTGAAGCGCTGGGACTTTGCCCTCGGATACACTCCCCAGGTGATGATGAATTCCGCTTCCAGCAGCTCGATCCCGGTGAGTTCGGCCAGCTCGAGGCTGCGTTCAGTTCCGCCACCTCCGGTAAACGGATGGATTTCCAGTTGCCATGTGTAATCGCCCCCTTCGCCGCTCGCGCTGGTGCCTGATTCGAGCGGAATATCCAGCCCTAACTGGTCCATGATGGTTTGCGCAATCAGGGCAGTCTCCGTGTACTCCCTGGCTCGCGCCGTGTTGCGCATTGAGCCGGTGAGTATTTCCAGTACCACGGCAAAGCTGATGGCAAATACGACGAAAGCCAGCAACACCTCGAGCAGGGTAAAACCCGCGTTGCGGGGCGGCAGGGAAAATTGGCGCGGAATGGTTCGCACCGTTCAGTCTTCCTGCCGTTGCAGCGAAGCTTCACCGGTCAGCCAGGCCACGTTGATTCGGTAAACGCGGCCTTTGGATTCGAGTTTCACGTAACCCCCGGTCGATCCACCGTCCGGGTAGAAGCGGATGCCGCCCACTGTTTCCGCGGTCAATTCCGAGCGCGCCGTCATCAGCTCAACGTTCATGCCTTCGGGCAGCTCCACCGCAGCACGCTTCGGCGCCCTGTACATGTGGTTTTCCGTGTCCACCAGGAACACGTGCTCCTGCTTGTCGAGGATTGCGCGGGTCCGGGTGTAGCGCAGGGAAGAAGCCATCTTGCTCGCCGCCGTGCGCATCTCGGCGCCGCTGACGCTGCGGGAAATCGACGTGCCGACCAGGGCCAGCACCAGGGTGGCGATCACCAGCACCACCAGCAGCTCGACCAGCGTGAATCCGCTGTGGGCGCAAGCAAGTCGCGGAGAAACTGTCGCCCTGGTCATATGGCCTGGAAAGATGGTTGGCGCGCAGGCGAAAATTTACTCCCAACTGTTGATGTCGGCGTCTTTGCCGTCACCGCCGGGTTGTCCGTCCGCACCGAGTGAGAATATGTCGAATTCGCCGTGTTCGCCGGGAAAGACATACTCGTAGTCCCGGCCCCAGGGGTCTTTCAGGCTGGATGGCTTGACATAAGGGCCGTTCCAGCCGCCACTGGCCCCAGAGTCCTCGACCAGTTGCTGCAAGCTTTCCGGAGTGACCCCGGTATCCAGGTAATGACTCTCCACCGCCATCGCCAGGCGGCTGACTTGCGAGGCAGCAGCCTTTACCTTGGCCCCTTCCGCCTTGCCGATGATGCCGGGCAGGACGAGCCCGCCGATCAGGGCAAGGATCACCAGCACCAACAGCAATTCAACCAGCGTGAAGCCGCGCTGCAGGACCGTGGCGCTGTCATGTGCTGCCGATTGCCGCCATTTTATTCCCTGGTTTTTCATGTTCACCGTTCCTCCAGACTTGGTTCATCCCGTCCCGGCCAGCTGCCGGGCTTTTCACCCGGCCGCGAGTGCCCGCTGCATGCCGTGCTATCCGACCAGGTCATTGATACTCAATATGGCCACCAGTACCGAAAGCACGATGGTTCCGATCAACACGGCCAGCAGCAAGGTGACCACCGGGGTGAAAATCGACAGCAGGCGGTCAATCGTGTTGCGCACCTCGATGTCGTAGCTGTCGGATACTTTCATCAACATGCCATCCAGCTGGCCGGTTTCCTCGCCCACGCTGATCATCTGTAGCGCCAGGCGGGGGAAGCGCCCGCTCCTGGCCAGGTTTCGTGCCAGTCCGCCGCCGGTTTTGACCTCGCGAGCGGCGTCCGAAACATCCTTGCGCAGCACCGTGTTGTTTACGACATTGCGTGCAATGGAAAGTGCCGCCAGCAAAGGCACACCATTGCTGAGCAGTGTGCCGAGGGTCCGCGTCAGGCGAGCAGTTTCCAGCTTGGCGACCAGGTCACCAACCCATTTCAGGCCCAGCACCCGCCCGTCCCAGGCGAACCGTTTCTCTTCTACCGCCATCATCCTGCGATACTGGCTCACCACGAGAACGCCAAGCAGGATCATGGCCCACCAGAAATTCTGCAGGATGGACGCCACGCCCAGCACCAGTTTCGTGATGGTGGGTAATTCACCGCCCAGCTCTTCGAATATCGGCGTGAATTGCGGAATGACGTAGACCAGCAGCAGGATCAGCGAACCACCCGCAAGCAGGAGCAGGATCGCCGGGTAGATCAGGGCGGATATGACACTGTCCCTGAGCTCACGCGAGCGCTCCAGGTAATCACTCAGGCGGTCAAGCGTGACGTCCAGGGTGCCGCCGATCTCCCCGGCTCGCACCATGTTGACGAAAAGCCTGCTGAATGCGCCATGCTGCTTTTCCAGCGCGTCCGATAAACTGCCGCCCTCGCGCACGTGATCGCGAATTTCGCTGACTGTTTGCTGCACCCGGTCGTTCTCCCCCAGGTCCATCAGGACCTGCAATGACCGGTCCAGCGGCAGGCCTGCCCCCAGCAGGGTGGCCAGTTGTTGGGTGAACTGGGCTACCTCCCGGGTGCCCATGCCGCGCCGGCTCATGCGCAGGGCATTCAGGTTGAAGCCGCCGGCGCCGGCCTCCCTGGCCTGCAAGGGAATGTTGCCCGCCTCCTGCAGCTTCAGCACCACCATGTCCACGCTGGCTGCTTCCATTTTTCCCTGCACAGTCTCACCGCTGGGAGCAACCGCCTTGTATTCGAACATGGGCATCAGCTTTCTTGCGTCACCCGCAATACTTCATCCAGGGTGGTAATCCCCTGCAGGCACTTGGTCAGTCCGTCCTGGTACATGGTGCGCATGCCCTCGACAACCGCCAGGTCCTGGATCTCCCCGGCCGTGGCGTGCTGCATGATCAGGCGGCGGATGGGGTCGGACATCATCAGCAACTCCACGATGGTGGTGCGGCCGCGGTAACCCGTGGGGTTTTCCGGCGAGGGCACCGGCCGGTACACGGTATAGCGGTCCTGCTCCACCAGGCGGTTCATGCCAATTTCCCGCGCCACCTCCGGCAGCAGCTCGTAGCTCTCCCGGTATTGCAGGTCCAGCGTCCGCACCAGGCGCTGGGCCAGGATGGCGTTGACCGTTGAAGTCAGCAGGTAGTCCTCCACGCCCATGTCGAGCATGCGCGTGATGCCGCCGGCCGCATCATTGGTATGCACGGTGGACAACACCAGATGGCCCGTCAACGCCGACTGGATGGCTATCTTGGCGGTCTCCAGGTCACGCATCTCACCGATCATGATCACGTCGGGGTCCTGGCGCACGATGGCGCGCAATGCGTGGGCAAAATCCAGGCCGATGGAGGATTTCGCCTGGATCTGGTTGATGCCTTCCAGCTGGTATTCGACCGGGTCTTCCACCGTGATGATCTTGCGCTCGGGCGTATTCAAGGCGCTCAGTGCGGTATAGAGGGTGGTGGTTTTACCCGAACCCGTCGGGCCGGTAACCAGGACAATGCCGTGCGGCATGTCCAGGGCCTGCTGGAACCTGGCCTTGATGTGGGCATCGAAGCCCAGTGACGCGAAGTCGAATACGATGCTTTCGCGGTCAAGGATACGCATGACCACACTCTCGCCATGCGAAGTCGGCACCGTGGATACGCGCAGATCCAGTTCCTTGCCCTGCACGCGGTGCATGATGCGCCCGTCCTGGGGCAGGCGCCGCTCCGCGATATTCAGCTTGGCCATGATCTTGATGCGGCTGATGACCGCTGCAGTGGAACTTGAGGGCGGCGCCTCCACTTCCTGCAGCACGCCATCGATGCGGTAGCGGACTTTCAGGCGGTTTTCGAATGGCTCGATGTGTATGTCGGAAGCCCGGGCTTCGACCGCCCGTTGCATGACCAGGTTGACCAGCCGGATGACCGGCGCTTCCGAAGCCAGATCACGCAAATGCTCGACATCTTCGAGCTCACCCTCGGATTCAGCGCCCAGCCGTTCGACGATCTGGCCCATGGCGCTGCGGCCGCCGCCGAGGAGTTTTTCGATGCCATTTTCAACTTCGGAGGCAACACCCACCTGGCGGATGATGTTCTTGCTGCTGGCCATGGCCAGCGCCTGGATGGCAAACTGGTCACGCGGATTGGCCATCACCACCGTCAGGTTCTCATCCGTTTCGGCTACCGGCAGGATCTGGTTTTCCTTGAGATAGCGCACGGATATCCCGGGCAATTCGGGTACTTCATCGGGCAGGTCGGTGGTGCGGATCAAAGGCAGCTGCAACAAGGCCGATTCGGCTTCGGCCACGTCACGCTCCGACACAAGTCCGAGGCGCACCAGCAAGGTGATCAGGTCACCGCCATTCTGTTCCCGGTACGTTTCAGCCCGTTTCAGGTCGGCCGGCTTGAGCCGGTTACTTTCCAGCAGGAATTCACATACCGCACCGGTGGCCGAATGCATGCTGCCGGAGGTTTCTACTGTCTGCTGTTCCGTTGCTTGCACTGGAGGTGTCCGTGTGGAGGCCGATTGCTGCCGGAATTATACGGCAGGCTGATCCCGGAGTTCATAAACCCGCAGTTTCCCTGCGCCGGCCGGGTGGTGATGCAAGAGAAAGCGCACACCACTGACAACCCGGCGGGGCATCGGTTCCGCCGCCTGGGATTCAGGGACGGTCCCGTTTGCCCAACAGGGTGACGTCCCAACCCACGAACTGTTCGACCAGCGGCCGGTTCAGCAGCACCCAGACAAAGATCGGCGCCAGGGCAGGAAGGATCAGCGTACCCATCTGGTAGCCCAGCGCGATGATGGTGTCCGACACGCCGGCCTGGCGCACAATGTCATGGGCGCTTCCGCCGAAATTGAACGCCATCATTTTCAAAGCCTGGAACACCACGCCCCAGACCTGCACAAACGTAATGACCACGTAGCCAACCAGCAGTGTCGAGGCCTTGCGCAACCAGGAGACATCCGAGCCCATCACCAGCCCGAACAGCAACGGCAGTCCATAACTGAATATCAGGGGATTCACCACGAAACCCAACGATTCCGTAGTGCCGTCCTTGAACCTGAACGGAATGGCGGTTTCCACCTGGAAGAGGAAATTCTGGTTTGGCTCGACCACGATCTGGTGAAAATTTGCGCCCAGAATCTCGGACAAAATCGCTCCCGACATGATCCGGGCCGGGGCGCCATGGAAGGCGGAAAGATAAAACCACAGCATGAATCCGAACAGCATCCACAAGGAGGCCAGGATGAGTAATTCACTGAGTTTCAACTCCTCGTGATCGGATGACGGCACGGCCACTTTGTCGTCCCCTGCATCGATGGGTTCGTCATTTGCCGGCAGGTTTTGTTCACTCATTCGGGAAATCCTTTTTCAGGCGGTCCATTGGCGGGCATTCAGGAACATGCGCTGCCAGGGTGAGCGCGGGCCCCAGTCATCCGGTGCCCAGGAAAAATTTACCGTACGCAAGGTTCGTTCCGGGTGCGGCATAAGGATGGTTACACGGCCATCTTCGTTGCACAGCCCGGTGATGCCCCGCGGCGATCCATTCGGATTCTGCGGGTATTGTTCCGTTGCCTGGCCCGAACTGTCAACGTAACGCAGGGTGACCAGGCGATCGGCGGCAGCAGGAATTGTCCCCGGCACATCAAACTCCGCCCGGCCCTCGCCATGGGCCGACGCCACCGGAATGCGGGCGCCGCTCATGCCGGTGAAGAACAGCGACGGTGACTCACCCACTTCGACGAGGCTGAGGCGGGCTTCGAACTGCTCGGAACGGTTACGCACGAAATCCGGCCAGGCAGATGTTCCGGGAATGATTTCCCGCAACGCCGACAACATCTGGCAACCGTTGCAGACCCCCAGTGCGAACCGGTCGGTGCGCCGCAGGAAACTGCTGAACATGTCGCGCAGGCGCTCCGCAAATAGGATGGACTTGGCCCAGCCGCGGCCGGCGCCCAGCACGTCTCCATAAGAAAACCCGCCGCAGGCCACAAAGCCCTGGAACGCCTGCAGATCGTAGCGGCCTTCGAACAGGTCGGACATGTGCACGTCAACGCAGTCGAACCCCGCCTGGTCAAATGCCACCGCCATTTCCACCTGGCCGTTGACACCTTGCTCGCGCAGGATCGCAACGGCCGG
>DATDPS010000258.1:0-9660 GCA_035292625.1 Lysobacterales bacterium | reverse complement strand
ATCCCCAAGCGCGAGCTTGAATCAGAGGCCCGCTTTTCTCCGTAGAGAACATGCGGTATTAATCCGGATTTCTCCGGGCTATCCCCCACTTGAAGGTAGATTCCTACGCATTACTCACCCGTCCGCCACTCGTCAGCATCTTGCTCACCCCGAAGGGATCACTTGACCTGTTACCGTTCGACTTGCATGTGTTAGGCATGCCGCCAGCGTTCAATCTGAGCCAGGATCAAACTCTTCAGTTTAAAGTTTTCGATGTCGGACCGAAGCCAAAGCTTCGAATCGTCCATCTATTTCTTTCAGCTGAGAACTGAACCTTGCTCTGAATCACAATCCATCCGAAGACGGATTCTGACTATCAGGGCATGGTCGCTCTCGTCTTGGCAAATTCCATGACACGAGCGCCCACACAAGTTACCTGTATATTGTTAAAGAACTTTTAAAAGGCTGCATTTCGCAACCAGTCCAGCACGAAAAACCGTCGCGGCTAAACCCTCTCGGATGGCCACGCCGGAAGATTCAAAACAAGAATCTCAACCCGGTGCAGGGCGGGCCGCCAATTATACGTTAGCGGCAAATTACCCGTCAACGAAAAAACGAGAATTTCATGCAATACTTTCTCGTCTGGCGCTTACTGGCTGGCGTTTCAACCAGACAGGAGGCGCATTATAGGTGCTGGTGGTAGCAGGTCAAGCACTATTTGCAGCACTATTTGCTGCTTGCATGAATTTATCCGCCCTCGCCAGAGGTTTCCGGGATGCAGGAGATCATGGATTCCAGGCGCGCGCCGATCTGCTCGAGTTGCAAATCCCCACAGGCACCCGGCGAAACCCGTTGTGCCAGGCTATGTTCAGCGTCCCGCGGTGGCAAGTTTGCCAACTCGTTTTTAGCTTGGTGGTAAGCCTCTCGAAACGGCGCACCTGCGGCAGCCCGCTCCAGCGCAATATCGGTGGCGAACATGTCGGGAGTGATTGCGTTTCGCATCCGTTCCGGGTCGAACGCCAGGCTTCGGATCAATTCCGGGACAATGGCCAGGGCTTGACGGGCAAACTGCAACCCGCGAACAAGAGGCGCCTTACTCAATTGCAGGTCACGGTGATAGCCGGAAGGCAGGCTCAAAATGGATTGGACTTCTACCAAGGCTCCTTCAATTGACGCGGTTCGTGCACGCAGCAATTCGACCACGTCAGGGTTTGCCTTGTTGGGCATGATGGATGAGCCGGTGATGTACTGCGGCGGCAGGCGCACGAAGGCAAACTCGGCAGTGGCGAATAAGCTGAGATCCCAAGCCAAGCGACGCAAATCCTGCATCGGGTGCAGAGCGGCCTGCAAGCTCATCAGCTCAAACTTGCCGCGGGCGTTCTGTACAGCCATCGGGTTGATCTGCAGCCGCGTAAAACCAAGCTCCGTCGCCACGCCGGCACGGTCCAGCGGCAGGTTGACGCCGTACCCGGCAGCCGTCCCCAGGGGGCTTGCGTCCAGTATTTCCAACACGGAACACGCAAAAGCCACATCATCACAGAACGCCTCGGCAAAACTTCCCAGCCACAAACCAATGCTGGAAGGTACCGCCCTTTGCAAATGGGTGTAGCCCGGCATGGGCCAGTCAGCATGTACCCTGGCCTGCTCCAGGCAAGCCTGCGCAATAGCGCCGCTAAGCGTGGCGATCTCTTGGACTCGCTCTCTCATGAACAGACGTGTGGCTACCGCCACCTGGTCATTACGGCTGCGACCGGTATGCACGCGGTCACCAAGATCTCCTGACTTATCATGCAGATACGCTTCAATGGCGGAGTGACCATCTTCAAATCTCCGGTCAAGGATAAAACGGCCGGCAAAGAAATCGCCTCTTAGCTCATCAAGCAGGCTACACAGTCGTTCGCTGTCTTCCCGGGTGAGAATTCCGATGCGCTGCAGGCCGCGAACATGCGCCACCGTGGCACGCAGATCATGGGGGAAAAGCACACGGTCGAGAATGACGTCCTCGCCAGTCATGAATTCCATGATGGCATCGCCAGGCTCGTCGCCCTCGATCGCGGTTGCTGATCGCCACAACAAATGGTTCATAAAGCCTCACCCTCCAAGCTGCCTTGCCCTGTTTCCAGGCCTGTCAATGCAGGTAAAGCAAAAGCGAGGTTCATATTTTGCACTACCTGGGTAGCAGCTCCCTTGAGCAAATTATCCAGCACACAAACCCATGACGCGTGTTGCGCCCCGCTGCCGCTGACCGTAAAACCACCGATGATTACGCCGTGCTTACCCCGGACATCAGCTACTTCCGGAATATTCTCACACACGGATATCAGCGAATGTGCTGCATAGAATTCACGGTACAGTTCAAGCAGGCGGGCAGCATCAACGGAGTGGTTGAGTTCAGCCGCCATGGTCAGACTGATGCCACGAAAAAAAGACACCACATGGGGCAGAAGACGGACCTCGTAATCCAGGTGTCTGGTGATTTCCCGTTCATGAATGTGACCGGCCAGGGAATAAGGCAAAAGGTTGTCCCGCAATACAGCGGGGTCATTACGCCGTGATGGGGTTTTTCCAGCTCCACTGTACCCGGAAACTCCAAACACAACCGGCGTGGCAAGCAGCCAATCAAGCACAGGAGCCAAAGCCAACTGTGCACCGGTGGCGTAGCAGCCCGGATTGGAAATGCGTTTCGCGCCCGTTATGCGGTCGGCGAAGCGTTCCGGCTGGCCATAAACCCAGGATGCGTCGAAGCGGTAATCTGCACTGAGGTCAATGACCACGGCTGCTGCATGGTTTTCCTCGATGGCCGCCACGTACGCGGCGGCTTGGCCATTGGGTAAAGCCAACACATACAGATCCGCCGGGTATTGCTGCAGGTTTTCAGGCCTGATGTCGGCGAAGCGGAGGTGGCAGCCCTCAAGGCCCGGCACCAGGCTGCTGAGCGGCTCACCTGCCGCACTGGACGACCCGACGGCTACAAGTCGGGCTGCAGGGTGGCGATGTAACAGCGGCAGCAATTCACTGCCAGTATGGCCGCGAGCTCCAACGACTACGATCTCAATGGTCATTCTGCTGTTATACCCAACTTTCCTGGCGCGCAAGACTATCTTCCTTGCAACGCCGTATTTGTTCGAAATCGTGAATGCCTCTGGTAAAAGCAACCCATCGATTCTGCGTATAGCTCGCGTCCGCCTGTTCGTAGTACCACTGCGTAACCGGATTGTCGGCACGGGATCGCCAGTAAATCTGGGGACAACGTTGCACCAGTGCCTGCCACACGGCCGCCCCCATTCCCGCGCCCTGGGCTTCAGGTGTAACTGCGAACTTGTCCAGATACGGCAGGCCATCCACACCCTTGAGCACGATGGCCATGGCGCCGAACGACTCGCTGGCCAGGATAAACTCGACCGTCAGCTTATCAAAGTAGTCCGGTTTCAATCGCCGGTCGAAGCTCTGCTGGAGTAGCTGTGCGGCTTTCAGCCGGGTTTCCGGATTGAATTCCTCGAGAACACTGATCGGTTCACCCTTGCGAATCAATGTTCCTGCACCGCGATGTGTGAACAGCTCCCTGGCCAGATTTTCCACCGACGTTATTGAAACTGAAGCAGTATCTGGTAAACCTTGAAGTATCTGACCAATTTGCTCGAGCTTCAAACGCATCCCGGAATGCACCCAGGGCTGGTGCACCAGGTGCTCGTAGTCGGTGCGCAGGCTGATGGCCGAAATCACCCGTCCTGATTCATCCAGCAAGCCGCCGGTTGTCGTCAGGAATATGATCTTGTGCGGCTTGACGGCCCAGATCAGTTCACGGGCCGCCACGTCAGCATTGATGTTCATCACCTGCCCGGTAGCACTCTCCCCCAGGCATGAAACAACCGGTAAAATACCACGGCCGACCGCATCACGAATCGCCTCGAGATCGACCCGCTGGATGTTTCCGACCAGGCCCAATGTCTGCTGGTCGAGGAAATCGCAGGCAAATACGCCATGCTGGATGCCCTGGGCGCGCACGCCCTGTTGCTCCAGCGCGGTAACGATGGACCGGTTGGCGCGGTAAATGACCGGGCGGGCCACTTCCATCACTTCTGGCGTCGTGACCCGCAACCCATTGTGCTTGAGAGTGTGGATCGAGGCCGATGCCAACGCGGCATCGAGCTGCGGCCCTGCGCCATGCAAAATGATGGGCATGAGCCCAAGGTTGCGCAAGAAGCCCAGGGCCGACGCCAGGGCGTCCAATTGTTGCTCGATAACGCCTCCACCCACTTTAACCACGGCGAAGCGCATGGTGTCAGTGCCGCTGAACTGCCCGAGATAGTGCCGGGCTTCGCGGCTTGCACCCAGCTGGCTGAGCACCTGTTGAACGACGCTGCGAATTTCAGCCATCGGCTTGCACCAATTGCCCATATAGCCTGAACGCCTGCTCCAGCTGTGCAAGCGCAACCCACTCGTCGGCTGTGTGCGCCTGGGTAATGGCGCCCGGACCCAGCACCAGGGCCGGCAGTCCGGCCGCCGAGAACAGGGCTGCTTCGGTCCAGAAATCGACGTCCTTCCCCCTGGGTAACCCAGCCCGGTCGCAAAAGTCCATCGCCAACGCAGCGTCACGCCCGGCGGCGGGCAGGGGCTCACCCGAGTAGGGTACTTCCCATACAACGCGGGCCGTGGGTGGAATACTGGCTTTCATCTGGCGCAGGAATTGTTCATTCGATTCGCCGGGTTTCAGCCGCGCACTCCAGTGTACGAGGGCCTCGCCGGCTATGACGTTACTCTTCGTCCCGCCAGAAATAATGCCCAAATTCAAGCAGCTGCCTGGGTCAAGATCATCGGACTTGCTGCTCGCTGCTATGTTCAGGGCTGACGCAGCCCACCGTGCCATTTGGTGATTGGCGTTGTCGGTCAATGCCCGCGCTTCTGAAGAGTGCCCCGGGACACCAAAAAACCGGGTCTTTACCGAAAGAAAACCCCGATGCGCAAGTGCGGCTTTGCATTCGGTCGGTTCGGCGACAACAACCTGTTCAAACCGGTCCGCTTCACCGCTCTGCAGGAAATGCTCCACGCAGCAACCGCCAGCACCTTCCTCATCGGTCGTAAACAACAGTGCAAGATTTTCCGCACCCTGTTGTACAAGGGTTAACAGGACGGCCGCAGCTCCCTTGATATCACAGGCCCCGAGGCCAAACGCACCGCCCTCACGAAGCTGCAACTCCATTGGGTTGAAGGACCAGCCCTCCCCGGCAGGCACTGTGTCCAGGTGGACATTGAACAGGATCCTGGGCTTGCCCCTGATGGCGAACCAGCTGACGTGACCATCGCCATGATCCCAGGTGCGCACCTGGAAGCGCTTGCCCACGGTCTCCTGGCAATGCTTGAAAATCCCTGAATCAGCATTGATCAATCGTGGTGGATTTTGCGTATCACACGCCACCAGCCGGTCAAGGTGCCCGATAATCGTCTGCAGGCTCACTGCTTTGCGCTCCGCACTTTACCTGCCAGGGTAGTGCTCTGGCCCAGCAGCTTGATGAACCCAACCGCTTCCTCCGGGGTCCAGTCGCAACTCTGGGCATAGATGGCTCCTGGATTGTGCAGGTGGTAAGGCGTTTCCACGGCGGCCGCCAGCAGGGAACCCCCTTCGGTCTGCAATGTGACCTGGCCTGTTACAAACTGTTGGGAACTACGCAAGTAGGCTTCCAGGTCATGCTTATGTGGTTCATAGAAAAACCCGGCATAAACAAGTTCCGCCCAGCGCGCCGCGATACCCGCACGATATTGCGTCTGAAACCGCGTGTTTACCGCATCTTCCAGGGCCTGGTGCGCCGCCAGCAAGGCATCTATCCCGGGGCACTCAAACGCAATCCGGCCTTTCAGCCCAATGGTGACATCACCGGTGTAGATATGCCGGCCTATACCATATTTGCCCAGGCGGCTGTTGAGGGTATGCAATATTTCCGGGCCGCTCATGGACAATCCATCCAGGGTGACCGCCACGCCCTGGTCGAAACCGATGGTCACTTCAACTGGATTTGCCGGCCATTCGGAACGGGAACGGGTAATGCTCCAGGCATCCGCTGCCGGTGCTTTGTACTGGTCGATTTCGCTGCCAGAGATGGTAACGCCCAAAAGATTTTCATTGACCGAATAGCGGCTGCTCGACGTGGCGACCGGGATGCCGGCTTCTTCCAATATCTTGAGTTCGTAGTCACGAACCTTGCTGACGCGGGACTGCAATTCCCTGATCGGCGCGTGGATTTCGTAGTTACCGAGGCTGCGCACAGTCTGGTCGAAGCGCATCTGGTCATTTCCCATGCCGGTGCATCCATGCGCAAAGTGCATGGTTTCCAGCGACTGGCACAATGCCAGGCAGTGCTTGACGATCAGGTATCGATCCGAGCACAGCAAGGGGTATTCGCCCAGCATACGGGCATGGCTCCACACCAGCGGAATGACGAATTCCCGCCAGATCTCATCCGCTGCGCTGAACTCGTGGTGCTGCGCTGCCCCCAGCGAAATGGCACGCCCGGCAATTTTTTCTTTCTGCTCCTCGTCCAGGCCGCCGGTATGGATGAAAGCGGTGTGCACCTCAAATCCCTTTTTCACCAGGTCCAGCACGCAATAGCTGGTATCGAGGCCGCCAGAGAATGCCAGGACGATTTTCTGTTTCATGACTGATTCTCCAAAGACAGGTGTTCGCCCAACAAGGTCATCATGACAGCCTTTTGCACGTGAAGCCGATTCTCAGCTTCATCGATGGCCACGCAGTAATCCGCATCCATGACCGCATCCGTGGCCTTGATGTTACGCCGTAAAGGCAGGCAATGGCTGAAGATGCCCTTGTTGGTGAGGGCCATTTTTTCTTCATCCACGATGAAATGCCGATAGTTTTTGCGCAATTCCCATTCTTCTTCCGGCCGGCCGTAGTACGGCAAGGCGCCCCAGCTTTTGGCGTAGACCACGTCGGCACCGGAATAGGCTGATTCGATGTCGTGGGTGATGCTGAAAGTGCCTTCCGATGCCTGGCAATTTTGCTCCGCAGCGAGCTCAAACCGGGAGTCCAGCCGGTAGGCTTCCTCTGGACATAGCAGGGTCACGTCCATGCCAAAACGAGTGGCGATGAGCAAGGCCGAATTCGCCACCGCGGTATTCAGGGGCCGGGGGTGCCAGGTCCAGGTCAGTACCAGTTTCTTGCGGCGCACGGTGCCCAGGCGTTCCTTCAAGGTCTGCATCAAGGCCAGTTCCTGGCATGGGTGCACGATAGTTTCCATGTTGATCACCGGCACGGACGAGTGCCGTGCCAGGGACCTGATCACCGGATCTTCGCAATCCGCCGACCAATCCTTGAACAAGGGGAAAGCGCGCAGCGCAATCAAGTCACAATATCGCGAAAGGACGCCGGCCACTTCGGCAATATGCTCTTCAGCATCCCCGTCCATGATGACTCCCGGATTGAACTCAACCCCCCAGGCGTCCTTGCCGGGCTGCAAAACCATGGCAATACCCCCCAATTGCTGCATGCCCAGCTCGAATGAAATCCGGGTTCGCAAGGACGGATTGAGGAACATCAGCGCGATCGACTTGCCGCGCAGGCTTGACTGCAGCGGATTGCGTTTCAGAAAGGCCGCGAGATCGAGCGCTTTTTCAAGCTGCCCGGCACTCCAGTCCTGCGTGGTCAAAAAATGTTGCATGCGTTTGCTCTCTGCTGTTTTGCTGCCCAGAAACCAAAAACCCAGCCGTTGGCTGGGTTTTTGGACTTTCCTGTTTCTTGAATGAAACTTACACGGCTACCCAGCCCGAATGGTTACATTTGGGTCGGCGCAGGCGGAGGGTGAATCCTGCAAATTGGCCGTATGGTTCAGTCATAGGGTTGAATTTACGGAATTCCATGTTCCTTTGCAAGACATTATCCCTGTACCGTGATCATACCTGCTGCATTTCAACCTGGGCTCTGGCGGGTTTGCCTTCATTGCGGCAGATCAACCAGCGGACCAGTGCAGGTAACATGACGATGGCGCCAATCATGTTTGCAAGGAAAATGAAGGCCAGCAGGGCCCCCATGTCAGCCTGGAACTGCAGCGCGGAGAACATCCATGTCCCCACACCGGCTGCCAGCGTAAACCCGGTAAATATGACCGCGCGGCCGGTCAGCCGCAGGGTGCGGTAATACGCTTCCTGCAGCGGGTAACCCTCTTTCAACATGGTGTCCAGTTTTTGGTAAATGTAGATGCCATAATCGACACCGATACCCACGCCCAGCGCCACCACGGGTAGTGTATTTACTTTGAGGCCGATGCCGTAGACCGCCATCAGTGCTTCAGCCAGAGTGGAAACCACCACCAGCGGAAGCACGATGCACAGAGTGCCGAGAATTGAGCGGTACGTCACCAGGCACAAAACGACTATTGAAGCGTAAACCAGGAGCAACATGGGCTTTTCCGCTGCGGCTATGTCCTCATTGGTTGCTGCCATGACACCGACGTTTCCTGTGGCCAGGCGAAAGCTAAGGACTTCCCCGGTCACCGGTGCATCTGCGCTGGCGACATCTTCCAATACCTGGTTTTCAAGCCGGAAAGCTACGTCCCCGATCTTCAACTGATCGCGCAGTTCCTTCACCCTGGCAACGACGCGGGCAACGGTTTCCGCGCGGTGATCAGAGGTGAATACCAATATCGGAATGGCGCTGCAATCACTGTTCAACAGGCCGGTATCCGTGTCGATGCCCCCCAACGCCTGCCGCATGACATAGTTGTCGCGCGGCAATATGCGCCAGTTGATATTGCCCTCGTTCCAACCGGCATTGACAACCTTTGCCACCATCGGCAGCGTGATGACTTTCTGCACGCCTTCCACGTTGCGCAGCTGCCAGGCAAACCGGTCAATAATTTCCATGACTTCGTAGCTTTCCGTGCATGCATCTGGAGATGTTTCCGCAACAACCGTCAAAAGATCCACGCCAAGTGAGAACTTCTGCGAAATGAAGATGGCATCCCGGTTGTAGCGGGCCTCCGGGCGCAATTCGGGGACACCGGCTTCGGAATCTCCGATTTTCATGTCCTCGGCTTTCCAGTATCCGGCAAGAAATAAAACAACCCCGGCCAGGATCACCAGCATGGCCCGCCTGGGTTCGGCGAAGCGCGTTAGAAAATTCCAGAACAGCGAGTCACCCTGTGCACTGAGTAACATCCTTTCACGGAATTTTTGCGGCTTGTGGATACGCACCCATGACAGCAGGACTGGCAACAGGATCAGGTTGGTCAGGATAATGACGCCCACGCCAATACTGGCCGTAATCGCCAGTTCCTGGATGATGCGGATGCTGATGAACAGGATGGTCAAAAACCCGATCACGTCCGATACCAGGGCGATGACACCCGGGGCCAGCAGTTTCTTCATGGTTTCGCGTGAGCCGTGCATGGGTGAGCGGCGCGGAATCTGCGCTGCGTCTGTAATACCTTCGCGCGCCCAGTCGTCAGGCGTCCGTCCACTGAATTCTTTTTCCACGATCCAGGCGCTGATTTTCTGCACGCCATGGCTTACCCCGATGGCGAAGACAAGAAATGGCGTCAGGATGTTCATCGGATCGAGGCTGTAACCCAGCAGGCTCAAAGTTCCCATTTGCCAGACTACGGCCACCAATGAACAGGCTAGCGGTATAACTGTCAGCCACACTGCGCGGGAATAGATATACAGCAGGATGGC
>DATDPS010000257.1:0-9704 GCA_035292625.1 Lysobacterales bacterium | reverse complement strand
GTTGTTCAGAACTGGCGGCCGCACGCTTTATGCGAGCTTCCTTGAGCGTCTTTCCCAGGCGCTCCATACTTTCAAAATAGGGTTTCATTCACTTTTTTCCTGGATCAAAAAGACCAGAACGCGTGGAGTCAGGTTCCACGGGCCGGCACTGGATACTATCAAAGTACGGCAATAATAATAGCATCTGGGTCAGTCAAAGAGCTTTAGGAACCGCAATTCATGCTGCGCTTTCGACAGCCCTCCGGAGTAAAACCTAAGCGACTGCAATCACTGACGTTGGGCCCTGGCCAGGCAGTCACGTACTCGCGCCAACCGGGCCTCACCCCGGGTTGAGTCACGCAACAAGGCCTGCAGTTTTCGCCATCGGTCTTCCCGCACCTCGAGCAAGAGTCGAATTCCGCCAGCCGTGTACTCCTCGGTTTTTTTTACGGCACCACAGGCCTCCACGGCAGCGTGCACCGGGCCAGTCCACTCGAAGCCGGCCTCGATAATGCACTGGGATGTGGCGTGGATTTCAATCAATTCACCGTGGTCCAGGCATCGGGCGGCAGCGCCGGAATAGGCACGGATCAATCCGCCCACCCCGAGCTTGATGCCGCCGAAGTGGCGCGTGACCACAACCATAGCGCGGCACAGGTTCTTGCCATCGATAGCCGCGAGGATGGGCCTGCCAGCGGTGCTGCCCGGTTCGCCGTCGTCGTTGAAACGGTATCCGTGTTCGAGTCTCCAGGCCCAGCAGTTGTGCGTTGCGGCCGGGTCGGCCACGGCCTCAAAAAATGCCAGCGTAGCGGCCTGGTCGGCTACCGGCGCGGCATGCGCAATAAAACGGCTTTGGCGGATCACCATTTCGGCGGAGACGGGAGCAGCCAGGGTGAACACGTCCTATTCCTCCGTGGTGCGCGTGGTATTGCTCGATTCCAGTGTCTCCGGGCTGGTGCTGTCAACGTTGCAGTACAGCCGGCCGTCCGCCAACTGGGCATTGATGCGGTCACCCTGGCTGACTTGCTCGATCGTGGTGACCAGTGCCCCGGAATCCGCGGCGTACAGGACCGCGAAACCACGGCCCATGGTGGCCAATGGGCTGACCGCATGCAGGGTCCTTCCCAACTGCTGCAAACGCCGGCGGGATCTTTCAAGTTCTCCTTCCACCAGGCGTTGGGTGGTGCGGAGGCAGGTGTGCACGCGCTGACGGTAGTCCTCCAGCTTCCTGCGCGGATGTTGCACATTCAGCCGGGCGGAAAGCCCTTCGATGCGGCTTTGCCACTCGCGCCCGCTGCTCCGCACCGCACGCAGCAGCGCGGCTTCAAGCCGGGCGAGCTGCGTTTGCTGCTCATGCAGGTGCAATGCGGGATCGCGCTGCGCCAGGCGATGCGCCAGGTAGTCCAAACCCTGCATACGGCGCTGCAGTTGGGCTTGCAGCAGTTGCGCGAGTACACGGACCTGCCGGGCCAGTGCGGAGCGCAGTTGCACCTGGTCAGGGGTGGCCAGTTCAGCGGCCGCAGACGGTGTTGGCGCGCGCACATCGGCAACGAAGTCACAGATGCTGAAATCCGTTTCGTGGCCAACCGCGGAAATCACCGGGATGGCCGATGCGGCAACCGCACGGGCAACCGTCTCTTCGTTGAAAGCCTGCAGGTCCTCGATCGAGCCGCCGCCACGGCCCAGGATGAGCAATTCCGCCCATTCCTCGCGATTGGCCCTGGCCAGGGCATTCGTGATTTCTAGCGGCGCCTCGGCGCCTTGCACCGGGACCGGGTAGAGGCGGACCGCCGCCACCGGCCAGCGCCGTTGCAAGACCTGCAGGATGTCCTGGATCGCAGCGCCGCTGCCCGAGGTGATCACGCCGATACGCCAGGGATAAATGGGCAGCGGCTTCTTGCGGGACGTGTCGAACAGTCCCTCGGCCGCCAGTTTCTTCTTCAGCAATTCGAATTTCTGCTGCAGCGCTCCTGCACCGGCGTCGCGCAGGCCGTCAACGATGAACTGGTACTCGCCGCGTGCTTCGTACAGGCTGATGCGGCCGCGGGCCAACACCTTGCTGCCATTTTTCAGCTCCAGAGCGCAACGTGAGGCGGCAGCGCGAAACATGGCGCAGCGCACCTGGGCGGAATCGTCTTTGAGTGAAAAATAAAGATGTCCGGAGGCGGGGCGGGACAAGTTGGAAATTTCTGCTTCCAACACGATGCGCGGAAACCCCGCCTCGAGGTGCAGCCTGACCTCCTGGTTCAGCTCACTGGGGGTATAAACATGTACGCCGGGTTCGAGATTGAATTCATCCATGCGGCGATGATAAACCGCATTGCCGTTGGGTTGTTATATCATCAGCCACCAATTTCCCTGGATTCCCGCTTACGCGGGAATGACGAAGCGGGGTTCCAGGTTCCGTCTTTCGCGGCCATGACGAAGGTGGATGAAGATCATGATGTGTAGTAACGATTTTTCGGTAACCTTGATGATTCTTTGCCTGTTGGGTGTTAGCGCCTGCCAACCCGACAAGGCTGAACAAAGCGCGGTAGTTCCAGCAGTCGCTGAGAACGTCACGCTGGTTCACCAGGCCCGGATCTATACCTTCGATAAAGACAATGCAGTGATTGCCGATGGCGCGATGGCCGTTTCCAGCAGCGGCGAGATTCTCGCGGTGGGAGAAACCTCCGCCCTTGAGACCTCCTTTCCTCAGGCCCGTAAAGTGGACTTGCAGGGCCATGTCGTGCTGCCCGGCCTGATCGACGCCCATGGCCATCTCGTGGGCCTGGCCCTGTCGCTGACCCGAGCTGACCTGACCGGCACGCGCAGCAAGGAGGAAGTCATGCAGCGGTTGCGTGACTTCGAACAAACGCTGGCCCCGGATGACTGGCTTCTCGGCGAAGGCTGGGATCAGAACGACTGGCCGGATAACGCGTTTCCCACGCGCGAAGACCTCGACCAGGAGTTTTCCACCCGGCCGGTGTGGCTGGGGCGTATTGACGGCCACGCTGCCTGGGGTAATTCGCTGGCCATGGCCCAGGCCGACCGGGACTTTTCCGGCGACTGGAATCCCCCGGGCGGCCTCATTCACCGGGATGCGAGCGGGCAGCCGACCGGCATTTTTGTCGACAATGCCGTTGGACTGGTGGAGGCCGTGGTGCCACCCGTGTCGGAAGAAGTGCTCGATGCCGCACTGGGCCGGGCGATGGAGATGCTGCTCAGTCTCGGTTTGACCGGGGTGCATGACCCGGGGATCGGCCTGGCAGATGTCCGGCGGTATCAAAAACGGATTGCGCAGGGCAGGCTGCCACTGCGGGTGTATGCCATGGCCGGCGGCATGGGCGAGATGCTGCAATGGCTGTGTGACTCGGGGCCGCTGTTCGATCCGTCCGGCCTGTTGGTGATGCGCGCGGTGAAACTCTATGCTGACGGTGCGCTCGGCAGCCGGGGCGCAGCACTCCTTGAAGACTACAGCGATGATCCGGGCAACCGCGGTTTGTTGTTTAACGATGACCTGGCTGTGCAAGACCACATGCGCCGGATCATGTCCTGCGGTTTGCAGGTGGCCATCCACGCCATCGGCGATGCCGGTAACCGGCAAGTCCTGGATGCCTATGCCGTGGTGATCCCCGAATTCCCCGACAATCCCGGCCGCCACCGCATTGAGCACGTGCAGGTGTTGGCGCCCGCAGACATTCCCCGGCTGGCGCAACTGGGCGTCATCGGCGCCATGCAGCCGACCCATGCCACCAGTGACATGTATTGGTCCGAGGCACGTCTGGGTCCGGAACGCATAACAGGTCTGTATGCCTGGCGCGACCTGCTGAGCGACGGCACGCGGCTGGCACTGGGATCGGATTTTCCGGTCGAGTCAGTCAATCCGATGCTCGGCATCTACGCTGCTGTCACCCGGCAGGACCTTAAAGGGTGGCCGGAAGGCGGATGGTTCCCGGATCAGCGGCTGACCCGGGACGAGGCGGTGCGGGGTTTCACCATCGATGCCGCCTACGCGGCGTTCATGGAGAGACTCGTCGGTTCACTCGAAGCGGGGAAACGAGCCGATTTCATCGTGCTGGACCGTGACCTCATGCAGGTGCCGGCGACCGAAATACCGGAAGTACGCGTGCTGCAGACGTGGGTGGATGGAATCAGGGTGTACGAGGGAAGCTGACGGGTTATAATGTCCAATTCGGACCAACGCCCGGGGTAACCCGGGCGTTGGCGCATCCCGCAGCCAGTTAACCCGCAAGGGAGGAGAACACCCGTCATGCAGCTGATCGGTGAAGCCCTGACATTTGACGACGTATCGCTGCAGCCTGCATATTCCGCCATCCTGCCGAAAGACGTCGATTTAAGCACCCGCTTGACCCGGGAACTCAGCATTAACGCACCGCTGGTTTCCGCCGCGATGGATACCGTGACCGAAGCCCGTCTCGCCATTGCCATGGCCCAGTCAGGCGGCATTGGCGTAGTGCACAAGAACATAAGCCTGGCGCAACAGGCTGAACAGGTTCGCATCGTCAAGAAATACGAAGCCGGGGTGATCAAGGATCCGATCACGGTTACGCCGCAAACAACCATTCGCGAAGTGCAACAAATCACGCACCGGCACAATATCTCGGGTGTTCCCGTGGTGGATGGCAACGACCTGGTCGGCATTGTCACCAGCCGTGACATGCGCTTCGAAAAGAAGCTGGACGACCCGGTGCGCAATATCATGACGCCGAAAGCGCGCCTGATCACTGTGCAGGAAGACGCCAGCCAGGACGAAGTGCTGGAATTGCTCCACCGGCACCGCATCGAGAAGATCCTGGTGGTCAACCGTAACTTCGAATTGCGCGGGTTGATCACGGTGAAAGACATGCAGAAGTCCACGGATTTCCCCAACGCCGCCAAGGACTCGCGGGAACGCCTGCTGGTTGCGGCAGCCGTGGGTGTGGGTGGCGATACCGAAGAGCGCGTCGATGCCCTGGTCGAAGCCGGTGTGGATGTGGTGGTAGTGGACACCGCGCATGGCCATAGCCTGGGTGTGTTGCAGGGCGTCCAATGGGTCAAGAAGCACTACCCGGGTGTGCAGGTGATCGGCGGCAACGTCACCACCGCCGAGGGTGCACTGGCACTGGTCGAAGCAGGAGCTGACGGCATCAAGGTCGGGCAGGGCCCGGGCTCCATCTGCACCACGCGGGTGGTAGCCGGTGTCGGAGTGCCACAGATTACCGCGGTGGCCAACGTGGCGGCCGCATTGCAAGCTTCGGGTGTACCCCTGATCGCCGATGGTGGCGTGCGTTTTTCCGGTGACTTCGCCAAGGCCATTGCGGCCGGGGCCTGGTCGGTGATGATCGGCAGCCTGTTTGCCGGCACCGAGGAGGCGCCGGGTGACGTAGAGTTGTACCAGGGGCGTTCCTACAAGTCGTACCGCGGCATGGGATCCATCGGCGCCATGCAGGATGGTTCCAGGGACCGTTATTTCCAGAACGACATCGCCGCGGACAAACTGGTGCCCGAAGGCATCGAGGGGCGGGTGCCGTACAAGGGCTCGCTGGCCGGAGTGGTGCACCAACTGCTCGGCGGGCTGCGCTCGTCCATGGGTTACGTGGGCTGTGCCACCATCGAGCAGTTTCGCAGTGAGGCGAAGTTCGTACGCATCACCAATGCCGGCATTCGTGAGAGCCATGCGCACGATGTGCAGATCACCAAGGAAGCGCCCAACTACAAGTTATCCTGAGCCCGGCGCCCCCAGATCCCTGGACTTGGGTTCGCTGGCCTTGGATTTGCTGTACTGGAGTGGCGGGGATTGGGGCAGGAGCCCGCCGGAATCATGACGCACGACATTCATCAGCATCGCATCCTGATCCTCGATTTCGGTTCGCAATACACGCAGCTGATTGCGCGGCGGGTGCGTGAGATTGGCGTTTATTGCGAAATCTGGCCGTGGGACTCCGGGCCGGAGGCTATCCGGAATTTTGCTCCCCGCGGCATCATCCTGTCCGGCGGACCCGAATCCGTTCACGCTGTTGGTGGTCCGCTGGCGCCCGACATCGTCTACCGGCTCGGCATTCCGCTGCTGGGCATCTGCTACGGCTTGCACACCATGGCCCTGCAACTGGGGGGGCGCGTGGTGCCGTCCGAGTTGAAGGAATTTGGTTATGCGCGGGTTGACGTCATTGCACACTCACGCCTGTTGCAGGGCATAGAAGACCACCTCGATGCTGCGGGACAAGCCCAGCTTGATGTCTGGATGAGCCATGGGGACAAGGTGGCGGAACTGCCAGTGGGCTTTGATCTCGTTGCCAGCACCGTGTCTGCACCGGTATCTGCAATAGCCGATGAGAAGCGTGGTTTTTACGGCCTGCAGTTTCACCCGGAAGTCACGCATACCGCCCAGGGCCAAAGGATCCTGCAGCGCTTCGTACGCGAAATCTGTCGCTGTGACGGCTTGTGGACTGCGGAAAACATCATCGAGGATGCCATCCAGCGCGTACGTGCCCAGGTGGGCGCAGACGAAGTATTGCTGGGCCTGTCCGGAGGGGTGGACTCCAGCGTGGTCGCGGCCTTGTTGCACCGGGCCATCGGCGACAAGCTGAGCTGCATATTCGTCGACACAGGCATGTTGCGCTACGGCGAACCGGAACAGGTCATGGGCACGTTCGCGCGCCACATGGGCGTGCGGGTGATCCGGGTCGATGCCCGTGAGCAGTTTTTGGCCGGACTGAAAGGTGTGACCGATCCGGAAGCCAAGCGCAAATGCATTGGCAGATCGTTCATCGAGGTGTTCGAGGAACAGGCCCGCGCCATCGGCAGCGCCCGCTGGCTGGCGCAGGGCACCATTTACCCCGACGTCATCGAATCGGCCGGCAGCAAGACCGGTAAGGCGCACGTGATCAAGTCGCATCACAACGTCGGTGGCTTGCCAGACCACATGAAAATGAAACTGGTGGAGCCCTTGCGTGAACTGTTCAAGGACGAGGTGCGCCGCATTGGCCTGGAGTTGGGCTTACCTCGCGAGATGGTCTACCGGCACCCGTTTCCCGGCCCTGGCCTGGGGGTGCGCGTGCTGGGCGAGGTGAAGCCCGAGTATCTCGACCTGCTGGCCCGTGCCGACCATATTTTCATCGAGGAACTGCGGGGGGCAGGCCTCTACGACGAAGTCAGCCAGGCCTTCGCGGTGTTCCTGCCGGTCAAGTCCGTGGGTGTGACCGGCGATCAGCGGCGTTACGAGTACGTGATTGCCCTGCGTGCCGTCAAGACCATCGATTTCATGACTGCGCGCTGGTCCCGGCTGCCCTATGAATTCCTGGAAAAAGTGTCGCTGCGCATCGCCAACGAGATCAGCGGGGTGTCACGCGTTGTTTACGACATTTCCGGCAAACCGCCCGCCACCATCGAGTGGGAGTGAACCCGTGTCCAGTTCAGCACCATTGAGCCAGGTGGTCAGCCAGGCTGTGCTCCAGAGGCAAGCCGACTATGCGGCGCAATTTGCCGCCGCGCAGCCGTTCAGGCACGTGGTCATCGACGGTTTCCTGGAGTCCACTTTCAGTGCCCAGATCCTCAGCCAGTTCCCATCCTTCGATGTCAAATCGGCCATCAACGAGAATGGCGTGGCGGGCGGCAAGTCCACGCAGGAGCGGGTGCGTTCACTCGGCCCGGCATTCCGCACGCTCGATGATGTGGTGCAGAGACGCGATTTCCTGGCGCTGATCGGACACATCACCGGTATCGAAAACCTGTGCTACGACCCTTACTACTTCGGCGGCGGCACCCACGAGAACCGTGAGGGGCAGGACCTCGATCCGCACATCGATTTCAACTACCACCCGATCACGCGCCAGCACCGGCGCCTCAACCTGATCGTGTACCTCAACGATAACTGGCAGGATGCCTGGGGCGGGTCGCTGCAATTGCACCGGGATCCCTACAAGCACCCCAGCATGGACGAAATCATCACGCTGACGCCTTTGCTCAACCGCTGCGTGATTTTTGAAACCAACGAGCATTCCTGGCACGGTTTCGAGCGCATCCACCTGCCGCCGGACCAGCGGCACCTGTCGCGCAAATCCTTTGCCCTGTATTACTACACCGATACGCGGCCGGAGAAAGAAACCGCGGAAGAGCACTCCACCGTGTATGTCGAGCGCCATCTGTCGGCACGTTTCCGTGCGGGCCTGACCCTGGACGCCAATGACGTGGAAGAACTCCGTGTGCTTTTGGCGCGTCGCGATCAACACCTCAAACGTCTGTACCGCAATATCCACCGACTGTATGGTGAGGTCAATCACCTCAAGCAACAGGTTTTGTCCGGGTCGGTTTCAGGCCACCTGCAGGCCGCGGCGGAGCGGATCATGCATCCACTGAGCAAACGGGTGTACGAATTGGAGCATTCGACTTCCTGGCGCATTACCGCACCCTTGCGCGCCCTCAAGCGCTTCATGACCGGCCGTGGCTGAGCAGAGCTAAAGTAGTGGATCCTTCCGTTCATTGCAGTGAAACCGACCAGCGCTGGATGCGCCACGCTTTGGCTCTGGCGCGGCGGGCCGAAGGCGAAGACGAAGTTCCGGTGGGTGCCGTGGTGGTGCGCGACGGCGAGATCATCGGAGAAGGCTGGAACCGCACCATCGCCTTGCACGACCCAAGTGCGCACGCGGAAATCCTGGCACTGCGTTCGGCCGGTGCACGGATGGAAAACTACCGGCTGCCCGGCTGCGTGATCTACGTCACGCTGGAACCCTGCTGCATGTGCGCCGGGGCGATGATCCATGCGCGGTTGGAGCGCGTCGTGTTTGGCGCCGCTGATCCGAAAACCGGCGCTGCGGGTGGCCGTTTCGACCTGCTGGACAACCCGGCGCACAACCATCGCCCGCAGGTCAGCAGTGGCTGCCTGGCCGCGGAATGCGGCGCGCAGTTGCAGGCCTTTTTCCAGCGCCGCCGCCCGCGTGGGGAGGCCGCTGACCAGGCATTCAATACAGCGCGTTAAACCAAATGCCGATATTCCGCCCGGCGGCGTCGACGCCGGAGCCGTGTTCCCGGTAGTTTTCATCGGAAAGGTTTTCCAGCCGCAGCCCAAGCTCAACTCTGCGGCTGGCTTGCCAGCTGACCAGCAGGTTGAAGGTGGTGTACCCGGGCGTGCCGCCGGGCTTGATCCGTGGGTCTTCCTGGTCGCGCGGGCTGAGCCGGTCCTGTTGAGAAGCAAAATCGATCCACGGCTGCAGATGCAGGCGAGCGCCATTGGCAATGGTATAAACCAAGCCAAGGCGGCCATTCAGGGGCGGCACCCGGTCGGCCGGCACAGTCCCCAGGCTGACGTCCTGCTCTTCGCCATGAATGTAGTTGAGTACGCCGTATAACTCCAGGGTCTCGTGTGCATGCCATTTAAACCCTGACTCGACACCGTACAGCTCGGCCTGGTTGAGGTTTTCACTGCGCACGATCAGACGGCCTTCCGGCGTGGTTTCGCCGGTGAACACGGAGGTGATCTTGTCACGGTAATCTGAATAAAATACGAACAGCTCAGTCTCCCATTCACTGCTCGCCGATTTGATGCCCAGGTCGTAACTGTAAACCGACTCGGGCTGCAGGTCTGGATTGGGTACATTGAAGCGGTTGCCAGGCCGCGAACCCAGCGCGCCCAGGTCGAAAATGTTTGGCGGCCGGAAGCCACGGCCGGCATTGGCCATCAGCCGGAGTCCAGTTTGCAGCTCCCAGGAGGCATGGAAGTCACCGGTCAGGTCAGTGGGCTCGATGCG
>DATDPS010000256.1:0-6800 GCA_035292625.1 Lysobacterales bacterium | reverse complement strand
CAGATCCGGCGGGTTCTTCGTGACGCTGCCCTTGCGGGCTTGCTCAAGCCCACGCCGCACCGATGTCAAGGCTTTCGGGTTCTTGTAGAGCCACACTTCACGCTCCGGAATCACGCGAGCGAGTCGAACTATGACCTCGTCTTCGCTCCGGTGCTCAACGATAACGGCCCGGTTCGCGAAGTGGGCGCCGAGTGTTACCCGGCCCTTGGAATCGGTGCTTTTGTGATTGGATTGAGTACGGCTTGTCATGTGGCAAGTGTCACCTATTGTGGGCTAGTGGTCAAGTGGGATATTCCCACCATTTATCTGCAAATGAGTCAACGCACCCAACGGTTGGAATTCACGGGGCAAGCAGTTACTCTGACCAACCAGGGGGAAAGCTGATTCAACCGTGCCAACAGTCAAGCAAGCCAAGCACCAGACATGACCCAACAACTGCCCCGTGTCGTTTGCATCGGAGCCGGCCCGGCCGGCCTGACGGCGGCTTATCACCTGTCCAAAGCGGGCGCGCAGGTCACCGTGTTGGAACGCGATCCTGTGCACGTGGGAGGAATTTCGCGCACGGAAAAGTACAAGGGTTTTCGCTTCGATGTCGGCGGACACCGTTTTTTCTCCCGTTCGAAGGAAATCAATGATCTGTGGCACGAGATCCTGGGCGACCAACTGATCAATCGTCCGCGCAAGTCACGCATCTTTTACCAGGGCAAATTGTTCGACTATCCGCTGCGCGCCCTGGATGCATTGACCAAGCTGGGCTTTTTCGAGTCGGCCCGCTGTATGCTTTCGTATTTCAAGGCCAGGATGTTTCCGGTCCCCGAGCCAAAGACCTTCGAGGACTGGGTGACCAACCAGTTTGGACATCGGCTCTTCAGCATTTTTTTCGAAACCTATACCGAAAAAGTCTGGGGCATGAAATGCAAGGAGATATCGGCTGACTGGGCGGCGCAGAGAATCAAGGGGCTCTCGCTCGGCACCGCCGTATGGCAGGCGCTGGTGCCGCGCTGGTTCAGGGGCAATGGAACCACGCCAAAATCGCTGATCGATAACTTCAAGTACCCTCGTCTGGGTCCCGGCCAGATGTGGGAGACGGCGGCGGAACAGGTCAGGCTGGCAGGCGGCAAGGTATTACTGGGAATGCAGGTAAGCCAGCTCCACAGGAATCCGGCATCCGGAGAGTGGACAGTCTCCGCCATCAGTCCCGATGGAAAGACGCACGAATTCCAGGCCGGCCAGCTCATATCCTCGGCCGCGATTGCCGAGCTGGTCGAGTGGCTGCGCCCCGCACCGCCTGAAGCCGTGCTGGCGGCGGCCCGGGCCCTGCGTTACCGCGAATTCATTACCGTGGCATTAATC
This sequence comes from Lysobacterales bacterium, assembly GCA_035292625.1. Lineage (GTDB taxonomy): Bacteria > Pseudomonadota > Gammaproteobacteria > Xanthomonadales > SZUA-36 > SHZL01. Next base: position 5,447 of record DATDPS010000256.1, on the reverse strand, counting down.
GTCAAGGACGTCGACTGCTTTGATGACAACTGGATTTACATCCACGATTCGTCGGTCAGGGTGGGGCGCATCCAGAACTTCAAATCGTGGTCGCCGCACCTCGTTCCGGACCCGGACCTCAACTGCCTTGGACTGGAGTATTTCTGCTTCAAGGGTGACGGCCTGTGGGATTCCAAAGATGAGGATTTGATCCGGCTGGCGGATGAGGAGCTGATCCAACTGGGCCTGGTCACTCCCGGCCACGTGGTGGACGGGACGGTCATCAGGCAGACCAAGGCCTACCCGGTATATGACGAGGATTACGAGGAGCGCGTGGCCCTGGTGCGCAGTTGGCTGGAAAAGAACCTGCCCGAATTGCAACTGGTCGGGCGCAATGGCATGCACAAGTACAACAACCAGGATCACGCCATGATGACCGCTCTGCTGGCCGCGGAGAACATCCTGGCCGGAGAGCGCAAGTGGGATATCTGGCAGGTGAACCAGGACGCCGAATACCATGAACTGGGCGAAGACCGCACGCTGGCTTTCAGCGAGCGCCTGGTGCCGGGCCCGGTTAGCCCGGAAGAGCCATAGTCAGGCGCTGCCTGCCCGTGAGCGGCGGTGGCCAAAGTAATGCTGGATAAAACCCAGTGGCACCGCAATGGCGCAGCCAAGGAAAAACACCACCTGCATCGGCACCACCGCCAGGGCGAAGGTGATACTGCGCTTGCGGACGACATAGCGATAAAACCCCAGTTGGGCCCAGACCAGGACCAGGAGCAGTACAAGCAGCGCCGGCCAAATCGCACCAGCGTGGCCGGCTAGCGGGAAAACCAGCAGTGAAAGCGCGAACAGGCCAGTCAGGATGGTGGCGATTCGTGAACCCAGGTTGAGATTCAGGTCGCTGCTCATACGGCCATGACGCAGCACCAATTCCACCCACGGCACGCCGCGCTGGAAAATGTCCGTTTTGAGCATGTTCCAGAACGTCCAGTGTTTCATGTGCTTGCCCAGCATGGTTTTTTCCAGGCGAATGCGGCGCCCGGATTCCCGCAGGCGCATGCCCAGCTCGATATCCTCGATACTCGGCCGCCGGTAATCCTCGCTGAAACCGTTCATTGCCATGAACGCTTCGCGCCGAATGGCGCCACATCCGGTCCAGAACGTTGACGCCTCAACATTGCCGTTTTGATGCACCCAGTGGTGATACAGGTTGCGGTATTGGGACAGGAACGAGGCGTGCCCGGGTTGATCGTCATAGCTGCCGAACACGGCGCTCAAGTGCGGGTCGGCATCCAGTTTACTCACCGCGATCGATATTGCATCCGGGTGCAGCAGGACATCGGCGTCGGTGAAGAAAATGATCTCGCCACGAGCCGCGTTCACGCCACGGTTCCTGGCATGCGCGGGCCCGCGCTGCCGATCCAGCATAATCAGCCGGGCGTTGTGGCGCAGGGCTGCAGGCTGGGTCATGCCATCAGTGGAGCCGTCATCCACCAGCAGCACTTCAAACTCCGGGGCGGAAGAAGCGTCGATTGCGGACAGACACTGCTCCAGCATGGGTCCGCCATTGAAAATGGGGATCACCACTGATACCCGCGGTGGGGGCTTATCCCCCGCTGATTTTTCGGATTGCGTAATCATGCACCCATCAGGCCCCCGGATTTCATTCGCCAATTACCCTTTGTGACAGCGCCACTTCCGAGAGCGCTCGACCGATACGGCCATTTTAAAACAAAAAATGAGCCGATTAGACACGATAATCGACTCACGCTTGCCGGAAAAGCGATAAATTGAATCCGCCGCCTTTTGGTAGCCAGGCCAGTAAAACCCTCAGGCCATGACGCTGTCGGTGGCGGGGCGGTCCTGGCCCAGACCGGCAACGTATTCGGCCACCACCCGGTCGGGCGGGCCCTCCATGGCAATGCCGCCGTCGCGGATCAGGATGGCGCGGTCACAGATCTCCTTCATCGCGGCGAGGTCGTGGCTGACGAAAATAATGGTTTTTCCGCTTTTGACAATGCTGCGCATCTTCTCGACGCAGCGGGCTTCAAATTCCTTGTCACCCACTGCCAGAACCTCGTCGACCAACATGATGTCCGTTTCCAGGTGCACGGCGACGCCAAAGCCCAGGCGCATGAACATGCCACTGGAGTAGTGTTTCACCGGGGTATCCAGGTACTCCTCGATTTGGGCAAAATCGATGATCTCGTCCAGGCGGTTTTCAATCTCGTACTTGCTCATTCCCAGAATGGCCCCCGACAGGCGAATATTTTCCCGCCCGGTGAGCTCCGGGTGAAAACCGACGCCGGCCTCCAGCATGCTGCTGACGCTGCCGCGCAGCCGGGCATAGCCTTCGGTGGGGCAGGTAATGCGGCTGAGTATCTTGAGCAGTACGGACTTACCGGCACCATTCTTTCCGAGGATGCCGAGCACCTCTCCTTGCGCCACCTGGAAGCTGATATCGCGAATCGCCCAGCGCAAATGCCCGCGGCTGGGGATATGGTGGGATGGTGGTTTGGCCAAGCCGATTTTTCGGGCAAGCAGGTGGTAAGGTGCCCGCATGGCGCGATCCAGCAGCACGTGCATTCCGCGGCGGTCGATGAAAGGGTGCGGGCCGACCCAATAGCGCTTGCCAATACCGCGCACCTCGATCATGGGCTGCTCAGACGACATCGGCGAAGCGATCCTCCTGCCAGCGGAAAAAATACAGCCCGCCCAGCAGCGCGACAGTCACGACCACGATGGAGCCCAGGTTGTGCATGCCGGGAGCGGGTTGCCCCTCCAGGAAAACCCAGCGGAAGCCGCCGATCACGGTGGCCATCGGGTTGAGGTTATACAGCCACTGCCATTTCTCGGGGATGAGGCTGGCCGGATAGACCACCGGCGAGAGGAACATCAGTATCTGGGTAAAAAACGGCAAGGCATGGAAGACGTCGCGATACTGTACGTTCATCGCGGATAGCCACAGGCCCAGGGCGGTGGCGTTGAGCATGTTGAACGCCACGAAAACAGGCACAAGCACTACCTTGGCCGAAAGAGCGTGCCCGTACCAGGCTAGCATAATCAACAGCAGCGTGAAGGCGATCAGGAAATCCACCATGGCGCTGACCACGGTGGAGAGCGGCAGCAGCAAGCGCGGAAAATAGACGCGCGTGATCAGCGTCTGGTTGGCCACGAGACAACTGGTGGTGGTGGTGATCGCATGGACGAAGTACAACCAGGGCGCCATCGCGCACATTGCAAATAATGGAAAGGGCACGCCTGCGGTAGGCACTTTGACGATGCCGGAAAATATTGCGGTAAGCACCAGCACCGTGAACAGCGGCTGCACCACCGCCCAACCGACGCCGGCGATACTTTGCTTGTAGCGCACCTTGATATCGCGGATGGCCAGGATCTTGATGATCTGCAGATGCCGCCATACCTCACCAAGCTCGAGGCGCGGCCAGCCGGATGGTGGTCGTATCTCGATAATCACTGGAGTTGCCGGTCGTTCACAGGTGCAACTTTACTCATTAACAAACCCCGCACTGAGCACGTGGACGCCTCGAAACCCATGCTATCTCAATAGCCAGACAAAGGCAGGCGGCTGACGCTGCCGCTCGGCATTCTACTATAGTTCCCGGGGGCTGATGGGTCCGCTGGCATGCTCTTTTCAAAAGTCTTGATGGTGAAGACGCCCACGTGGCCGTGAATTCCAAGGTCACCCTTTTGTCTGGCCAAATCGCGAAAGAACCTTCTTGCAACGCACGGCGATCAGCGCGGCAATCTCCCCCGCCGTTTCGTCCGGTTTCTGCATTTCTTCAAGCGCTATGCGCACGCGTTCGGCCAGCTCGGCGACGCGTTGCCGGGTCAGCGCCACACCGAGATTGGCGTTTTTGGCGAAGACCTCGATGTCCTTTGGCCGAACGAGATCGAAATTGGACTGACCGCCGATCTTCATGGCAAGTCTGTTCTCGATCTCGGGGTAGTAAACGCTGCAGACGAGATCGTAGAGCGGCGCCAGTCGGCCTTTTCCGTCGCGTCCATAGAGAATCGAGTAGTTCTTGGCGTGGGCGTCGTTGTTACCGATCAGCAGGTTGAACAGGACGGCATCGAGCAGCCCGCGCAAATCAGCAACGGCGTTGCTCGAGACGACGCGCAGCAGGTCGAAGCACTGCACGAGTCCCGGCCCACCCTCGGCCTGGTATTTCATCTCCGACGGTACGCCCAGCGCCTGGCAGAAGTCTTCTTGATGCCGGCGGTGAATGACGCCAAATTCATCCACAGCGCGGTCATAACGCTGGCTGAGAAGATAGTCGATATCACCGAGCTTGCGCGCTGTCGTGGGCGCCGCTTCCAGGCCGACTGAGCTGGCCAGCGCCATGCAGAAAGCCTCGTTGGAGACCAGCCCTTTCCAAGTGGCAATGGCTGGCTTGAGAATATGGGTGCTCGGCGCGTAATTCAGCGGTAAGGAAATCCTGCCCTCGGCATCAACCCGAACTGCGATTTTGTCCTGGGCCCCGGCGAGGGAGAGTCGAACGCCTTTTTCACCGGCCAGCAGCGGGCGCCTGGGCAGGGTCTCGAGGATGTCAGCGAGTTCGTCGTCGGAGAGTTCGCGATATTCGCCATCTGCTGCAGGGAGTGGTTCGCCCGCGGGAACGAAGGCCAGCGCGCCGGCACATTCACCGCCGATGCGCTCGAGCATGGCAAAATCGTTTTTATCACTGATCTGGAAGATCCTGGCTATGACCCTGCGATTCTCCTCCTCGGGCAGGAGGCCGCTGAAGAAACCCCTGCACACTTTTTGTCTGAATTGACCTTCCCGCAGGGGCAGCGAGTGCGATATCGCAAAGCTGCCGGACTTTTCAAGCCAGGTCAGATCGTAGCTGAAGAGCATCTGACCATCGTCATCCTGGATGAGGTGACCAACCAGACGCTGCTCGAGAAAAACGTCGAGGGTGTGCGTCATGGCGCTAGCGCCCTTCGTCAGGAGGAGGCGCTGTCAGCGATGCTTCGATCCCCAGGGTTTGCAGAACGGTAAGGACCTTGCCGATGTGACAGGTGGGTTTGCCCTTTTCCAGATCGATGATGAAGCGCAGCCCGGTCCCCGAGGTCAGGGCGAGATCAGCCTGCGTCACGCGCATTTGCTTGCGTGCGGTGCGAACGACACGTCCGATTTTTTCAGGAGTCAAAAACACCTGCCTCACCTTCCATAAAAAATATTACCGATTGGGAATATTACGTCAATGCTGTCGTGCACACAAGAAATAATTACCGATCGGGAATATTTCTCCAACTCTACCGTGCACACAGGGTAATATTCCCGAGCGGGAACTCTTACTTAATGCGACAAATGCGTTCATCGAATCTTTCAATGGCTCACTGCGGGACGAATGCCTTGAACAGTGTGGCTGCACCACCACCCAGCCGACTCCGACCAGGCTTTGCTTGTAACGTACCTTGATGTCGCGCACCGCCAGGAT